>NZ_JAUMKF010000001.1:0-438394 GCF_030519405.1 Bacillus sp. C28GYM-DRY-1
TTGGTCGAGAAGAACAAATTCGGCTGCGTTTTGAGAAGAATTTCTTGTGTGGAACATAAGAAAGACACCGTCCTTTTGAAGTCTTTCTTTTATTTTATTACAGGAGAATGGATATTTTAAGGGAAAAATAAAGGCTGTCGAGATTTTCTCGACAGCCTGAGCCTGAGACATTTCAGGCTTTTTTAACATTACAAACCAACAGCATTCCAGGCTGCTTCCACTTTAGCGGCATCAGTTGACCCGTACAGATCACGGGCTGATTGAATAAGAGCTGCCTTGGCATCTTTGAACGTGGAAGAAGGCGTGAGGTACGTTGTTAACGCACGGTAATAGATTTGCTGTGATTTAGAGACACCAAGCTTTGTAATAGTATTGTAAGCGGCTTTGTTTGGAATTCCGCTGTTTGTGTGTACGCCGCCATAATCGCCTTCATCTGTATTTGGGAGGTTTCTGTAATTGGCGTAATTGTCAGGCTGGCCGTATTTTGTCGGATTGGACAAGCTGCGGAGAGCAGGCTGGCTGACTGTAATGTCTTCACCGATGTCCCAATCTTCTGTATCGTTAAAATAACCGAATACGTCAGAGAAAGATTCGTTTAATGCCCCCGGCTGATTTTCATAAATCAGGTTGGCCGTTTCTTGAGTGACGCCATGTGTCATTTCATGCGCTGTCACATCTAATGAGCCTGAAAGCGGGGAGAAGAATGAACCGTCGCCGTCACCGTAAATCATTTGGTCTCCTGTCCATGCAGCATTATTGTACCGAGTGCCGTAGTGAACGGAAGAAACGATTTTACTGCCTTTGTTATCATAGCTGTTCCGTTTAAATGTCGTATAAAAATAATCGTACACTTTACCGAGATTATAGTGGGCGTCAACGGCTGCCCGCTGTGATGAAGATGTGAATGTATTTGTTGTACTTGAGACAAGCGTTCCCGGAAGGAAGCTTTGTCTGTTTTGTAAGTCATATGTAATGATTTGAGTGCCTGTTGGTTTAGAAAGATCTCTTAGTACGTATTTTCCGCTTTCATAAGAGATATTCAAAGGAACAGTTGCGCCCTTTAGTGTCGTTCCGCTTCCAGTGGCAGCAGCATGTTCTACTTTGTTTTGCTGTTTTAATATGCTGCCTGTTTCAGCATCAACTAAGACTTCCCAGTTGGCAGGTTCAGGTTCAATATAGCGAATCGTCACGTCATAAGCAAGACGATAGCTGCCGTCCTTTGTTTCTACAGCTTTTAATTCGGCTTTATTGCTGTTTTTGGCCTTTCCGTTAGATACAGCGTCTGGTGATTTGCCGATGGCTTTGAAAGCGAGTGCCAGCGCTTTTTCAGCAGAGACTTTTTGGCTGTTTTCTGTTTTTGCAGCAGATTGATTGTGTAATTCTCCATTGACCGCATAGACATTATCGGATTTATCAACGTGAACGATTACCTGTGAATCTTTAATAGGCACTCCGTTAACCACAGGTGCATATCGAAAGTGCTTGTACCCAAGGTCATCAGTCGTGCTTTCAACAAGCTTCAGCCTTTTGGCGGGATCACCTTTGAAAATGTTGCTGTTCTTTTTCAAAAACTGTTTGACAGCCTTGTCAGTTGGTGCAGAGAGCTCTGACTGCGCAATCGCGTTTTTGGAGAGAAAATTTGTTTGATTCTCTTTAAGCTGATGACTTTCAGCAGCCTGAACACCAGGAAGGCTGATTGACAAACTCATAAACGATGCAGCGACAGCAACAGACAATTTCTTACCTAAACCCACAATAAATCCCCCTTTTTGAAAATACTGAAAAATCTTTATGTTGTTATATTAAGCTAGCATTCTCGAATACTCAACAAAAACTAACAAAACTAGACAAAATTGATAGAATTGTCCTGTGTTTATTTTTGTTGAATAATATCAAGGTGAGTCAAGTGTCATGTGATGGCTCATTGCAAGTGTTCTGTCTATTTACATAACAAGGGAAAGGTAAGACATGTTTGTTTTTATTGAAACTTTTTGAAAAGCCGGCTGTCTAACTGAATGAGGCCTTAATAAGAAGTAAAGGATTGTTGTTCGTGTTGGAGTTATTCAGTCATTATGTATTGCATTTTGAACGTTATTTTATCTTAAGCAGACAAAGCACCTTGCTGATTCAATGGTCAATAGTTGTTCTGGCGGGTTTATATCTATTGGGGCGTCATCCTAAAATAAACCGGTACCGCATGATGTTCTTGGCAGGTGTCTTATTGCGGATTGTGTTGCTGGCTGGGGTGTCTGTTGAACTCATTCATCAGGTGCAGGCTACAAACTTTACCAGCGCTTACTTAAGAGAGGACGGCAATGAACTGCTGCCGCTGGTGCATTTTTTGTTATACGGGTATGTGCTGCTGACGGCTTTTCACTATATGCTGATGCCTCGTGATCATAGCGGAAAGGGCATGTTTTATACGTTCGATCTTGCCGTTGTCAGTTTGCCGATCGTACAAATGATATTCAGTTTCTTTTCGTATTGGAAGGAGTATCCTGATGGGGTCGAGCCGATTGAATTTGTGTTTCTGTTCCTCATCATCACTTTACCTATTGTTTTGAATGTACTGTTTTTCAAGCTGTATTGGAGAACAAATAAGGTTTTACTAGGGTTATTTTATACGCTGATTATCGGACTGCTTGTCTTGCTGCTTGTCCCATTTTCCGGGCAAATCTCCATAGACTATGGTGCAGTAATGCCGTTTACGATTTATTTAACAATGGCTGGATTTTTGATGAGCTATCATTTGTTCCAAAAGTCAGGCAAAGTTTATGTGCGTGTGAATAAGTGGCTGACGATGACTGTTATTGTGTTTTTTGTCTCGCTCTTAAATCCGATATATAACATAGGAACGGCTGCCTTTGCTGTATCAAAACCAGCAAATGTTCATGACTCATTCCATTTTGTAGGAGAGCACATTTCATCTGATAAAGCGGAAAAGATTCTAAGGTCATTTTTTCCTACTGATGAGACATTGTATTTGCACGATACAAACATGGATGTGCATTATTTCTACTCATTTGAAAGCATGAGCTATGAGGCAGACGTCGATGAAGTATCCCAGATGATTCGCGATTATCAGTACTTGAAAAAGCCGAAAGGGAAAACGCTGGCTGATCAGGAGTACGTACGGAAGTCCATCGCTTTCCTTGAGCAACATGGACGTGTATTAAATAAAGAACATATCGAAACAAAGGTATCTAAAGAAGACGGCCAGACAGCCGTTCGTATATTTCTGAAAAATCAACTTCATAAAAAAGATCATGATGATGGAACGGTATTTTATTGGGAAAAGGAAACCTTAATGAGCTTTAGTGAAGACCCTTCTATTTATCAGCTTGATTCTCTCCTGCATGTTCATATCACAGAACAAGACATACAAGGCAAAATGAAGAAAATGTTTACAGCTTTAAACATACCGAAACAGCCTTATCAGATTACAGATGTTGAAAGCAACGGCCTGCTTGGAGGTTTAGTGCATGTTGAAACAAAAGACGGAATTGTTGTGGAATTTGAAAGTGAATCCGGCAGTTTACAAAGTATTTCGCTTCCAATGAAAAAGAATATTCCACTGACAAACAACCAGCTACAGCGGCAAATATTATCGGTCTTCGATGCTGATGTATCAGAAATAAAGATAAAGAGCCGGCATAGTGATAAGACGGTGTATTCTGATTCCTCTCATACGTATGAGTTTTTTGAAGATCAAGGGCAGCTAAACGTTTATGTTTACAGCGATACACTCGATAAGTCATTCCCGTACACGTACAGTAATGGAAAATTGGCTTATGAAAAAGTAGCTTCTGCATACCAGGATGTTATATACAAAAAACGAATGCGTCCGATCATCGCTCAAAGAGGAAATGAACGCTATTATGCATGGCTGATCATTATTCAGCCGTTTGGTTCTAATCGCCACGATGCCTATGTGGTGGATGGAGAAACACAAGAGGTGAAAAGTCTTTATGAATCATAAAGAAAAAGAGTCTGTATTTTTAGATTTATATGACCTATATAAAGAAGGAGAGTTAGAGGATAAATCAATGGAATGGATGAAACAGCACGAACTGTTATTTCGAAAGAATGCGCAAGGGTTAAAGAGTGAATCTTGTTCAGAGAGAAGCCCGGGTGCTGAAGAAGAGAGCCAAATCAGACATATGAAAGTATGCCTGTCTTCCATGTATATCTGTTTCATTTTATTGGCCATTTGGATGACGGTGTGGTTTTACTTTTAATGAGACATGGGGATTCTATTGAGGATTTGTATCGACAGTATTACCAAGAAATTCTAAATTATTTATTCAGAAGGACTCACCACCTTGAAACAGCCAAGGACTTAGCACAGGACACGTTTGTGAAAGCTCTTAACGGCCTGGCTTCGTTTAGGGGGCATTCTTCCATCAGAACGTGGCTTTACACAATTGCACATCACACCTTCATCAATTGGTACCGCAGGGATGTCAAATACCAATTTAGTGATATCAGCAAGAATGAAGGATTAACGCAAACAACTTACGAGCAGCCTGAACAGTATCTGTCAAGGGCGGTAAAAAGCGAAATGCTGAGGCAGGAGCTTCTCCAGTTAAAGGATCAGCATCAATCGGTTTTGATTTTAAGAGAATTTCAAGAGCTCTCTTATGAAGAAATCGCTGAGATATTAGGGTGGAGTCCTTCAAAGGTGAAAACCACACTTCACCGGGCTAGATTAGAGCTAAAGAAAAACATGACGAAAAGAAGAGAGGAGGAGCGGATATGACCTGCTTTCTAGTAAGAGACCTGCTCCCTCTGTATCTTGAAGAATATTGTAAAAGTGAAACGGAACACGTCATTGAAGAACATTTAAAGACCTGCAGCAACTGCAGAGAAATGTATGACGTGATGGCTGAGCCTTTTGAATTGGAAGGTGGACAGGCCGTTGAGGAAGCTTTTCTGCCGGAAGAAGAAATGCGGTTCAAGCAGAGGTACTACGGTTTGCTAATCGTTAAAGCTGCCTGTTGGTTTGGAGCGGCAGTTGCCATGATGCTGATCATCAAATTGCTGATATAAAGAAAAGCGCTTGCCGAAATCGGGCAAGCGCTTTTTTACATTAAGCCTGGGGGTGAAGCATATCGTAAATCGCGGCAAGCTGTTCTTGTGACAGCGCACTGAAAAGTTTTTCATAAACGTCAGCTTGTAGAGGTGTCGCGCCTGCTTGTACCGCTGCATCTTTATCATAGCTGTATACATCGTCTTGTAATACAATTGCTTCTTGAAGAATGTGAATCTTTAGGGAAACAGCGGATAAAAATTGTTCAAGAGCGAGTGCCTCTTTTTCTGTGAAGCCAAGTTCTACTGCTTTTTCTGTATCGAATTTATATTGCCCATCTTCGACATACACACATTGTGAAACGATGTTGAAAAATTCTGATGTTGACTCCCATAATGATGCGATTACTTGAGCCTCTTCTTTTGTCATTCCTAGCTCGACAGCTTTTTCGCTGTCAAAATAATATACACCGTCTTGTTTGTATATACATTGATTTAGTATATCAATGAATGCATTGAGATCTTCGTTTGTGATTGTCTGGTGCTGAACATGGACAGACGTGTTATCACCTAGAGTTTTTGCGCTGGCTGCATCAGGGCCGAACGCAAATAGAGCAGCTGAAGTTATTGCGGCAGTCGTTAGCATTGCTTTTTTTACAAATGTTTTCTTCATGTTTCTTCTCTCCCTTTTGTGAATTGTGCTACGAATTCCATTATAGAGAGAGATTGGCGTCGAAAAAATAGGTTTTATGGTATTTTATGTATATCGTTACCGAACTACTTTTTGCCGATCGCATGTGTCATCATTAGAACAATTGTCTATGTATGAATGCTGTTTTGCATCTTCCTGACTAAGAAACAGGGGAGATAAGACTTAATCAAATGAAAAACACCGCTTTCTTTGCGGTGTTTTTTGATTACAATGTCTCCAGACGGGCAATGCTTTTAATCAAGCAAGCCTTGCTCGCGCATTTTCTTTTTTAATGTAAAACCGCCGCCCATTACGGCGCAAACAAGCACAATGCTGGCGATAATGCCTGCAGCGCTCTTTTCAGCGATAAAGACGCCGATCAGCATTATGCTGAAAACCGCTGCAAATGCAAATAATAATAGAAGCCAATTCATTTTTTTCATATTTCCATCCCCTTTTACGTCTTATCATAAGTTTACAGAAAAACGTGACGCTTTTAAAGAGGATGTGTGGTATAATATGAAAGTTATCTAATTTTTTTAGGAGATGAAAAAGTGAAACTTCGAAATGATCTTCGCAACATCGCGATTATTGCCCACGTTGACCATGGGAAAACGACTTTAGTCGATCAGCTTTTACACCAGGCTGGTACGTTCCGTGCCAACGAACAGGTTGCTGAACGCGCAATGGACTCTAATGATCTTGAACGCGAACGCGGCATTACAATTTTGGCGAAGAATACTGCGATTAACTATAAAGATACGCGCATTAATATTTTGGATACCCCTGGACACGCAGACTTTGGGGGAGAAGTAGAACGGATTATGAAAATGGTTGACGGTGTACTGCTTGTCGTTGACGCATATGAAGGCTGCATGCCTCAAACTCGTTTCGTTCTGAAAAAAGCTCTTGAGCAAAATCTGAACCCGGTTGTTGTTGTAAACAAAATTGACCGTGACTTTGCTCGTCCTGAGGAAGTGATTGATGAGGTTCTTGATCTGTTTATTGAGCTTGATGCCAATGAAGAGCAGCTCGAGTTCCCAGTGGTGTATGCTTCCGCAATTAATGGAACAGCGAGTCTTGATCCGAAACAGCAAGATGAAAACATGGAAGCTTTATATGAAACCATTATTCAGCATGTTCCGGCACCTGTTGAAAATGCAGATGAGCCGCTTCAATTCCAAGTTGCCCTTCTTGACTACAACGACTATGTAGGCCGTATCGGAATCGGCCGCGTATTCCGCGGGACAATGAAAGTCGGTCAGCAGGTTTCTCTTATGAAGCTTGACGGAACGGCTAAGTCATTCCGTGTAACAAAGATTTTCGGTTTCCAAGGCTTAAAGCGTGTGGAAATTGAAGAAGCAAAAGCAGGAGACCTTGTAGCGGTTTCCGGCATGGAAGATATTAACGTTGGTGAAACGGTATGTCCTGTAGACCATCAAGATCCGCTTCCAGTGCTTCGCATTGATGAGCCGACACTTCAAATGACATTTGTCGTGAATAACAGTCCGTTTGCAGGACGTGAAGGCAAATATGTAACGGCCCGCAAAATCGAGGAGCGTCTTCACTCTCAGCTTCAGACGGATGTGAGCTTGCGTGTTGAGCCAACAGCTTCTCCTGATGCTTGGGTTGTTTCCGGACGCGGTGAGCTGCACTTGTCAATTTTAATTGAAAATATGCGCCGTGAAGGCTATGAGCTTCAAGTTTCAAAACCTGAAGTTATCATCAAAGAAATCGACGGCGTACGCTGTGAGCCTGTTGAGCGTGTACAAATCGATGTTCCGGAAGAGCATACAGGCTCAGTTATGGAATCAATGGGTGCCCGCAAAGGCGAAATGATTGATATGATCAACAATGGAAACGGCCAAGTTCGTCTTATCTTTACAGTTCCTTCCCGCGGATTGATCGGTTACTCTACAGAGTTCCTATCATTAACACGCGGATTCGGTATTCTGAACCATACATTTGACAGCTACCAGCCGATGCAGGCGGGCCAAGTCGGCGGACGCCGCCAGGGTGTGCTTGTATCAATGGAAAACGGAAAAGCGACATCTTATGGAATTCAAGGAATTGAAGACCGCGGTGTCATTTTCGTTGAGCCGGGTACTGAAGTATACGAAGGAATGATCGTTGGAGAGCATAACCGTGACAACGACCTTGTGGTTAACGTCAGCAAAATGAAACAGCAGACGAACGTCCGCTCTGCAACAAAGGACCAGACAACTACAATTAAAAAAGCGCGCATCATGTCTCTTGAGGAATCTCTGGAGTACTTAAACGAAGATGAATACTGTGAAGTAACTCCTGAATCTATCCGTTTAAGAAAGAAAATCCTCAATAAAAACGAACGTGAAAAAGCGGCTAAAAAGAAAAAAACAGCAGGATTGTCTTAATCACTTGCAGAATTTGAAAAGATAGAACCCGCACTTTGCAGGGGAGGGAATCTTTTTGAATGACGTAAGTGAACGCCTGTCGTTCTTCGCCGCTCTATATCAAGTAGACCGGCAGCCTGCGGCAGGCATGTGGCTGCTGTACGGCACGATTTTTGTGTTGGCCGTTATTGTATTTAAGCTTGGATTTGCTAAACGGCTTCCGGTATTAAAATCAGCAGTGGTGTATGTATTTCTGGCTTTGGGCTGCACTGTTTTGACCTTTTTAGGAGTGTTTTTGCCCGTGGCAGAGGGATTGATCGTCGCTGCGCTGATTTTAATCATTTACAAAATTCGGCTGTATCAGTCGAAAAAGGGACAGTCTGCAAAATCATAAAAAGACTCAGCTGAGAAGCTGAGTCTTTTTTGTGTTGTGTATGAAAGCGATTGCGTTATTTTTTGACTTTTTCTTTTTTTGGCTGTCCCGGGTGAAAAGTGAATTTTCCCGTTTTCAGTCGTTCTTCTGTTTTTTGGGCGATCCGGTCGTGGCATTCCTGGCACATATATGTATGGATTGGGCGGTTTCGAAGCCGTTTCGCGATCAGGGTATCATCATCAATTGTTTCAATTTTTTCGCAAATAGAACATTGGACCCTCATCATATCACCTCTTTCACTAACATGTATTATAGCACGGATCAGAAGCTGTCCAAAATAAGAAAAAGCTAAAGCACGAGGCTATAGCTTAATTATTGGTATTCTTTTTCATATGATGATCAGATTGATCGTTTTGCTCCTGTTCCATTTCCTGCTGCTGATTTCTGTTTAATTGGTCATTTTGCTGCTTTGTTTGCGGCTCGTCTTCATTGTCAATCACATCGTTAGGCACTTCCGGAAGCACTCGGCCGACAATCGCAGCTAATTCATCTAGTATGCCTGTTACCGGACGGCCTTTACTGATTTCTCTGCTCATTTCATTTAGGCGGCTGACCGTATCTGGGTCAGCGATGACAACTGCGTTGGCGCCATATCGATCATTTTTTAGAGCCTGTGCCACAGAATATTTAATCGTTTCCACTTTGCTTCTGTCCAAATTATCATCGACATCAATCCCAACAACGGCATAACCCCCTAGCACAACGGCTGTTGCATCCTTGACATCTGGAATTTTTTCAGCAACGCTGACAAGATGCTTGGCAATGTCCGTTCTTGTTCCATTGTCTTTTGTCTCCTGAGTTGTGTCCTTTACGTGAATCGGTTTGGTTTCCTGCTGTCTTGTTGATTCTTTTTCAACATCCTGATCCTGTTTTCCTTGTTGATAGGCACATGCGGACAGGATAAGTGTCAGCTGTATGAGAATGAAAAGAATTCGCACTTGCGGGTTCCCTCCTTGAAATGCATTCATTAATTTTATTGTTGAATTAACCTTCTATCTTTATGCACAAAAACATATATTTTAGCAGGCATTCACCTTTTTTCATCGTAAGAGAAGCAGGAAGAACATTGACCCTTATATCAGGAGGCTGAGACTTGAGTAAAATTTATGTGTTAGATACGAATGTGTTATTACAGGATCCTAACGCGATATTTTCTTTTGAAGAAAATGAGGTTGTCATCCCTGCTGTCGTATTAGAAGAGGTTGATTCAAAGAAACGGTATATGGACGAAGTTGGAAGGAATGCAAGGCATGTATCTAAGCTGATCGATGCGCTAAGGCAAAAGGGCAGGCTGCATGAGCATGTTCCGCTCGACACGGGCGGCACACTGAGAATTGAACTAAATCATCGTTCGTTTCACCAACTTCAAGAGATTTTTATTGAAAAGACGAACGATAATCGCATATTAGCCGTTGCGAAAAACTTAAGCCTCGAGGAAGAAACGAAGGAAAATGGCAGGCCGGTTATCCTTGTCAGCAAGGACGTACTTGTCAGAGTGAAAGCGGACGCGATCGGACTGCTCGCCGAGGATTTCTTAAATGACCGGGTTGTGGACAATGATGAAATGTACAGCGGCTATAAGGATTTATATATCAGCCAGCAGCTGTTCAGCTCTTTTTACGGGAAAAATCAAATTTCAGTAAATGATATAAAACAGCATACGTTTTACCCGAATCAATTCGCATTAATGAAGGATGAACTGGGAGGATCCTCCTCGGCAGTCGGAATTGCAGATAAAACCGGCACGGTATTAAAAAGACTCGTATTTGATGATGAACATATTTGGGGAATCAGACCGAAAAATGTACAGCAGACAATGGCATTAGAGCTTTTACTGCGTGAAGATATTCCGCTTGTCACCCTGATCGGAAAAGCCGGAACCGGCAAGACGCTTTTAGCATTGGCGGCGGGACTATTACAGACAGAAGACCTAGGAATATACAAAAAGCTGGTCGTGGCGAGGCCTATTGTTCCTGTGGGCAAAGATATTGGGTACTTGCCGGGCGAAAAAGAGGAAAAGCTAAAGCCTTGGATGCAGCCGATTTTTGACAATTTGGAATTTCTATTTAATGCGAAAAAACCGGGGGAGCTTGAGGCCATTCTGGCGGGTATTGGCTCAATTCAGGTAGAGGCGCTGACTTATATCAGGGGGAGAAGCATTCCAGACCAATTTATTATTATTGACGAAGCGCAAAATTTGACCAGGCATGAGGTGAAAACACTGCTGACGAGGGTCGGTGAGGGGAGTAAAATTGTCTTAATGGGCGATCCCGAACAAATTGATCACCCATATTTAGACAGTCTGAATAATGGTTTAGCCTATGTGGTTGAGCGGTTTAAAGGACAACCCATATCAGGCAGCGTGAAGCTGTTAAAAGGTGAGAGATCAGGCCTCGCCCAGCTTGCCGCTGACTTGCTGTAACACTAAATGATTTCGATTTCTTTTATATCGGTGATCGGCTGTTTGTGATCAACTGGATCTTCAAAGTAAATATGAACGGGGCCGCCTTCTTGAATCGGCTTGCCCGCCTCACTGAAATGGACAATACTGTTTAGAGCGGTTTCCAGAGGAACGGCGGCCTTTCCCGAACTTGTGACAAATACGCATTGTGCCGCAGAACTGAGCGGCTCGGCATTTTTCAGCACAGTCCCAAGTTTCATTGCAAAACTGCCGTTCATCAGTTTTTGCCTCTCGTATTGTTTTTCTGTCTTTAATGTCGGCGGCGCAATTCGTCCTTCTCTGATAACGCGTTCAGGATCAAGATCGGATTTATCCCCGGCTGATTGTAAATGTGAGTCTTGACTGTCCCCTTTGCGGTCAAACGAAAATTTGCGATCATCAAAAATCCATACGCTTGGATCAATGGTGATCGGATATGTAACATTGCCTTTTACTTGTATAACACTCATGATATAACCCCCTTCTCTCAAAATTATAAAAGTTTTCGCATGAATTGTCACTTTGTGTACAAATTATGTGTATTGAAATGCTCAGGGAGCGAGGGTGGTTGCATGGTATGCCGGCATAATGATGAGCTTGAAGCTTTAGTGAAAGAGGCGAAAAAGGTGACGGACAAGGGGGAGGTAGCCAGCTATATTCCCGCCTTGGCAAAAGCCAATAAACACGATCTATCAGTGGCGATTTATTATTCCAATAATATTTGTCTGTCAGCAGGTGACGTAGAAAAAACATTCACACTTCAAAGTATATCGAAAGTCCTCTCACTTGCTTTGGTACTAATGGAATACGGCAAAGGTAAGGTCTTCAGCTATGTTGGACAGGAGCCGACTGGTGATCCGTTTAATTCTATTATCAAGCTGGAAACAGTGAATCCGAGCAAGCCGTTAAACCCTATGATCAATGCCGGGGCTTTGGTAGTGACAAGCTTGATTAGAGGGGAAACGGTGAAAGAGAGACTTGATTATTTACTTTCTTTTATCAGAAGGCTGACAAACAACCAAGAGATTACTTACTGCCGGGAAGTGGCTGAATCCGAATACAGCACATCAATGATAAATCGGGCAATGTGTTATTATATGAAGCAGTACAGCATTTTTGAGGATGATGTAGAAGCGGTAATGGATTTATACACGAAGCAATGCGCAATTGAGATGAACAGTCTCGATTTGGCGAAAATCGGATCTGTATTTGCGCTGAACGGCAGACAACCTGAGACTGGGGAGCAAATCATTCCAAAAGATGTCGCCAGAATTTGCAAAACATTTATGGTGACGTGCGGAATGTACAATGCTAGCGGGGAATTTGCAATTAAGGTCGGGATTCCTGCAAAAAGCGGCGTATCCGGAGGGATTATGGGCCTTTCACCCTACGATTTCGGGATCGGCATTTTTGGTCCGGCATTGGATGAAAAAGGGAACAGCATTGCAGGTATAAAGCTTTTGGAAATAATGTCTGAGATGTACAGGCTGAGTATTTTTTAATTTATGTCATCTGCTTAAATCCTCTTGCATTTTCTGCTGATACCCTTTATGATAAATAGAAGAATTAGGTACTCGCCTGGGGAACGGAGGGATACTTTTGGCTTCAGAGATGATAGTAGACCATCGGCAAAAAGCTTTTGAACTCTTAAAAGTAGACGCTGAGAAGATTTTGAAGCTGATCCGAGTACAAATGGATAACTTAACGATGCCTCAATGTCCTCTATATGAAGAGGTTTTAGATACTCAAATGTTCGGGCTTTCGAGGGAAATCGATTTTGCTGTCCGCCTGGGATTGGTTGATGAAAAAGACGGTAAAGACCTTTTATACACATTGGAGCGCGAATTGTCTGCTTTGCATGACGCGTTTACAGGTAAATAAATGATAAAACTCAAACTTATTAACAGTTTGGGTTTTTTTATAACCGCTAATTTTCTCTCACTAAAGACGGTCTTTTTTTACACATTCCTTCCGAATCGTATAGAGATTCTTCGTCTCATTTGATAAATTGTAGTAAAATAAAAAAGATAAATACATAAAACCATAGATATTGGAAGCTAGAAGCAGGGAAGAGGATGTTATGTTAAAAAAAATGCTCAAATCTTATGATTACTCACTGATATTCGCAATTGTTTTACTATGCGGATTCGGTTTAGTGATGGTATACAGTTCAAGCATGATTACGGCTGTTTCACGATATAACGTAAGCAGTAATTTTTTCTTCATGCGGCAGCTGTTTGCTTTAATTGCAGGTGGCGCTCTTTTTATTCTCATGGCTGTGTTTCCTTACAAAGCACTGGCTCATCAAAAGTTTCAGAAGGCAATACTGCTTGTTTCTGTTCTTGCGCTTATCTCGCTGTTTGTATTCGGTCATGTTGCCGGAAACGCGCAAAGCTGGTTTAAAATCGGCGGAATGAGTATCCAGCCGGGGGAGTTTGTTAAACTTGCAGTGATTTTATACCTTGCAGCCGTATATGCCAAAAAACAAAGTTATATCGACCATCTGTTAACGGGAGTCGCTCCTCCGGTAGTCATGACGCTTGTAATTTGCAGTTTAATTGCCATGCAGCCAGATTTCGGTACAGCCATGATTATAGGGCTGATTGCGACGTGCATGATTTTGTGCTCCGGTTTCAGTGGAAAGACACTGATGAGGCTTGTTTTGCTGGGCGGAATTGTTTTAATTTTAATCAGCCCAATTATCTATTTAAATCAGGACAAAATTTTAACTGAAGGTCGTTTGGCACGTTTTGAGAGTCTTGAAGACCCATTTAAGTATGCAAATTCATCAGGTTTACAAGTGATCAATTCTTACTATGCGATCGGCTCAGGCGGCATTTTCGGTCTTGGGCTCGGTGAAGGTATTCAAAAATATGGATATCTGCCTGAATCACACACTGACTTTATTATGGCTGTTATTGCTGAAGAACTAGGTATTTTTGGGGTATTATTTGTGATTTTTCTTTTGGGCTTTATCGTCATAAAAGGGTTTTATATAGCCAGAAAATGCGAGGATCCGTTTGGGAGTCTTCTAGCGATCGGCATTTCGAGTATGATTGCCATACAATCGTTTATTAACCTTGGCGGAGTAAGCGGATTAATTCCGATTACAGGGGTTACGCTGCCATTTATCAGTTACGGGGGCTCTTCTTTGGTGCTGCTGCTGGCGAGTATGGGGATATTAGCAAATATCAGTATGTTTGTGAAATATTCAGAGAATAAAAAAAAGAGAGAGCCCTTGGCGCCGAAGGGAATGAAAAAGAAACAGACCAAAAAAACTGCTTATCTGTAAAAAAACAAGTGTGTACAGGGGAAGGGGATTCCGCTATGATAGATTATATTCCATTCGGGTAAGGGGGAGAAAAGTTTGTCACAGCAATTAATACAAAAAGTATTAGTAGCAAACAGGGGAGAAATTGCAATCCGAATATTTCGGGCGTGCACCGAGTTGAATATTCGTACAGTTGCGGTCTATTCAAAAGAAGATTCCGGTTCCTACCATCGGTACAAAGCGGATGAAGCATACCTGGTCGGTGAAGGGAAGAAACCGATTGATGCTTATTTGGATATTGAAGGAATCATTGATATTGCGAAAAGAAACAAAGTGGATGCGATTCATCCGGGATACGGTTTCTTGTCTGAAAATATCCATTTTGCGAAGCGATGTGAAGAAGAAGGCATCGTATTCATTGGTCCAAAATCCGAACATCTAGATATGTTTGGTGACAAGGTAAAAGCGCGTGAGCAGGCAGAAAAAGCTGGAATCCCTGTGATTCCCGGAAGCGACGGCCCTGCAGAAACGCTTGAAGCAGTCGAACAATTTGGGCAAACGAATGGTTATCCGATTATCATTAAAGCTTCACTGGGCGGCGGCGGACGCGGTATGCGGATTGTCAGATCTGAAAGTGAAGTGAAAGAAGCATATGAGCGTGCAAAATCAGAGGCAAAAGCAGCCTTTGGCAATGATGAAGTGTATGTAGAAAAATTGATTGAAAATCCAAAACATATTGAGGTTCAGGTGATTGGTGACAAGCAGGGCAATGTTGTTCACCTTTTTGAGAGGGACTGTTCTGTTCAAAGACGCCACCAAAAAGTCATTGAAGTGGCGCCGAGTGTCTCTCTATCACCTGAATTAAGAAACCAAATTTGTGAAGCAGCAGTTGCGCTTGCGAAAAATGTAAACTATATTAACGCGGGTACGGTAGAGTTCCTTGTTGCAAACAACGAATTTTACTTTATTGAAGTAAACCCTCGCGTACAAGTTGAACACACAATTACAGAAATGATTACAGGTGTCGATATCGTTCAAACACAGATCCTTGTTGCCCAAGGGCACGGCCTTCACAGCAATAAAGTAAATATTCCTGAGCAAAAGGACATTTCTACAATCGGCTATGCCATTCAGTCACGGGTAACGACAGAGGATCCGCAAAATGATTTCATGCCTGATACAGGAAAAATCATGGCTTACCGCTCAGGTGGCGGTTTTGGAGTCCGTCTTGATACCGGAAACAGCTTCCAAGGCGCCGTGATTACGCCATATTATGATTCACTTCTCGTTAAGCTTTCAACTTGGGCTTTAACGTTTGAACAGGCGGCGGCCAAAATGGTCCGAAACCTTCAGGAGTTTAGAATCAGAGGCATTAAAACAAACATTCCGTTTCTTGAGAACGTTGCAAAGCATGAGAAGTTCCTGACAGGGCAATATGATACGTCTTTCATTGATACAACACCTGAATTATTTATTTTCCCTAGACAGAAAGACCGCGGAACAAAAATGCTCACTTACATAGGCAATGTGACAGTGAACGGCTTCCCTGGAATCGGGAAAAAAGAAAAACCTGCGTTTGACAAACCGATAAACATAAAAGTAGACATCGATCAGCAGCCTGCCAGAGGAACAAAGCAAATTCTTGATGAAAAAGGTGCTGAAGGGCTTGCAAATTGGGTTAAGGAACAGAAATCTGTCCTTTTAACTGATACGACATTCAGAGATGCTCACCAATCCTTATTGGCGACGAGATTCAGATCGCATGATTTGAAAAAAATCGCGAATCCGACGGCTGCGTTATGGCCTGAGCTATTCAGTATGGAAATGTGGGGAGGCGCGACCTTCGATGTAGCCTACCGCTTCCTGAAAGAAGATCCGTGGAAACGTTTGGAGGAGCTTCGCAAAGAAGTGCCGAATACCTTATTCCAAATGCTGCTTCGTTCATCAAACGCGGTCGGCTACACGAATTATCCGGATAATGTGATTAAAGAATTTGTGAAGCAATCTGCTCAATCCGGTATTGATGTGTTCCGTATTTTCGACAGCTTAAACTGGGTAAAAGGGATGACATTAGCCATTGATGCCGTTCGGGATACCGGCAAAGTGGCAGAAGCAGCGATATGTTACACGGGAGATATCCTTGACAAGAACCGTACGAAATATGATCTTGCTTATTATACGTCGATGGCGAAGGAGCTTGAGGCTGCCGGAGCCCATATTCTCGGAATTAAAGATATGGCAGGGCTGTTAAAACCGCAGGCTGCATATGAACTCGTTTCTGCTTTGAAAGAGACGATCGACATCCCGGTTCACCTCCATACGCATGATACGAGCGGAAACGGTATTTATATGTATGCGAAAGCTGTTGAAGCTGGCGTTGATATCATAGACGTGGCGGTCAGCTCAATGGCAGGATTAACGTCTCAGCCAAGCGCGAGCGGATTTTATCATGCGATGGAAGGTCACGCCCGCCGTCCGGAAATGAATGTCCAAAACGTTGAAATGCTGTCCCAATATTGGGAGTCAGTTCGTAAATATTATAGCGAATTTGAAAGCGGAATGAAGTCTCCGCATACTGAAATTTATGAGCATGAAATGCCTGGAGGCCAATACAGCAACTTGCAGCAGCAGGCGAAGGGAGTAGGCCTAGGCGACCGCTGGAATGAAGTCAAAGAAATGTACAGACGCGTCAACGATATGTTCGGCGACATCGTGAAGGTCACACCTTCCTCTAAAGTAGTCGGAGATATGGCGCTCTACATGGTGCAAAACAATCTGACTGAAAAGGACGTATACGAAAAAGGCGAACAATTAGATTTCCCTGATTCTGTTGTGGAGCTTTTCAAAGGAAACATCGGCCAGCCTCATGGCGGATTCCCGGAAAAACTACAAAAGCTGATCTTAAAAGGACAGGAGCCGATTACGGTCAGACCGGGAGAACTGCTTGAGCCGGTATCCTTTGAAGCGATCAAACAGGAATTTAAAGAGCAGCATAACTTGGAGATTTCAGATCAAGATGCTGTGGCGTATGCCCTTTATCCTAAAGTCTTCTCTGATTATGTGAAAACGGCTGAAAGCTATGGAGACATTTCGGTATTAGATACGCCGACATTTTTCTATGGCATGACATTAGGTGAAGAAATAGAAGTGGAAATTGAGCGCGGAAAAACGCTGATCGTTAAGTTGATTTCAATCGGTGAGCCTCAGCCTGATGCCACTCGCGTCATTTATTTCGAACTGAACGGACAGCCGCGTGAAGTTGTCATCAAAGATGAAAGCATTAAGTCTTCCGTTCAGGAAAGACTGAAAGCGGACCGGACAAACCCAAGCCACATCGCAGCCTCTATGCCTGGAACGGTTATTAAGGTATTGACTGAAGCAGGTACAAAAGTCAATAAAGGTGATCATTTGATGATCAATGAAGCGATGAAAATGGAAACAACGGTTCAGGCACCTTTCTCAGGAACAATCAAGCAGGTTCATGTGAAAAATGGCGAGCCGATCCAAACGGGAGATCTGCTTCTCGAAATTGAATAAACATAATAAACTGGAGTGTATATCGTTTGATATACACTCTTGTTTTTTTAGGGGAAAATCGTAGGAAATGAAAATTATGAGTCTAGAAGACAATACAGCACTGTCACAAGCCATTACATATTTAAAACAAAAACAGGCTTATCTGCTCCCAAACTCTCAGATATGAGCCATAAATGTTTTTCTTTAAGGCACGATCCTGTTTTTTATATGAAGTATGGCCAAAATGGCTCTTTATGCACATTTTTTATCATGAAGCAATGCTTACGCTTTGCAGGCTGTGATGTGGATCCGATGACAAAAAATACGGAGCGCAGCGAGCCGCTCAATGATCATCAAGTCCAGCGGAGGTCTTTGTGATACGTATGAAGCGGGAAAAAACAGGAGACAAAAAAGACCAAAGCGCAGAAAGCTTTGGTCTAGAGTTATTATGATTGTCTTGATTCATAACGGAAGCGTGCAATCAATAATAAGAAGTAGCATAGAATGCCAAACAGGCAGGCAATAAAGAACGAGTGGGCAAGTGCAAAGCCCAGGGCCATTTCAGAGTATACAATCATAATACCGGACAGCGCCTGTAATGTAATAAAAACTAGACATGAGATCCATCCCCAAAAGATCTGCTTTTGATCTTTATAGGAAGTGATAGCATGAACAGCCGCTACAATAATCCATACAAACAACAGCAAGGCTGCTGCTCTGTGGCCCATCTGCACCCATTCATGGAATTGAGTCGGCAGTCCATTGTTCAGCGGACTGCATAACGGAACATCAGGACATGCCAGACTTGATTCAGTATGTCTTACATATGCGCCTGTATACACAACGATATAGGAATATATTAAAATCCCTATCATGTGAAATTGCATTTTTTTGCCGATTTGAAGCGGCATAATTAGTTTTCTAACTGATTTATCTGCTTCAAATATGAGCAATGTCAAAATGAGCACTGAAGCAAAAGAAATCAATGAAATGCCAAAGTGAAGCGCCATAATCAGCGCATTTGAACCGAATACGACAGCCAATGCGCCAAGCAATGCCTGTAAAAATAAAAAGATAATAGACATGATCGCGAGAAACGTTGTTTCACGGAAAATCGGCGTGATTGTTCTCCATGACCAAAACGCAAGGCTTAACACAAGGATAATAGAGATCCCGCTTGCGAATCGGTGGCTCCATTCAATAATTGAAGCCGGATCCATTTCAGGGAAAAAACGGCCGTGACACAGCGGCCACTGTCTGCCGCAGCCTTGGCCGGAACCTGTTTTTGTAACGAGAGCTCCCCCGATTAAAACAATAAGCATGACAAACGTTGTCAGAACACCGAGAGCTTTTAATGCTTTATTCATACAATATTCACCTTCTCAATATACTGCTGCAATTTTTTATACGTTCCAAGTGTAAGCGAATATGTGTTTTGTGGCAATTCTTAGAGCCTTTTGTTCACAAAAATATAATAGAATGAAGGCTTCCGGAAAATGTACACTTGATTATTCATGCTGGGTCTGATAGAAATAAGGTAAACGCACTGCCGATTTCGGCGATTGCCTTCATCCTTGGTAAAATTCATAAAAAGTTCACAAATAAATTCCTGTTTGTCGTTTAATATTTAATAGGATGTTTTTTTACAAGATGTTATCTTGTATGATAGAGTTGCAGGTTTTATATTGTCCTGCGTTAGGTTTGTAAGGGAGGTTTACGTTATGGCTAACTCCAGAATCATAAATGATACAGCTATAGACGGACAAATTGAAGAAACAACGGTGTGGAAAGATTTTCTGTCCCTTATTAAAATAGGGATCGTCAATTCCAATCTCATCACGACTTTTACTGGAATGTGGCTTGCACTGCATATTTCCGGTTTGAGTTTTTTAGGCAATATAAACACCGTTCTTCTTACATTAATCGGGTCATCTCTGATTATTGCAGGCTCCTGCGCGATCAATAACTGGTATGACCGGGATATCGATCATCTTATGGAGCGCACGAAAGTAAGACCGACGGTTACAGGTAAAATTCAGCCGAATCAGGCGTTATGGTCTGGAATTTTGCTGGTTGCTTTAGGATTAATTATGCTGCTGATGACAACTGTCATGGCTGCTGTTATTGGTTTTATCGGAGTCTTTACGTATGTTGTATTGTACACAATGTGGACGAAACGCCGCTATACGATTAACACAGTAGTAGGAAGTGTTTCCGGTGCTGTTCCGCCGCTTATTGGATGGACGGCAGTGGAAGGGCATATCGGTGTCGTGGCATGGGTATTATTCATGATTTTATTTATTTGGCAGATTCCTCATTTCTTGGCATTGGCTATTAAGAAAACGGAGGATTACAGAGCCGCAAATATTCCGATGCTTCCTGTCGTATACGGATTTGAAGTGACAAAAAGACAAATTATTGTGTGGGTTGCGTGCCTGATGCCGCTTCCGTTTTTCCTTGGAAGCCTTGGCCTTCCGATTGTCATCCTCGGCTTGCTGTTAAATATCGGCTGGCTGATTCTCGGCTTAATGGGCTTTCGCTCTAAGAACATCATGAAGTGGGCAACGCAGATGTTTGTTTACTCGCTTAACTACATGACAATCTATTTTGTTGCCATGGTTGTCTTAACTCTTTTCTAAAAAATAGATACGTTGCTTGTTTTATTGCTTCAAAATAAACGATGACAACTAGTAAATGCCGCCTTGACCTCTTGTTTAATCAGGCGGCTTTACTTTTATACATAGATGGCATTTTGAGTAAAAAAACTCATAATTTAAGAGAAGAGGAAATGTAAGTGCTTTATTGGTGATAGGCTGGATTGCAATGGGTTTTGACTCTGCTTTCCGCCTTTGTATTGACCAGAAAAGGGGTTGGGTGAAATGGTAAAGCATTGGCGTCTTAGTTTATTATTAGCCTTAGTACCGCTTCTATTAAGCGGATGTGGAAAACCTTTTTTATCCACGCTCAAGCCTGCTGGCGAGGTGGCTGATAAACAGTTTGACCTGACAGTGCTCAGCACATTGATTATGGTGGTTGTTGTTGCAGTAGTATCTGTTATCTTCTTTTATGTAATTGTGAGATTCAGAAGATCACGGGTCGGTGAGAACACGATACCGAAACAGGTAGAGGGGAACAAATTTTTAGAAATCACATGGACCGTGATCCCGATTTTACTGCTCATCATTCTTGTGATTCCTGTCGTATTATATACGCTTGAGCTTGCGGATACATCACCAATGGATAAGAAAGGCCGCAAAGCTGAGGATGCGCTAGTAGTCAATGTCCGGGCAAATTTATATTGGTGGGAGTTTGAATATCCTGATTACGGTATTATCACAAGCCAGGAGCTGATTGTGCCGACAGACCAGCGTGTCTATTTTAATTTAAAAGCTTCAGATGTAAAACATTCCTTCTGGATTCCTTCAGTAGGAGGAAAACTTGATACGAATACAGATAATGAAAATAAGTTTTTCCTGACATTTGATTCAAAACGAAGCAAAGAGGCAGGAGATATGTTTTTTGGAAAGTGTGCAGAGCTTTGCGGCCCTTCACACGCGCTGATGGATTTTAAGGTAAAGACGATGTCTGCAAAAGAATTCCAGAGCTGGACAAAAGAAATGAAAAACTATAAGTCTACAACAGAGAGCGATTTGGCTAAGCAGGGCGAAGAACTGTTTAAAGAGAAGAACTGTCTGAGCTGCCATGCAGTAGAGCCGAATGATAAGCGTGCAGAAGCAGCGAGAACGGCCCCTAATTTGGCGACCTTCGGTGAAAGGGCAAAAGTGGCAGGGGTGAAAGACGCCAACGAAGAAAATGTGAAGGCTTGGCTGAAGGATCCTGAGAGCATAAAACCGGGTAACAAAATGACAGGAACCTATCCGAAGCTCTCAGACAGTGAAACAGATGCGCTTTATGAATACTTAAAAGGCTTAAAAACGGAAAGCAAGTAGGGAAGAAAGGGAGATATTGGGGGAGGTCACATATGTTGAATGCGCTTACAGAAAAACGGACGCGCGGATCTATACTTTGGGATTATTTGACGACGGTGGACCATAAAAAAATCGCAATTCTTTACTTAATCGCCGGGGGGTTCTTCTTTCTTGTCGGTGGAATTGAAGCGATGTTTATCAGAATTCAGCTTGCAAAGCCGGAAAACGCTTTTCTCAGTGCCCAAGCGTATAATGAAGTAATGACTATGCACGGGACGACAATGATCTTTCTGGCTGCTATGCCGCTTTTATTTGCCTTGATGAATGCGGTCGTTCCCTTGCAGATTGGGGCTCGCGACGTTTCGTTTCCATTTTTAAACTCGCTCGGTTTTTGGCTCTTCTTTTTCGGGGGCATTTTCTTAAATCTAAGCTGGTTTTTAGGCGGGGCGCCAGACGCGGGCTGGACGTCATACGCCTCACTTTCGCTACATTCTGAAGGGCACGGCATAGACTTTTTCGTCCTCGGACTGCAAATATCGGGGCTCGGGACGCTGATAGCCGGGATTAACTTTTTGGCCACGATTATCAACATGAGGGCTCCCGGCATGACATACATGAGGCTGCCTTTGTTCACATGGACGACATTTGTAGCCTCGGCATTAATTTTGTTTGCATTTCCGCCGCTTACGGCCGGATTGGCTCTGATGATGCTCGACCGGCTGTTCGGCACCAATTTCTTTAATCCGGAGCTTGGCGGAAATACGGTCATTTGGGAACATTTATTTTGGATCTTTGGCCATCCGGAGGTTTATATCTTAATTTTGCCTGCATTTGGTATTTTTTCAGAGGTCATCCCTGTGTTTGCCAGAAAGCGTTTGTTTGGGTATTCATCAATGGTTTTTGCCATCGTGCTCATTGGTTTTCTGGGCTTTATGGTTTGGGTGCACCATATGTTTACGACAGGTCTCGGCCCGATTGCAAATGCGATTTTTGCGGTTGCCACAATGGCTATCGCGATACCGACCGGGATTAAGATTTTTAACTGGCTTTTGACGATCTGGGGAGGGAATGTAAAGTATACGACAGCAATGCTATACGCCGTCTCATTTATTCCATCCTTCGTGCTCGGCGGTGTGACGGGTGTCATGCTGGCAGCGGCAGCTGCTGATTATCAGTTCCATGATACGTATTTTGTGGTGGCGCACTTTCACTATGTCATTATTGGCGGCGTGGTATTCGGCCTTTTAGCCGGTGTTCATTTCTGGTGGCCGAAAATGTTCGGTAAAATTCTGCATGAGACGATGGGGAAAATTTCATTTGTATTGTTTTTTATCGGCTTTCATCTCACGTTTTTCATCCAGCATTTTGTCGGATTAATGGGAATGCCGCGCCGGGTTTATACGTTTTTGCCAGGCCAGGGTCTTGAAACAGGTAACTTGATCAGTACAATCGGGGCGTTTTTTATGGCGGCAGCTGTTATTCTGCTGCTGGTCAATGTCATTTGGACATCTGTAAAAGGCGAATTTGTCGGAGCTGATCCATGGCAGGACGGACGTACCCTTGAATGGACCGTTTCTTCACCGCCGCCTGAGTATAACTTTAAACAGCTTCCTTTTGTCAGAGGGCTTGATCCGTTTTGGATCGAGAAGCAGGCAGGACACAATTCAATGACACCGGCTGAACCGGTTGATGATATTCATATGCCAAACGGCTCAATCCTGCCGTTCATCATTTCTTTAGGCCTCTTTGTCGCAGCGTTCGGGCTGCTGTACAGAACCGATCACGCTTGGGGGCTGCCGGTGATCTTTATCGGACTCGGCATCACATTTATTACGATGCTGCTTCGTTCAGTAATTGATGATCACGGCTATCATATTCATAAAGAGGAACTGCCGAACGATGATAAAGGGGTGAAGGCATAATGCAAATTGAAGAAAAATTCACCGCAGAAACCTTTCCAGCTTCTCCCGAAAAAGTAACACTGGAAGGGAAAAATAAATTTTTAGGCTTTTGGCTTTTTCTTGGGGGAGAGACAGTATTGTTTGCGTCTCTCTTCGCAACGTTTCTTGCGCTTCGGAATTCAAATGCCGGTGATCCGCCTACGACGGAAATGTTCGATGTAACACTTGTGTTTATAGCCACAATGCTGCTATTAACGAGCAGTTTAACAAGTGTGTACGCGATGTACCACATGAAGAACTTTTCTTTCGGCAAAATGCAGCTTTGGCTGGGAATTACGATTTTATTGGGGGCTGGCTTTTTAGGACTGGAAATCTATGAATTTACGCATTACACACATGAGTTTGGCTTTACGATCACCAGCTCTGCGCTCGGTTCCGCGTTTTACACGCTTGTCGGTACACACGGCGCCCACGTGGCATTTGGGCTTATGTGGATCAGCACGCTGATGATCCGTAATGCCAAGAGGGGGCTGAACCTTTATACGGCGCCTAAGTTTTATGTTGCCAGTCTTTATTGGCACTTTATTGATGTCGTGTGGGTCTTCATCTTTACCGTTGTATATTTAATGGGGATGGTGGGATAAACATGGTCGGTAAAAAAAGCAGAGAGCATATCAACAGCGACCTTGAATTTAAGAAAAAGAAGCACGCTCAGGAGATGAAATATCAGGTTCTGTCTTTTGGTTTAATGATTGGTCTTACGATTGTTGCATTTCTGACAGTGGCAACGGACGGTGTCGGCAGCTGGTTTACGATTCCTTTCATTATTTTGCTTGCTGCGATTCAAGTTATCTTCCAGCTTTATTATTTCATGCATATGAATCAAAAAGGGCATGAAGCGCCGGCACTGTTTTTGTATTCAGGCATGTTTGTCGCGTTCATCACTGTGCTTGCGTTTGTCACAATTATATGGTGGTAATGTGAACAGCCGCCGGAGGTGAAGGAATGAATCAGTTAGACGTGTTTGGGTTTCGCGCGATGTGGAGCCCTTATCTTTTTTGTATCCTGTTGGGTATTACGGTAATTTATCTCTATTTTTACTGGCGAATGTCTTCAAAGCCTGAACGGATAACAGGTAAAGAGATGATGTGCTTTCTATCGGCCATGCTGTTTTTATATGCAGCCGAGGGAAGTCCGGTTGACCTGCTCGGACATATTATGTTCAGTGCGCATATGGTGCAGATGGCTGTCCTGTATTTGGTCGTCCCGCCGTTATTGATCGCGGGAATTCCTGCATGGCTCTGGGAGAAAGTCATTTTCAGGCCTGCCATTAAACCGGTTTTTTCATTTTTCACGAAGCCTTTAATTGCTTTGCTTTTGTTTAACGGCATTTTTTCTTTATATCACGTTCCGCTTATATTTGATACTGTCAAAACAGATTCGTTATACCATACATTAATGACTTGGCTTATCTTTGTGCTTGCGTTTTTGATGTGGTGGCTGCTTGTACATAAGGTCGAGCGTCTTCGCCAGCTCAGCGGCTTGATGAAGCTGGGATATATTATGGCGGACGGTATGCTGCTCACGCCTGCTTGCGCCCTGATCATGTTCAGCGGCGCGCCGTTATATGCCACCTATACTGATCCGTCTGCGTGGGCTGAGGCAATGAAGCTTTGTGTACCTGCCGATATGATGGGGCAGGTCCCATTAACAGGACCGGAGATGTTTAATACACTGCCTTTGTTAGAGGATCAGCAGCTCGGAGCAGTTATGATGAAAATCATTCAGGAAATTGTGTACGGCACTTTTTTGGCGATTGTTTTTTTTCAATGGGTGAAGAAAGAAAGGGAAAAGGACGGGCAGGAGGAGCCGCCGTATATTCAGCAAACGATATCATAAAAGGTACAGCGTAAAATGCTGTACCTTTTCATTACATTTGAACTGTTTTTAACATGTCGGATATGTCCTGGATCAGTGACTTGCTTTTTGTCACAACCTGTACGGGAAACTCTTCTGTTTCTCCATATTCTACTCCGTGCGGGTAGTAATGCTTGCCTAAGAGAGGGGACATTAATTGAATCACGGCGCGGCCGCTTCCAACATCGCCCTCTGCCGCAATGCCCTGTATCCGCAGATAAAACGTACCCTCAATCGTCGAAAATTTCTTGTCATAGGTGACTCTTTCGTAATCCCATTGACCCGCTCTGACGAGGCCTTTGCTTTCCATCAAGTCGTCTAGCCAGCTGAGCTCAGCCTTTACCCCTTCAAGTCCGCTTTCAGTAAACTTCAACACTGACCCCTCCTTATAAAAATGACCTTTCCTGACAATCATAGTATGAAAGCGTTAAACTTTCAATGAATCTTCTTCTTTTGAAAGTATGCAAAAATTAAATTTTGACGACAATAGCACTAGACTAAAGGAGGTTATACGGATGACAAAAATAAAAGATCTGATGACAGCCGACTTGCAATATTGCACGGTATTAGATAATGTATATGAAGCTGCGGTAAAGATGAAAGACGCGAATATAGGGGCGATTCCGGTAGTTGGTGAGGATGGAGAAACACTTGTCGGCATCGTGACCGACCGTGATCTCGTGTTAAGAGGAATCGCCATAAAAAAACCAAACTCGCAAAAAATCACTGACGCGATGACCGAAAAACCTGTCAGCGTAGAGGAAGATGCTTCAGTCGATGAGGTTCTTCATTTGATGGCATCCCATCAGCTCAGAAGGATACCTGTTACTAAAAACAAAAAGCTGACTGGAATTGTCACGCTTGGTGATCTTTCTTTATCTGAGCAAACGAATGATCGGGCTGGCAGCGCCTTATCGGATATTTCCGAGGGTGATAATAGAGAAGAAGGTTTTTTTCATTAACACATAAATCTTTGACATGTTAAATAGGCTGTATTGTAATGAGATGTAAGGCAAGACTTTGTGATTTGCCACGGGGGTGATAGATTGAAAAATATTTTGAGGGCGATGGTGATCCTCATTATTATCTGCGGAACTTATGTTCTGTTTATTCAATATGGATCTGTTCCTGAAAAAAAATCAAATGACAGCGAGCCCCGAGTGTCTAACGAGGAAGCGCAAAGCGGCAAACGAATACATATGCCGACTTCAGGATTATTATCCTTTATGGGCAAGTCCGCTGATGACGTATTGAAAAAGCTCGGGGAACCTGAACGAATTGATCCTTCAGCTTATGATTACGATTGGTGGGTATACAATCAAGGCAAGGACCAGTATGTCCAAATCGGGGTATTAAACAATAAAGTGGTCACATTATTTGCTACTGGGAATGATATTAACGCGAAGCCTTTCGAAATTGGTGAAACAACAGGAGAAGTATTCAAGACGACCCAGGTGGCACCGTTTGTGAATGTAGAGTATAAAGGAAATTCCTATCGGTTTGAGTTTTCTGAAGAAGATATTAATACCAGACCGACTGTTAAGGTAGGTAAAATGTATGTCCAGCTGTATATGGACAAATTTGAGGGGAAGCTATCCAGCATCAGGGCGTTTGATGCGCAAACCTTTGTAAAGCAAAGACCTTATGAGGTTGTGTACCGCGGTGAATTAATGAAACCGGAAGCTGTTTCAGATGATAAGTGGAAAAAGATCCAAACGACGAGCGAAAAGCAAATACTTGATTTGACGAATGTCATACGCGTCAAACATGGGCTTGCAAAGCTTGAGTGGGATCAGCCGACGGCGGAAGTGGCCTTTGGACATAGCCATGATATGAAGGAAAATAATTATTTCTCCCATGTATCTAAAAAATATGGAACGCTGAAAGACCGCTTAGAAGAAGGTCATGTTGACTTTCAGCAAGCGGGAGAAAATATTGCTTATAATTATGTGGACGGCCCGGCTGCTGTAGAAGGCTGGCTGAATAGTGAGGGCCATCGAAAAGCGCTTCTGAATTCAGAATATACGCATCTCGGTGTCGGAGTAGACCGAAAATATTACACTCAAAATTTTATTAAGCGATAGTAATGAAAAGCCGCGGGACGAATGGTCCCACGGCTTTTCTAATTTTCACAAAAAACTTAACTATGCATGTGTCGTTGTTTTTAGCGGGATCAATGTAATGAGGAAACAGAGTCTCTATTCAATAAAGTCTTTTTCGCGAGTGTATGGGGCAAAGCTCTAAAAATTCATTCGAGAACGAATATAGGCGAACACAATGCCTGACAAAACGATACATTGTAGTAGGTATCGATTTTCGGAGGGGGTGAGGATTGTGGCGAATCAACATGCCAATCATTCAATCAATGACTTTAAACAATTCGTCAAAAAGCATCCCAAGCTGATAAAAGAAGTACGCAAAGAACAAAGAAGCTGGCAGGACGTATATGAAAATTGGGTCCTCTTCGGGGAGAGCGACCCGATTTGGGATCCGTATCGGGAACCGGTAGAAGCTGCGAAAGCTGTGCCTGAAACAGAGCAAAAAAATGATTTTGTCTCTAAAATGGTGACTGCGGTGAAAAAGATGGATGTCAATCAAATGAACGAACAAATTGATAAAATGAGTCAGTCGATCTCATCGTTGCAAAATCTTCTTCATACATTTTCCAGTAGCGACCAGAAACAATCTCAGCCAGGCTCTGGACAGCATCCTTTTTCTTTTCGAAAGGATTAAAAAAGGGGAGCTCATATGCGCAAAGAGGTACAGGAATTTATTTCAGCAAACGAAGAACGGAAACGATTCATCAGAGAACAGCCGATATGGTACCGCAGGCTTTCGAGAAAACCGGATGATCTATCCTCCTTTCAGCTTGAGATGATGAACTTTTATGAAAAAACCATACCGCACCGGGTGAACCAATTTACGAACGGGATTCAAATGGCGCAAATGATGATGCAAATGTTTCATGCGATGCGGACAAAAGATTAAAAGGCCCGAAAAAGGGTCTTTTTTCATGCTGTAAATGAAGGGGATTGTTTTCGGGTTGCGGTTAAGCATTTTCCAATTGGCTGGTTTCGTGGTAAACTAACAACTGGAGGTGCGTGCTATGTATGCGACGATGGAATCCGTGCGGCTTCAAAGTGAAGCTCAGCAGCTTGCCGAGATGATTCTGCAGTCGGAGACGGCTGAGAACTACCGCAATTGTTATAAGCGTCTCCAAGAAGATGAAGAGGCAGGACGGATTATTCGTTCTTTTATCAAAATAAAAGAGCAGTATGAGGATGTACAGCGTTTTGGCAAATATCATCCTGACTATAGAGAAATAACCCGGAAAATGAGGGAGATCAAGCGGGATCTGGACCTGAATGATAAGGTGGCTGACTTCAAGAGAGCTGAAAATGAGCTCCAGTCTATTCTTGATGAGGTTAGCGTCGAGATTGGGACTGCTGTTTCGGAGCATGTTAAAGTTCCGACTGGGAACCCTTATTTTGACGGTTTGTCTTCATGCGGAGGCGGCTGCGGTTCAGGCGGAAGCTGCGGATGCAAAGTGTCCTGACGAGACTGGCCGTCTCGTCTTTTACATATAAGAAAAATCAGGCAGGTGATTGTATTGGAGAATAGGCGCCAGGGCATGATTGTGTATTTGCAATCCCTAAAGCAAAGCAAAATGCTGAGGAAGTTCGGAAATGTGCACTATGTATCAAAACGATTAAAATATGTCGTGCTGTATTGCGATATGGACCAAATTGAAAAAACAATGGACAAGATTGCGTCTTACTCTTTTGTGAAAAAAGTAGAGCCTTCTTATAAACCGTTTTTAAAATTGGAATTCGAGTCAAAGCTTGATAAAGCAAAAGAATACGATTATAAAATCGGCATATAGCTATATAAAAAAATCCCCGCAGACTTCTGCGGGGTCCTTCTATTCCTTAACATGTTAAGGAGAAGGCAAAGGGAGAGGAGAAACCGGAGGAAGAACTTATGGGGAAACGTAAGTCTTCTCCGCGGTTGGCAACAACATCCTCTAGATGCTGTTGCTTATAGTATGGACAAGGATCAGTCTGCCTATACACCTGTTTATCAAGATTAGCGTTCATTGTTTGAAAGAATGCTTTATGTTAAGATAGGATTGATTTTTTTCTATGTACATAGCGGCGTCCGGCCGAACAAAGAAACAAAATAGCTTTTAGAAAAAGTGGTGTGGAACATGAGAGTAATTTCTGGATCAAAAAAAGGCCGTTCACTAAAGGCTGTGCCGGGAACATCAACAAGACCGACAACCGACAAAGTGAAGGAATCCATATTCAATATGATCGGCCCTTATTTTGACGGGGGCAGGGGACTTGACTTATTCGCAGGGAGCGGAGGACTTGGAATCGAAGCGCTTTCACGCGGGTTTGAGCATTGTATATTCGTTGACCGTGATTTTAAAGCGATTCAAACGGTAAAATCAAATTTAAACATGCTGGAGCTTACAAAAAATGCCCAGGTATACCGGAATGATGCGGAACGGGCTTTGCACGCTGCTGCAAAGAGAGAAACAGGCTTTCGCGGCATTTTTCTTGATCCGCCGTATAAGGAACAAAAGCTAAAAGCGCTTTTAACTATGATTGATGAATATCAAATGCTGGAAGAGGACGGCTTTATCGTTGCTGAGCATGACAGAGAGGTCGAGCTTCCCGAAACCGTAGGAGATCTTGTGATGACAAGAAAAGAAACCTATGGACTTACTGGTGTAGCGATCTATAAAAAGAGGGGGTAGTGATGTGGCGAGTATAGCTGTCTGTCCCGGCAGTTTTGATCCGGTGACCTACGGGCATCTGGACATCATTAGACGCGGGGCGCATATTTTTGAACAAGTATATGTATGTGTGCTGAATAATTCTTCGAAAAAGCCTTTGTTCAGTGTGGAAGAGCGGTGTGAGCTTCTGAGAGAAGTAACAAAAGACATTCCGAACATAACAGTTGAAACGTCGCAAGGACTGTTAATTGATTATGCAAAAAGAAAAAAGGCGAAAGCAATTTTAAGAGGATTGAGAGCGGTATCTGATTTTGAATACGAGATGCAGGGGACATCCGTAAACCGTGTGCTTGATGAATCCATTGAGACGTTTTTTATGATGACAAACAATCAGTATTCGTTTTTAAGTTCAAGCATCGTAAAAGAAGTGGCTAGATACAATGGATCAGTATCAGAGTTTGTGCCGCCTGAAGTAGAGCTGGCGCTTCAGCAAAAATTCGGACAAGGATGAGGTTTTTGACTCATCCTTTTTTTGTTCCGTTCGTCAGTCTGTAAGAAAAAATGATAATGTACGTAAACAACGCGCATAATGTGACAGCAGGCCCAATCTGCACAAGCAGATTCCAGCCGTTTATAAATGCAGTAGGCATCTCGCTTGTATTAAGAGATTTAAATACATACTGATACGGATCATGCCATGCCGTGTAAAGCGGTTTCCATAAAAGCATGACGAAGACGGCGGCATAAACGCCCTGCAGCAATCGTGCGATAAAGAATGGTTTAAATCTGATATCCGTTTCCGATAAAATGCCTGCCACCTGAGCTTGAACGGAAAAGCCGCTAAACCCGAGAATAAAGCTGACGACAATGGCTTTTTGCAGAAGAGAAACATCTGTCTCACTGACAAGCTTGCTTCCTAATGTGATTTCAAACATCCCTGATAAAAGGGGAATGTCCAATTGTGCCGGTAGCTGAAACAAGGTCAGCACGCCTTTTGTGATAACAGACAGAATTTCAGTCAGCTGCACCACGGACAACAGCCGGTTAAAGACAGAAAATAAAATAATAAAGCCTCCCACCATAAGAAGGGTTTGAACAGAAGAGGTCACGGCGTCGCCTAAAATTTTGCCCAGAGGCCGTTTTTCCGCGAGTCTGGCGGTATGCAGAGCGTGTAAAGCATCTTTAATCGAAGGAAAAGGTATTGTATTCTTCCCTCTGAGAAGCTGCTCTTCCTTGCGGCCATAAGAACGCATCGTTAAACCGACAGCCAGATTCCCCAAATAGTGTGCAGAAGCCAATAAAATGCCCAATGACGCGTTTTGGAAGAAACCGACGGCAACAGCGCCGAAAATAAAGAGCGGGTTTGAAGAATTGGTAAATGACGCAAGCCGTTCTGCTTCTACTCTTGAAATCTGCTTTTCCTGCCGCAGACGGGCAGTGAGTTTTGCTCCCGCTGGATTTCCTGATGCCATTCCCATAGCAAGAACGAAGCCGCCAACACCAGGCACCCGAAAGATTGGCCGCATAAAAGGCTCAAGCAACACACCGACAAACCGCACAATGCCGAAACCGATTAGAAGTTCAGACAGAATAAAAAATGGCAGCAATGACGGAAACACAACCTCCCACCACATAGAAAGCCCGGTTTTAGAGGCTTCGAATGAGGCCTGCGGATGTGAGATAACAGTTGCTGTTAAAAATAGAAAAAACGAAGCAATTAAAAGTGTGTTAATCTTCGACAAGTTCATTCTTACCTCCCCGATGCTAAAAATGCCCAATGACATGTATATCATGATAAAATAATGTATGACACGAAACGGCCAAGCAGTACCTGTCCTCTTGATTCTTTGTACTAATATACGAGCATAGGGGCTCAGTTTAGACCATAGAATTCAGTATACAGGGAATTCAGGCAGGAGGTTAACGCGTTGGCCAAACCTAAAATCGGGTTAGCGTTAGGATCGGGAGGGGCCAGAGGGCTCGCTCATCTCGGTGTGCTTTCCAGTTTACATAAGCACCAAATTGAAGTAGATATGATTGCGGGGAGCAGCATGGGCGCTTTGGTGGGCAGTTTCTATGCCGCCGGCCATGATGTGGCAACGATGAAAAAAGTCGCCAAAGCCTTTAAGCGGCGGCTTTATGCTGATTATACGGTGCCCAGACTTGGTTTTTTAAAGGGTGACCGCGTCAGGCAGCTTGTGCATGCTTATACATTCGGAAAACCGATCGAAGAGCTCCAAATCCCGCTGGGCATTGTAGCCTGTGATTTACAGACGGGAGAAAAGATTGTGTTCCGCAAAGGATCAGTGTCAGATGCGGTGCGGGCCAGCATCAGCATACCGGGTATTTTTATTCCGCAGAGGCTGGGCGGACGGCTTCTTGTAGACGGGGCAGTCGTCGACCGAATTCCGGTTTCAGTTGTAAAAGACATGGGGGCTGATATCATCATCGCCTCGGATGTCTCCAGGGTTCGAAAAACCGAAACAGCGGCGCATATTTTTGATGTGATTATGCAAAGTATGGATATACTTCAAAATGAATTGGTGCGACATCAAACGATCGCCGCAGATATCATGATTCGCCCTTCTCTTGAAACATACAGCTCAAGCTCGCTTGCTAATATTGATGCAATGATATCGGCAGGCGAGGAGGCGACAAATCGAATGATCAGCAAGATAAGAAAAGAAATAGAGAATTGGGAGGGCTCATAATTTGCTACGTAATAAACATTTCACCTGGATGCTTGTCATCCTCATTCTGATTGCCGTTTTATCATTTATAAAACTTCCATACTATATTACAAAACCGGGAGAAGCGACTGAACTTGCTTCACTGATAAAAGTAGAGGGAGGCTACCCGGAAACAGGGAGTCTGTCCTTAATGACCGTCAAAGTGGGACCGGCTAATCCGTTCACATATGTGTGGGCAAAGATGCACCCTTATTATGAAATTGTTCCTGATGAGAGCATCAAGGAAGAAGGTGAATCAGATAAGGAGTATATGAAAAGGCAGCTCCAAATGATGCGAAGTTCGCAAGAAAACGCGGTTATAGCGGCCTATGAACAGGCAGGAAAAAAAGTCAGCTATAGCTTTAACGGCATATACGCAAGCTCGGTTGTAGAAAACATGCCTGCAAAAGGGAAAATAGAAGTAGGTGATAAAATCATCAGTGCAGACGGCAAAAACTATCAGTCTGCCGAAAAACTGATTGATTATATCAGCAGTAAAAAAGCGGGAGATAAAGTCGCATTAAAAATCGAAAGAGAAGAAAAAGTAAAACGTGTCACCCTTACGTTAAAACAATTTCCTGATGAGCCGGATCGGGCAGGAATTGGAGTTTCGCTCTATACGGACAGAAACGTCAAAGTAGAACCTGATATTGATTTTGAAATCGAAAATATTGGCGGTCCGTCAGCGGGGTTAATGATGTCACTTGAAATCTATAATCAGCTGACAAAAATAGATGAAACAAAAGGCTACGATATTGCGGGAACCGGTACGATTGATGTTGACGGAACAGTAGGCCCGATCGGCGGCATTGATCAAAAAGTCGTCGCCGCAGACAAAGCCGGAAAAGACATTTTCTTCGCGCCAAATCAAAACGGCGCCAGTAATTCTGATTATAAAAATGCGGTGAAAACAGCAAAAGATATTGATTCAGACATGAAAATTGTGCCTGTTGATACGATGCAGGATGCGATTAATTATTTGAATAAGCTGAAAGCGAAAAGCACCTGATCCTCAGGTGCTTTTTTATATGTTTAAAAAACGTCGTTCATCCTCATCATATCGAATCGGCGCATGTCCGTATTCTTGCAGGTCAAACTCAGTTCTCAGCGGTTCTTCTATTGGCAGGCTGTAGATTCTGCTTGCTTTTATGTCCAGGTTGAGAGCTGGATGGGAGAATGAGGACAGTTTGCTGACAAGCGTAACAGACAGTGCTTTTTTCTTTCCCGATAAATAAGCCTGTCCTTTTTTTGTCATGCCGAGAAGCCTGATATAAGGCACTTCTTCGTCTTTAAGCAGCTTGTGCATATCTTGTTTTTTCGTTCTGGTTAAAATGTGCGTGTTCATCCGCTGGAGTCTTGTCCACGTATAACGTTTTGTTTTCAGCAGCTCCATAAATTCCTGATAAGTGCTGGCTTTTCTGATCGAACGTAGAATTCTGTGCTCTAAGCCTTCCTCCACCTCGTATACTTCCTGTAATTCCTGTGCTGTTAGAGTTGAAAGGCTGTATTTCAGGTAAGAAAAATAGCTTTCAGGTGTATGCCACAGTCCGAAAGACTTTCGGTAATGTGCTAATTCACGTGCGGATGCAACAGGCAGAAAACGAAGGCAGGCATTAAGATTCTGTTCAATCATCGCTTTTCTGATGCTTGTAGCACTTGCGATATGGTTTTCGCCTTCAGGAAGGTCGGCATCATGATAGTCCGAGGAGATGCGTGCTGTAGTACAAGGTTTCATCGAATATCCCCCGGAAAGAATAGAAGTCACATAATGGTATCCTAGAATGTTATTTGGTTTTGACAAATCAAGTGTATTTGCGGTATGTAAAATGGAGCTGAATGCGATAGCTGCCGCGGCTGGATAATTGGCACCCTTTTTAAGTTCTTCTTTAATACGCTGATCAAATGTAAGTTTATGCTTATCAATAAGCTTTGCTGTTTCTAAGAAAGGCTCAATATCACCATTTTCACTACCGAAAAACAGCGCCTCGCATCCAAGTTTGTTCAGGATGGAAACACTGCCGCGTGCAAAAATCTCCGCTTTTTGCACTGCATAAAGATATGGCAGCTCAATGACAAGATCGACTCCGCTTTGCAGCGCCATTTTTGTTCGGGCCCATTTTGATACTACAGCTGGTTCTCCGCGCTGTAAAAAATGTCCGCTCATTACCGCGACAGCCGTGTCGCATCCGGTTTGCCGCTTTGCTGTTTGGGCATGATAAAGGTGACCGTTATGAAAGGGATTATATTCAACCACCAATCCGACAGCTTTCATATTTTTTCCGCCTTTCTTGCTATGTTTAAAAACGTATGGTACATTTGCAAATGGAAACTCTTACGTCTTTTTTTGTTTAAGTGTATGCATAGCATATTCAACTGTCAATAATACTTGAATGGCAGCATTATGCTGTAAAGAAAAAATATTGACAAAAACAATCTTAAAAGCTATAATCATGTTTGTTGCTTTCATGAGGTGATACAAATGAAATGGACGATTTATCAGCTGCATCAAATGCCAAAACAAAGTTTTGAGTTTGATGAAACAGTTGAGTTAAATGAGCTGACAAAGCTGAATTCTGACATTCGCCGCATTTCTCCCGTCCGGGTGAAGGGCAGAGCGGATATCAAACCCAAACAGGTTTCGTTTGATTTTACAATTTCAGGCGAAATGATTTTGCCATGCTCAAGAACACTCGTTGATGTTCCGTATCCATTTGAAATTTCAACAAAAGAACTGTTTATATTTCATCAGACGGATGATATAGAAGATGATGACGTTCACATTGTTGAGGACGATACTATCGACTTAACTCCGATCGTGAAAGAAGAAATTCTTTTAGAAATCCCTATGCAAATCTTTTGTGAATCTGAACAAGAAAAAGGAGCTGCTCCTCAAGAAGGAAAGGACTGGCAAGTCATTTCGGAGGAAGACAAGAAGAAGCAAGTTGATCCGAGACTCGCAGCCCTTGAAAAGCTCTTAAAACAAGATGATGAATCTTAACTCTTTAAGGAGGTGGGAATAATGGCTGTACCTTTTAGAAGAACTTCTAAAATGAAGAAAAGATTGCGCCGTACACATTTCAAACTTAATGTACCTGGTATGACAGAATGTCCGTCATGCGGAGAGATGAAATTGTCTCACCGTGTATGCAAAGCATGCGGATCATACAACGGCAAAGACATAAATGTAAAAAGTAACTAATAAGAAAAGCGCAGGCTGAAAGCCCTGCGCTTTTTCTTTTTCTCTTCATGTCAGCTTGCGGAAAATTTGTGAGTGCAAATAGTCTATCTAATCTATTACCGGCATATGTATGAGATAAATAAGCTGACATGGAGGGAGATTGAATTTGACCATTACAAGACAAGATGCTTGGACTCAGGATGAGGATTTGCTGCTGGCAGAAGTGGTGCTTCGTCATATTCGAGAGGGAGGAACACAGCTTTCCGCCTTTGAGGAGGTTGGAAGGGCGCTGACCAGAACTGCTGCAGCCTGTGGTTTCAGGTGGAACTCGTATGTGAGAAAACAATACCAGTCAGGCATAGAGCTTGCGAAAAAGCAGAGGAAAGAACTGAGAAAACAAATCGGCGTACATTCTGTTAGTATGCCGAATTCAGTTAAACAGGCTGCAACGGCAGCGTCAGAAGGAAAACGAGATTTGTCCATTCAGGATGTCATTCAATTTCTCGAACAATTCAAAGAAGCACCGTCTGCACGAGACTTTCAGCTTGAAAGGGAAAAACTGAAGGAGCAAATTCAATCGCTGCAAAAAGAGCTTGAGGATTTACGGAGTGAAAATCAAACATTGAGGAACCAGCTAGAGATGACAGAAGAGGATTACAAGGCTCTGATCGATATCATGGATCGGGCCAGAAAAATGGTTGTTTCAAAAGAAGACGGAAGAATGAAAAAAGCGGCTCAAGAAACGTAATGGAACGCCTGAAATGAACCGGCCCTAGAGTAAGAAATAGGCCGGTTGTTTTATTTCTATGCAGATTCCCCGGGTGTCATTTCATGATCCATATCGGGATGCCAGATGAGCGGGTTTTCCCCTTTGTCCCGCGCCATATCGTATTTAACAGTTTCAAAATTCATTTTATTCCAAAACTCTGCTGATTTCATTCGCGGATTTGTGCGAATTGGCATTTTGAATGATTTAGCGAATTCAACCAACGCTGTCCCGTATCCTCTGTTCTGGTAGCCCGGAAGAACTTCAAGCTTCCACAGCTCCAAGTAATCCTGGCGGTTGTCGAAGTAAGGATTCGATTTGCCGTTAACTTGATACAGACTCATTCGCGCTACAAGTTTATCCCCGAAATAAATTCCGTAAAAAGGTGAGGTGCTGTCATTTTCAATAATATTATCCTGAAGGTCTTCAAGCATTGAAAGTTCCTGAATGCCGTATTCTTTGAATTTCTTGAATTCTTCAAGTGTTTTATAGTTGATTAGCAGACGTTCTACCTTTACCAAACCAAACTCCCCCTTTGTTGTTTCTGCATATATTGTAAACGCTTTTTTCAAAAAATCCAAATATTTAAACTTTAGTTTTAAGCACTCGGAATCTTTGAGAAGTAATTTCTGTGTACTTCTGCTATGATAATACGTAAAAGCTAAATTGGGTGTGACGTCATGAAAATTGGAATTATCGGCGGAGGTTCCGTCGGTCTTTTATGCGCCTATTATTTGTCACTTCATCACGAGGTGACTGTTGTGACAAGGCGGAAAGAACAGGCTGCGGCCATTCAGTCTGGAGGAGTCCGGCTTTATAAAGGCGGCAAAGAATTCAGCGCTGATTGCAGTGCGGACACGAGTATCAATATAGATTTTGATCTTCTTGTCGTGACAGTGAAGCAGCATCAGCTTCAGTCTGTTTTTCCGTTGCTTGAACGGATCGGGAAAACGAACATATTATTTTTGCAAAACGGCATGGGACATATCCACAACCTAAAAGACTGGCATGTTGAACATTCCATTTATGTTGGAATTGTTGAGCACGGAGCTGTAAGAAAATCAGATACAGCTGTTGATCATACAGGCGTAGGTGCGATAAAATGGAGCGCGTTCGACGATGCTAAACCAGATCGGCTGAACATCTTGCATCAACATAATCGCTCGGAATTTCCAATTCTTTATGAGAGGGATTGGTATCCCCTGCTGACGGGCAAGCTGATTGTAAATGCCTGTATCAATCCGTTAACCGCGTTATTGCAGGTGAAAAATGGAGAACTGCTGACAACGCCAGCTTATCTGGCTTTTATGAAACTGGTTTTTCAAGAGGCATGCCGCATTTTAAGGCTTGAAAACGAAACAGAGGCTTGGGAGCGGGTTCGGACCGTTTGCGGGCAAACGAAAGATAATCGCTCTTCTATGCTGGTTGACGTCATTGAAGGCCGGCAGACAGAAATTGATGCCATTATCGGATATTTATTGAAGGAAGCAAGACTTCACGGCCTTGATGCCGTCCATCTGGAGTTTTTATACGGCAGCATTAAAGCTTTGGAGCGAAATACAAACAAAGTCTTTTGAGCTTTTTCTGTAACATGCTATACTCATTTCGGATAACTAACTATTTATTGGAGAAAGGAAGTTCTAGAAGATGCAGCTAACTGAACTTTCCATCAAAAATCAGAATGTGTTTGTACAGCACTATATAGATGGCAAAGAAGATATGTCTTCTTATTTTGATTACAGCATTCATAATAAGGATATGTGGGGCGAAAGACTGAAAGACTTATCCTCCCGGTTTTTCGCAAGAGAGGAATTGGCGGCGTACTTATCCTCATATCATAACAAATTCGGTTCAAGTGCCATGCAGTCTGCTATTGAGAAGCTGAAGGACCCGTCAAGTGCCGCTGTTGTCGGCGGACAGCAGGCCGGACTTTTAACAGGACCGCTTTACACGATACATAAAATCATTTCAATCATTGTGTTAGCAAAGGAACAAGAAAAGCAACTGCAAGTGCCTGTCATACCGATCTTCTGGGTGGCCGGAGAAGACCACGATTTGGATGAGATTAATTTTGTCCATACATCCGAAGAGAACGGGCCTGTGAAAAAAAAGCTGCCTCAGTCTTATTGGAAGAAATCTTCGGCAGCAAGCACATCACTTGATCAGGAAAAATGTGCCGCGTGGATAGATGATGTATTTGCCGCTTTTGAGGAAACGGACCACACGAATGCACTTCTCGACAATGTAAAACGATGTTTAAGGGAATCTGTTACATTCACTGACTTCTTTGAATTGCTGATCGCGGATCTGTTCCAAGAGGAGGGTTTAGTTTTATTAAATTCTGGAGATCCGGGGATTAAAAAGCTGGAAACGGCCATGTTCCAAAAGATTCTTCGGGAAAATGATGAACTCGCCCGCGCGGTTTCAGATCAGCAGGCCTTCATGCGTGAAGCAGGCTACAAGCCGATTATCGAGTCCGGAAAAGAACAGGCGAACCTGTTTTATGAATATGAAGAAGAACGTTTTTTAATTGAGAAAGACAACGGTCATTTTGTCGTCAATGAGCTTAATCTTACATGGACGATGGATGAACTTTATACACATATGGAAGAGCATCCTGAGCGTTTTAGCAACAATGTCGTGACGAGGCCGTTAATGCAGGAATACCTCATTCCGACTTTAGCATTTATTGCAGGGCCCGGAGAAATCAACTATTGGGGTGAGCTCAAACAGGCCTTTGCGGTGATGGGCTTTAAAATGCCCCCTGTTATGCCAAGGCTGAACATTACGATACTTGAACGGCATATTGAGAAAAAGCTGCTTGAACGGAATATCTCATTACAAGACGCGATTGAACGCGGAACAGAGAATCAAAGAGAGACATACTTTGAGCACCAGATTCCGGAAGAGTTTACAGCAGTGATGGATGAGGCGAAAAGCCAAATTGAAGCGATTCACAAAGCGGTCCGGCAGGAGGCGTTGAAGGTTGATCAAAGCATGGAACCTTTACTCCTGAAAAATGCCGCCTTTATACAGGATCAGCTTCAGTTCTTAGAGCGTACTGTGACGAAGCGAATTGAAGAAAAAGAAGGCTATGTCCTGAAGGATTATGAGAGAATCCAAAATAGCATTAAGCCGCTTCTTGCGCCGCAAGAACGAATTTGGAATATTATGTACTATTTAAATAGGTATGGTCCAAAATTCTTCACATCGTTCAAAAATCTGCCATTTTCTTTTCAAAATCAACATCAAGTTGTCAAACTTTGAAATAAAGTTTTAAAGAACCCTGAATAGTTCAGGGTTTTTTTTTAAGGGTAAACAGTGTAAAATGAAGTTGTGGAGAGAAGTGGTGGATAGTGGTGAGTTAAGGAGAGAAAGTGGGGCAAGAGATCATGTTTATGGGTGAATATCAGCATACCATCGATGCGAAGGGCCGCATGATCGTACCCGCTAAATTCAGAGAAGGCCTAGGTGAGCAATTTGTGCTGACTAGAGGGCTTGACCAATGTCTCTTCGGCTACCCTATGCACGAATGGAAACAAATAGAAGAGAAACTAAAAGCACTTCCTCTCACTAAAAAAGATGCCCGCGCGTTTACCCGTTTCTTCTTTTCAGGGGCGACCGAATGCGAACTGGACAAGCAAGGCAGGGTAAATATCGCATCATCTCTATTGAATTACGCCAAACTGGAAAAAGAATGTGTTGTTATCGGGGTTTCTAATCGAATTGAATTGTGGAGTAAAGTAATTTGGGAACAATACACAGAAGAGCAAGAAGATTCATTTGCTGAAATTGCTGAAAACATGATTGGGTTTGATATATAATGATTCTTCGTGTATAACACTCTAAAAACAATTTCAATTCATCCTGATAAAAGGTGGGACCAACACAATATGTTTCAACACAAGACAGTACTTCTTCGTGAAACCGTAGACGGGCTCAATATTAAACCGGACGGTACATATGTAGACTGCACACTCGGTGGAGCTGGGCACAGTACATACTTATTGCAGCAGTTATCCGAGAAGGGGCGTTTAATCGCTTTTGACCAAGACGATATGGCATTACAGCATGCGAAAGAAGCGTTGTCCGATTATAAAGGGCAGCTTATTCTGATTAAAAGCAATTTCAGGTATTTAAAAGAATGTTTGAATGAACAAGGCATTACTGAAGTAGACGGTATTTTATTTGATTTAGGGGTGTCTTCTCCGCAGCTGGATACACCGGAACGCGGATTCAGTTACCATCATGACGCACCGTTAGACATGAGGATGGACCAGTCGGCCACACTTACGGCGAAAGAAGTCGTTAATGAGTGGCGCTATGAAGATCTCGTTCGTATATTCTTTAAATACGGCGAAGAAAAGTTCAGTAAACAGATCGCCAGAAAAATTGAAGAGGCAAGAATCAAATCTCCTATTCAAACTACGGGCCAACTGGTCGATCTAATAAAAGACGCGATTCCCGCTCCAGCGAGAAGGAGCGGAGGACATCCTGCTAAACGCGTGTTTCAGGCAATCAGAATTGCTGTGAACGATGAACTTAAGGTGTTTGAAGAGGCTTTGGAGCAAGCAATTGAGGTTCTGAAGCCAGGGGGAAGGGTATCAGTCATTACCTTCCACTCGCTTGAAGACAGAATTTGCAAATCCACTTTTAAAGAAAAGTCGTCACTTCCGGAACTTCCTCCGGGTCTTCCAGTCATACCGGAAGAGTTTGAACCGGAGCTAAAGCTCATCACACGAAAACCGATTACGGCATCTCAAGAAGAGCTTGAAGAAAACAACCGGGCTCGTTCTGCGAAGCTTCGGATTGCCGAAAAAAGAAAATAAAAACGCGAAAGCAAATTAAAAGGAGGTCATCAGCCTATGAGCAATTTAGCTTACCAACCAGAGAAACAGCAGCGGCATGCGATTAGTCCTGAGAAAAAAGTGATTGTCAAGAAAAGGGCTTCCATTACTCTCGGGGAAAAAGTGCTCCTTGTCCTCTTTGCTGCGGCGGTGCTCAGCGTATCGCTTTTGATTGTATCGAAGGCGTATGCGGCATATCAAACCAATATTGAGGTGCAAAAGCTTGAGGAGCAAATTTCAGCCGAAAACAAGCAAATTGGTGACCTCGAAAAAAATGTTGCTGATTTAAGCAAACCCCAGCGCATTATGGACATTGCGAAAAAGAACGGCTTGAATTTAAAAGATAAAAAAGTGAAAAACATACAGGAATGATTCAAATGCCAAAAAAGAATAAATTTATGAATAGAGGAGCAGCGATTCTAAGTATTTGTTTCGCTCTCTTTTTCTTTGTCATCCTGGGGAGAATGGCATATATTCAAATAACCGGAAAAGCGAATGGCGAAGTGCTTGCGACAAAAGCGACAGAGCAGCATGAAAAGAAGCGGACCATCGAAGCGAGCCGCGGCTCGATTTTAGACCGGAAGGGAAAAGTGATAGCAGAGGATACAGCGACATATAAACTGATTGCCATTCTCGATGAAAAAATGACCACTGATATCAAGCATCCTCAACATGTCCAAAATAAAGAAAAAACGGCGGAAGCGCTATCTAAAGTGATAAAGATGGACAAGGCTGACATTCTTGATATCTTAAATAAGGATGCGAAACAAGTCGAGTTCGGCTCAGCAGGCCGGGATATTACGTATTCGCAAAAGCAAAAAATCGAAAAGCTGAAACTCCCGGGCATTTCATTTTTACGGGATACAAAACGCTACTATCCAAACGGCGTTTTTGCATCCAATTTAATCGGCTATGCCGAGGTTGATCAAGAAACAAATGAAATTTCCGGCGCGATGGGATTAGAAAAAGTGCTGGATAAGTATTTGAAGGAGCGGGATGGATATGTGACATATGAAAGTGACAAATTCGGCTGGGAGCTCCCGAACAGCAAAAATAAAATTACAGCACCAAAAAATGGTGACAATGTATATCTAACCATTGACCAGAAAATTCAAACCTTTTTGGAAGACAGCATGACGAAAGTGGCGAAAAAGTATAATCCGAAAAAAATCATGGCCGCAGTCGTCGACCCGAAAACAGGCAAAGTGCTTGCCATGGGGCAGCGCCCAAGCTTTGATCCGAACACGCGCGATGTGACGAACTACTATAATGATTTAATTTCATATGCGTATGAGCCCGGGTCGACAATGAAGATTTTCACACTCGCTGCTGCAATGCAGGAAAATGTGTTTAATGCGAACGAACAATATAAATCAGGAACATTTGAAGTTGGCGGAGCACCTGTTAAGGATCACAATAACGGTGTAGGCTGGGGTCCGACAACATATCATGACGGCGTCCTAAGGTCTTCGAATGTTGCATTTGCGAAACTGGCGAAAGAAAAGCTGGGATATGACCGCCTCAATCAATATTTGCACAAATTCAATTTTTATCAAAAAACAGGTATTGATTTGCCAGGAGAAGTCTCCAGTAAAATTAACTTTAAATATGAATTTGATAAGGCGTCAACCGCATACGGCCAAGCGTCTGCGGTCACACCAATTCAGCAGCTTCAGGCCGCAACGGCAATTGCGAATGACGGTAAAATGATGAAGCCTTATGTCATTGACCATATCGTTGACCCTGATAAAGATAAAACTATTTATCAAAATAAGCCAGAATCAGCCGGAACTCCGATTTCTGCAAGCACAGCGAAAAAGGTGCGAGATATATTGGGAGAAGTCGTTACGTCGAAAATCGGAACAGGGAAGCCCTATAAAATCGAAGGATTTGATGTTGCCGGGAAAACAGGTACTGCACAAATAGCAGGTAAAGGCGGATATTTGGACGGAACAGATAACTATATCTTTTCGTTTATGGGTATGGCTCCAAAAGATGACCCTGAGCTTTTAATTTATGTTGCTGTACAGCAGCCGCAGTTAAAAGTAGGACAAAGCAGTTCAGATCCAGTATCAGAAATCTTCAACCCAACAATGAAAAACAGCCTGCACTACCTGAACATTGAACCGACTGAAACGTCTGATTCAAATAAGGAAGAAACGAAAGCGCAGACAATGCCTGATTTAACAGATCAAACGGTAACTGCTGCCCAAAAGAAAGCAAAAGAAGAGAATCTCACACCGATTGTCATCGGCAGTGATGTCGCTGTAAAAGAACAGTATCCAAAAGCAGATGAGGAAGTTCTGACCAATCAAAAGGTGTTCCTGAAAACGGGCGGCAACATCAAAATGCCTGATATGACAGGCTGGTCGAGAAGAGAGGTTCTTCAGTACGCCGAGCTGGCGGGAATTCATATTGAGGTAAGCGGACAAGGCTATGCTGTCAGCCAAAGCGTTAAGAAGGACAAAGAAATAAAAGACAAAACCGTCATCAAGGTTAAGTTTAAAAATCCGGATTAAAAAGAAAGCTTGCGTTATGCAGGCTTTCTTTTTTTATACCTTCAGTTGAGCATCGTTCTACCTGTCCGATTACAGGCATAAAATGAAACAAGCCTAAATAAGGAGTGAACGGTCTCTTGCGCGTCTCGAATGTAACGGTTAGAAAACGTTTATTATTTGTTTTGCTTTTTGGCGTGATCGTGTTTTTGATCATTGATACTAGGCTGGGGTATGTTCAGTTTGTGATGGGCGAGAAACTGACTTCGCTGGCGAAAGATTCCTGGAGCAGGAACTTGCCGTTTGAGCCGGAGAGAGGCGAGATTTTGGATCGGAACGGTGTAAAACTCGCAACAAACAAAAGTGCGCCGACCGTATTCGTCGTGCCGCGCCAAGTCCAGAATCCAATGAAAACGAGCAAGCAGCTGGCGGCGGTATTAAACATGTCAGAAGAAAAAGTATATAAGCATGTGACGAAAAAAGCGTCAATTGAAAAGATAACTCCGGAAGGAAGAAAGATATCAAATGAAAAGGCGAAAGAAATTAAAGCGCTTGATTTAAAGGGAGTGTATGTAGCGGAGGATAGTATCCGCCATTACCCGTTCGGCAGCTTTTTATCTCATGTGCTTGGATTTGCCGGTATTGACAACCAAGGACTCCTTGGACTTGAAGCCTATTACGACGATGATCTCAAAGGTGAAAAAGGGTCTGTTAAGTTTTATACGGATGCCAAGGGGAAGAAAATGCCTGATGAAGCGGATGACTACACGCCGCCTAAGGACGGGCTTGATATGAAGCTGACAGTTGATTCAAAGGTTCAGACGATAATGGAAAGAGAGCTTGATAACGCTGAGGCCAAATACCACCCTGACGGTATGATTGCCGTCGCCATGAATCCGAAAAACGGAGAAATATTGGGAATGGCGAGCAGACCTGACTTTGACCCGGCTGATTATCAATCGGTCGATCCGTCAGTCTACAATCGGAATCTTCCGGTATGGAGCACGTATGAGCCGGGATCTACCTTTAAAATTATTACACTTGCAGCAGCACTAGAGGAGCAAAAAGTAAATTTAAAACGTGATCAATTTTACGATAAAGGGCATGCGGAAGTGGATGGAGCGAGACTGCGCTGCTGGAAAAGGGGCGGCCACGGACTGCAAACGTACCTTGAAGTTGTACAGAACTCCTGCAACCCGGGGTTTGTTGAATTAGGCGAACGCTTAGGAAAGGAGAAGCTTTTCAAATATATCAAAGGCTTTGGTTTTGGACAAAAAACGGGAATTGATCTGCAGGGCGAGGGAACAGGAATTTTATTCCCGCTTGACAGAGTAGGTCCGGTGGAGCAAGCGACTACGGCTTTCGGACAGGGGGTATCTGTCACGCCGATTCAGCAGGTTGCAGCCGTATCTGCCGCTGTAAACGGAGGAACGCTCTACACACCTTATATTGCAAAGGAATGGATTGACCCTGTAACGAAAAAAACAGTTAAAAAACAATCACCAATCGCAAAGAAACAAGTTATTTCTGAGGGGACATCAAAACAAATCCGTTATGCACTAGAGAGCGTCGTCGCGGAAGGCACGGGCCGCAACGCATTTGTTGAGGGGTATCGTGTCGGCGGTAAAACGGGAACTGCACAAAAGGTTAAAGATGGAAAATACCTTGAAAACAACCATATTGTATCATTTATCGGTTTCGCGCCGGCTGACGATCCGAGTCTTGTCGTCTATGTCGCGGTAGATAACCCGAAAGGCACGATTCAGTTTGGTGGAACGGTTGCAGCGCCAATTGTCGGTAATATTATGAGAGACAGCCTGCCGGAGCTTGGTGTGAAGCCTCGGAAAAATCAAATCGAGAAAAAATACCAATGGAACGACACAAAAACAGTAGAAGTTCCGAATGTTGTAGGGATGTCTGTCTCAGATCTTGAGTCACTTTTGGTGAATCTCAATGTGGATGCTTCCGGGAAAGGAAGCAAAATCGTTAAACAATCGCCAGCTGCCGGAACGAAAGTAAAAGAGGGCTCAAAGATACGCGTTTATTTGACTGAAGAAGATGAAAAGGAGGCAGCCGATTAATTCGGGCTGCCTTTTATATTATTGCAGAAAAATTGCTGATATCTTTCAAGATTAGCTGGATGTATCCTTTTATTTACGCTAAAATATGAACTGTATGCTTAAAATCATTATCACATCAGTTGACGTGACTTCAATGATAAAAAGAACGAACTAGAATGTTGAGAGGTTTGATACGATGAAACTTACAAAGCTGCTTACATATTTAACAACCGAACCTTCTGTAAACGACTCACAAGACCCTGAAATAACTTCAATTGAGATGGACTCCAGAGAAGTAAAAGAAGGGAGTCTTTTTGTATGTGTAAAAGGGTATACGGTGGATGGTCATGATTTTGCGCAAAAAGCAGTAGAAAACGGTGCAGCGGCTATTGTGGCAGAAAGAGAGCTCGATGTGGATGTGCCTGTCATTATAGTCCGGCGGTCACTGCGAGCGCTGAGCGTTTTGTCGGATGCGTTTTACGGACAGCCGACTAAGAAGCTCCAGCTGATCGGAATCACAGGTACAAACGGCAAAACATCAACGACCCATATGGTCGATGAGATTATGAAAAAAGCGGGAAAACGCACAGGCCTGATCGGTACCATGTACATGAAAATCGGTGATGAAACAATTCCCGTTAAAAACACGACTCCGGAAAGCGTCACACTGCAGAAAACGTTTAAGAAAATGAATGACAAGCAAGTAGACACTGCCATCATGGAAGTTTCTTCTCACGCTTTGTCTTTGGGACGTGTTCATGGGTGTGATTATGATATTGCCGTGTTTACGAATTTAACGCAGGACCATCTGGACTACCATAAAACGATGGATGAGTACCGACAGGCAAAAAGCCTGCTCTTTTCTCAGCTTGGCGGGGCTTTCAACCACGAACATCCAAAGCGTGCCGTACTGAATGCTGACGATGAGGCGAGCGCTTATTTTGAAAAGGTAACCGCAGCGCATATCTCTACATACGGAATTAAAAACAACGCTGATGTGATGGCGAAGAACATCACGATCACTGCACAAGGAACAAGCTTTGATCTTGTGACAATGAAAGGCACTAAGCACATTACAATGTCGCTTGTCGGACAATTTAATGTGTATAATGTGCTGGCAGCTGTTGCAACATGTATCGCAGCGGGCATTCCGTTTGATACCATTACCGCAGCTGTTGAAGAATTGCATGGTGTAAAAGGCCGATTTGAATTGGTCAATCAGCAGCAGGAGTTTCCGGTCATTGTAGATTACGCACACACGCCGGACAGCCTTGAAAATGTGCTGAAGACTTGCAGGGACATGACGGAAGGAAAGCTTTTTGTCGTTGTTGGCTGCGGGGGAGACAGAGATAAGACGAAACGCCCGAAAATGGCTAGAATTGCTGTGGAGTTGGCTGACGAACCGATTTTCACTTCAGATAATCCGAGAAGCGAAGATCCCCGCGCGATTTTAAGAGATATGGAAGCTGGCGTTGAGAACGAATACTATCACAGCATTGCAAACCGCGAGCAGGCGATCTTTTTCGCGATTGCCAATGCCAAAAAAGGTGACGTTGTTCTTATTGCCGGAAAAGGACACGAAACCTATCAGCAGATTGGAAGCGAAACTTTCGATTTTGACGATACTGAAGTGGCGGCGAGAGCCATTGTCGAACTCAATAAAAATAAGACAAATTCATAGGAAAGAGATGTTATGGAATAATGGAGCTTGAAAAGATGTTTCATATGGAAAAAAATCATGAATATGATAACTACGTATGTCGTTTGAAAGAAACAGGAGGAGAAAAGGACAATGCTTGAGCAAGTCATTCTGTTTACAATTTTAATGGGATTTTTAATTAGTGTTCTGCTCTCTCCAATTCTTATTCCGTTTTTAAGAAGATTAAAATTCGGCCAGAGTATTAGAGAAGAAGGACCGAAATCACATCAGAAAAAATCAGGGACGCCGACAATGGGCGGGGTCATGATCATACTTTCTATCATTGTGACAACAATTGTTATGACACAGAAGTTTTCAGAAATAAGCCCGGAAATGGTGCTGCTACTGTTTGTTACGCTCGGCTACGGGTTGCTTGGCTTTTTAGATGATTACATCAAGGTCGTCATGAAGCGCAACCTTGGATTGACGTCAAAGCAAAAGCTGATCGGGCAAATTATTATTGCGGTTGTATTTTATGCCGTGTACCATTACTACAATTTTGCGACGGACATTCGCGTGCCCGGAACTGACTTGTCATTTGATCTTGGCTGGGCTTACTTTATCCTGGTGCTCTTTATGCTTGTCGGCGGATCAAATGCAGTTAACCTGACTGACGGTCTTGACGGTCTATTATCCGGTACGGCTGCGATCGCTTTTGGCGCATTTGCTATCCTGGCATGGAATCAGTCTCAATATGACGTAGCGATTTTCTCAGTTGGCGTTGTCGGTGCAGTGCTGGGCTTCCTCGTATTTAATGCTCATCCGGCCAAAGTCTTTATGGGAGATACGGGATCGCTTGCATTGGGAGGAGCTATCGTTGCCATTGCCATCTTAACGAAACTAGAGATCCTGCTGGTTATCATCGGCGGTGTATTCGTTATCGAGACATTATCCGTTATTCTGCAGGTTATCAGCTTTAAAACGACAGGTAAACGAATCTTTAAAATGAGTCCGCTTCACCACCATTATGAGCTTGTCGGCTGGTCTGAATGGAGAGTAGTCGTGACGTTTTGGGCTGCGGGACTTTTGCTTGCCGTTTTAGGAATTTACATCGAGGTGTGGTTATAAGTGGAAAATGATCAATTTTTACAGAATCAGCATTTTTTAATCCTTGGTCTCGCGAAAAGCGGGTATGCGGCGGCATCCATTCTTCATGAAAAAGGCATTTATGTTGCAGTCAACGACCAAAAGCCTTTTGAAGAAAACGAACCAGCGCAAAAGCTTTCTGAAAAAGGAATCGAGGTTGTTTGCGGGGAGCATCCAGTTTCTCTGTTCGATCAGCATCAAATCACAGTTCTGATCAAAAACCCGGGAATTCCTTATGAAAATATTATGGTTCAGGAAGCGGAAAAAAGAGGCATTCCGGTTTGGACGGAAATTGAGCTCGCTTACTACTTGACAAACGCCAAGTATATCGGGATTACCGGATCAAACGGAAAAACGACCACGACAACGCTGATTTATGAAATGCTCAAAGCTGACTCGCAAAAGGCACTGATTGCGGGGAACATCGGCACAGTCGCAAGTGAGGTTGCCTATCATGCTGATGGGGATGAATGGATCGTTACTGAACTGTCTTCGTTTCAGCTGATGGGAACACACGCTTTCAGACCGGAAATCAGTCTGATTTTAAACGTGTTTGACGCTCATTTGGATTATCACCATACGAGAGAAAACTATGAAAAAGCGAAACAGAAAGTGTATCTTCATCAGACTGCCTCAGATAAAGCCATTGTCAACCAGAATGATGAAACTGTCGTGCGTCTGGCTGAAGCAGGAAAAGCCGAAATCATCCCATTTTCAGTCACCAAAACGCTTGAACAGGGCGCTTATGTAAAAGACGGTATGATTATGTTTAACGGCGAAGCCATTATTCCTCTGGAAGAGGTTGTGCTGCCCGGCGCTCATAATTTGGAGAACATTTTAGCTGCTATTGCAGTTGTGAAAACAGCAGGAGCGTCCAACGAAGCAGTCAAAAAGGTGCTGACAAGCTTTACTGGCGTGAAGCATCGTCTCCAATATGTCACAACAGTGAAAGGCCGCAAATTTTATAATGACAGTAAGGCGACAAACATTTTGGCGACAAGCAAGGCGCTTTCAGCGTTTGACAAACCGGTCATCTTGCTTGCGGGCGGACTGGATCGCGGAAATGGTTTTGACGACTTAAAACCGTATATGAAACATGTCAAAGCAGTGCTTACATTTGGCCAGACAGCGCCGAAACTTGAGAAGCTCGGCAATGAGATGGGAATACAACATGTCAAACGTGTCGATAATGTTGAACAAGCAGTATCTGCGGCGTTTGCGCTCTCAAATGAAGGAGATGTCATCCTGCTGTCACCTGCGTGTGCGAGCTGGGATCAATTCAAAACATTTGAAGAACGTGGTGACATGTTTATACATGCCGTGCATATGCTTAAGTAAGGGCTTGTCTTGGAGTAAATCGGCAGCCCTAATGACTTTAAGCTTGGGGTGTCGATTGCTTTGACTACTAAAAAAACATCGCCTGATTTCTTATTGGTCATCATTACGTTATTATTATTAACAATCGGGTTAATTATGGTGTACAGTGCGAGTGCGGTATGGGCAGATTATAAATTTGACGACTCATTCTTTTTCGCGAAACGGCAGCTGCTGTTTGCGGGAATCGGCGTCATTGCCATGTTTTTTATCATGAATGTTGATTATTGGACTTGGAGGACATGGTCCAAGTTGCTATTGGTTATCTGCTTTTTCCTTCTGGTGCTTGTTTTGATACCGGGCGTTGGCATGGTGCGAAACGGTTCAAGAAGCTGGATCGGAGTCGGGGCATTCAGCATACAGCCATCAGAGTTTATGAAGCTTGCGATGATCGCATTCCTTGCTAAATTTCTCTCTGAAAAACAAAAAAACATCACATCGTTCAGACGGGGATTCGTCCCGGCACTTGGCATCGTGTTTTCAGCGTTTTTGATTATCATGTGCCAGCCTGACCTCGGAACGGGAACGGTGATGGTCGGAACTTGTATTGTCATGATTTTTGTAGCCGGCGCGCGAATCGCCCATTTTGTCTTTCTAGGGCTGATTGGCCTCAGCGGATTTGTCGGGCTCGTACTATCGGCCCCATATCGGATTAAGCGGATTACCTCCTACTTAAATCCGTGGGAAGACCCGCTCGGAAGCGGTTTTCAAATCATTCAATCGCTTTATGCAGTGGGGCCGGGCGGATTGTTTGGAATGGGACTTGGACAAAGCAGACAGAAGTTCTTTTATCTGCCTGAGCCTCAAACAGACTTTATTTTCGCCATCTTGTCAGAGGAGCTTGGCTTTATCGGGGGAACGCTTATTTTGCTTCTCTTCAGTGTTCTGCTGTGGAGAGGGATCAGAGTTGCGCTCGGTGCCCCTGATCTGTACGGAAGCTTTGTCGCAGTCGGCATTATTTCAATGATTGCTATTCAAGTCATGATTAATATCGGTGTAGTAACGGGTCTTATTCCGGTAACAGGCATCACGCTCCCGTTTTTGAGCTACGGAGGCTCTTCATTGACCCTGATGCTGATGGCTGTCGGCGTGCTGCTGAATGTGAGCCGCTACTCGAGGTATTAATGAATGTATTGCCAGGCGTCCTATGAACAGGAAGCTGGGAACCAATTGATGCGATAACCCTGTCCAACAAAACAGGGTTATCGCTATGTTATAGAGAAACTTAAACTGGGGGAAGAGATATGCGAATTGCAATAAGCGGAGGCGGTACAGGAGGACATATTTATCCTGCGCTTGCTTTTATTAAAGAAGTTCAGCGCCGTCATCCTAATGTGGAATTTTTATATATCGGAACAGAAAACGGACTGGAGAAAAAAATTGTTGAGCGGGAGAATATACCGTTTCGTTCAATTGAGATTACAGGATTTAAAAGAAAGCTGTCATTTGAGAACGTCAAAACTGTGATGCGTTTTCTGAAGGGTGTAAAAAAGAGCAAGTCGTATTTAGCGGAATTTAAGCCCGATGCCGTGATTGGAACGGGCGGTTACGTATGCGGGCCGGTTGTCTATGCCGCTGCAAAAATGGGAATTCCAACTATTGTCCATGAACAAAACAGCCTCCCGGGCATCACGAATAAGTTTCTTTCAAAATATGTTAATAAAGTAGCGATATGTTTTGAAGAAGCAAAATCACATTTTCCTAGTGAGAAAGTTGTTTTTACGGGAAACCCGAGAGCTTCTGAAGTCGTCTCAATAGAGACGGGCCGATCAATGGACGAATTTGGGCTTTCTGAAGAGAAAAAAACAGTTTTAATCTTCGGAGGAAGCCGAGGCGCTGCACCGATTAACCGTGCTGTCATTGACATGCAGGATGCGCTGAAAACAAGAGACTATCAAGTGCTGTATATCACCGGTGAGGTTCACTATGAAAAAGTGATGAGTGAGCTGAATAGCAAGGGTGCCGCTGATAATATGGTCACAAAGCCATTTCTTCATCAAATGCCAGAATATTTAAAGGCCATTGATGTCATTGTGGCCAGAGCCGGTGCGACGACTATTGCCGAAATTACTGCTCTCGGAATCCCAAGTGTTTTGATCCCAAGTCCATATGTAACAGCGAATCACCAGGAGGTCAATGCGAGATCTCTCGGCCAGCATGATGCGGCGATTGTTCTGAAAGAAACAGAGCTTAGCGGTGAAAAGCTGATTGATGCGCTCGACCGGATTGTATTGAATGAGCAAACGTTAAAGGAAATGAGCGAACGGACAAAGTCACTCGGTGTTCCTGATGCGGCTGCCCGTTTATACAGCGTACTCGAAGAATTGAAAAAATAATAGAAAAGCAAATGGAATGCGGAGGTTTACGATGGAGAAAGTGATACAGGAATTAAAAGAACGCAGAGTCGGCAAGGTTCTTGCAAACGAACCGCTCGCGAATCATACAACGATGAAAATCGGCGGACCTGCGGATGTATTGGTCATTCCAAGCAGTGTAGATGCTGTCAAAGATATCATGGACGTGATTAAAAAATATGATGTGAAGTGGACAGTCATCGGCCGCGGATCGAATCTTCTTGTTTTAGATGAGGGAATCAGAGGCGTAGTGATTAAGCTGGGTGCAGGTCTTGACCATTTGGAGCTTGAAGGGGACCAAGTAACGGTCGGAGGCGGTTATTCAGTGGTCCGTCTTGCTACATCATTGAGCAAAAAAGGCCTGTCCGGTTTGGAATTTGCTGCGGGTATTCCTGGATCAATCGGCGGAGCGGTTTACATGAATGCCGGCGCTCACGGCTCTGATATGAGCGAAATCCTCGTCAAAGCACATATTTTGTTTGAAGACGGTACGATTGAGTGGCTGACAAATGAGCAGATGGATTTTAGCTACAGAACATCTGTATTGCAAAAGAAACGCCCGGGCGTTTGCCTTGAAGCTGTTCTGCAGCTGGAGCAGAAGGATAAAGAATCAATCGTTCAGCAAATGCAAAGCAATAAAGACTACAGAAAAAATACACAGCCGTATTCAAGCCCATGTGCGGGAAGCATATTCAGAAATCCGCTTCCGAATCATGCTGGAAACCTTGTAGAAAAAGCTGGCTTGAAAGGATATCAAATCGGCGGTGCAAAGATATCGGAAATGCACGGAAACTTCATCGTCAATGCGGGCGGAGCTTCAGCAAAAGATGTGCTTGATCTCATTGACCATGTGAAAAAGACAATCCGTGAAAAATACGAGATTGATATGCACACAGAGGTTGAAATCATCGGCGAAAATCGCTGATTCAAGTTCTGACTGAAGCTGTTCTTATGATATACTGTAAGCAAATGACAAACGGCATCCATAGTATGCCGTTTGTTTTGGAATAGACAGACTTTTAACAGCTGTTTCATTTGAATGAGGTGAACAGGCAATGAACCCGGGTCATGAACAAGAAAAAATCGTAAACATAGAGGAACGGATTCCTAAAATTAAAGAGCAGCGGAAACAGAAGGCCAACCGCCGTCTCATTTCATTTATTATGCTCTTTTTTATTATGGTGCTGATCATCGTGTATCTGCAGACGCCAATCAGTAAAGTATCAACAATCTCTATTACAGGGAATGAGAATGTATCCAAAAAGGAAATTATCGACCTTTCCGATATTAACAGCGGAGATACTGAGTTTTGGAGTTTGGACAAGAAAAAAACAGAAAAGAAGATTCAGCAAAATAAATTAGTGAAAAAAGCGGAGATCAGCAAATCGCTTCCTAATAAAATCAACATTGCGATTGAAGAATATAAAGCGATTGCTTATTTAGAAAAAGACGATGTGTACTATGAAGTGCTTGAAAACGGTTCAGTGCTGCCAAACGAAGTAACGCCGGATGATGCGGGACCGATACTGGTAAATTGGACAAACGCGAAGAAACGGTCTCAAATGGCCAAGCAGCTCGATGCTTTGTCAAATTCGTTAAAACAGTCGATTTCAGAAATTTATTATACGCCAGTAAAAATGGATGAAAACCGTATTAAGTTGTACATGAACGACGGTTATGTTGTCACTGCGTCTATTAAAACCTTTGCAGACCGTATGAAAACATATCCTTCTATCATTTCGCAGCTTAGCAGCAATAAAAAAGGAATTATTCATTTAGAAGTCGCTACCTATTTTGAAGAATTTGGAAAAAACGATAAAGCTGCTAAAAAGGAAGATGAAAATTGAGGGGCAAATCAGCAGTCCTCCTTTCTTTAATTATGCTTATCGCAGGCTTTTTGATTTCATTCTCCTTTCAAACGGCAAAAGAAAACAAAAGCGCGGGTGAGACGGAAGAATGGAAAAAAGAATATGCGTTGAGAGATGAACTCCTGAAACAGGAGAAAGAAAATAAAAATCTTGAAAAAGAATTATATCAAAAGCAAAACAAAGTCCGTCAGGCAGAAAATAAACTGAAAAAAGAAAAGACGGAATACTATAACGTCCTCGAAGATACAGAAAAATACAGAATGTATATTGGGGAAGTCGGTGTGCAGGGAAAGGGCATTGAGGTGACCTTGGAGGATGCGTCGTACATACCGGAAGGGGAGAATGTGAACAGTTACATCGTTCACGAAAGCCATATCTTTCAAGTGGTAAACGAATTGTATATCTCTGGTGCGGCGGCCGTCGCCGTTAATGGCCAGCGTTTGACATATGATTCTTATATCAAGTGCAATGGTCCTGTTGTAACGGTAGACGGGGTACAGCACCCCGCCCCATTTACGATATCTGCTATTGGCGATCCTGATGTCCTGCTGCCTTCGTTAAATATAGCAGGAGGCCTGATTGATCAGCTGTCAATGGATCATATTTCTGTTTCCGCAGAAAAAGAGAAAAACGTACAAATGAAACCGATTCTGAAAACGAAGGAATGATTGAAAAAAGCGGGTGAAACGGATTGAAAATAAAGCGTTCCTTCATAAGCATCAGTGTGCTTATGGTCATCTTTGGCCTCATGATAGCTGTTCAGTTTAACTCATTGAAGCACCCTCAAGTCCGAGACACAAGGGATATGTGGGATATAAGGGAAGAGCTGACGTCAGAGCAGAAGAAGCAGGAAAAACTGCTGGCTGAAATAAACAAATATGATAAACTGCTCAATAGCTATTCGCAAACGAAAGAAATGACAAAAGAAACCGCGCTCAATAATACCTTGCAAACCTTAAAAAAAACAGCCGGCATGACCGATATAACTGGTAGCGGAATTGTCATCACCATTTCCCCGCTTTTTTCTGAAAGCTTAACAGGAGAGCCGATCGAAAATCCGCCTCCGGATTTGCTGAAGAAGCTGATCAATGAACTCAACTCCTTCGGTGCTGAACATATCTCGATTAATGAGCGAAGAGTTGTGAATCATACGGTCATAAGGGATATAAACGGCACAACGAAAATAGACGGATACAGCCTTGACGATTATCCTTTAAAAGTAAAAGTGCTTGCCGAAGATCCGGTCATGCTGTACAGCAGAGTGAAGGGATCAGGACTTGAGGACCTTTTTGCATCTGAAAATTTAGCATTAAAGGCCGGTAAATCTGACAGCGACCTGACACTAAAAGCATATGACAGACCATTAGACGTACAACAGCTGAAACCGCTTAAAGACTGAAAAGGAGGAGAATTGTCATGTGGCTGCCCGTGCTGGGACTGGTGCTCGGAATAGCGATCGGACTGATGACAAACCTAACGATACCGAGTGAATACTCAAACTATTTGTCACTTGCCGTGCTTGCCGCACTTGATACTTTAATAGGCGGAATCAGGGCGCATTTACAAGGTACATATGATGAAATGGTATTTGTTTCCGGTTTCTTTTTTAATATTATATTGGCAATAAGTTTAGCTTTTCTGGGAGTCCATCTTGGTGTAGACTTGTATTTAGCAGGTATATTCGCATTTGGAGTCAGATTATTTCAGAATATAGCCGTTATCAGAAGAAATCTACTAACAAAGTGGAGTCTTTCTAAAAAAAATAAAAAAAATGTGATATAAAAGAGGATATACATAGGATATAACGAATATTTTCAATAAACATAAAATGTGATTAGCATATAAGGAATATTCCGTTGTTATTTTTTTTGTTACACACTTGTAAAGCCACATTCATTGTATTGTTGTTCCGCAAATAATAGAATAGAAATGATCGAAATGTGAGGAGGTGCCATAGAATGAACAACAATGAACTTTACGTCAGTCTTGACATCGGTACGTCCAATACAAAAGTGATCGTCGGAGAAATGACAGATGATTCCCTTAATATTATCGGTGTGGGAAATGTACCGTCTGAAGGGTTGAAAAAAGGCTCAATCGTTGATATAGATGAGACTGTTCATTCTATAAGAAAAGCGTTTGACCAAGCTGAAAGAATGGTAGGTTTTCCGCTTAGAAAAGCTATTGTCGGCGTTAATGGAAATTATATCAATATTCAAGATACAAACGGTGTCGTAGCAGTTTCCAGTGAAAATAAGGAAATTCAAGTTGAAGATGTGCGCCGTGTCATGGAGGCAGCACAGGTTGTTTCAATACCGCACGAACAGCTGATTGTAGACGTCATTCCTAAACAGTTTATCGTTGATGGAAGAGATGAAATCACCGACCCGAAAAAAATGCTGGGTGTGCGTTTAGAAGTTGAGGGCACCTTGATCACCGGTTCAAAAACAATCTTACATAACTTACTCCGCTGTGTTGAAAGAGCCGGTATTGAAATAACTGATATTTGTCTTCAGCCGTTGGCAGCCGGTTCTGCTGCATTATCAAAGGACGAAAAAAACCTTGGTGTGGCTCTCATTGATATAGGGGGAGGGTCAACAACCATTGCCGTATTCCAGAACGGACATCTCACTTCTACCCGTGTCATTCCTCTCGGAGGCGAAAATATCACCAAAGATATTTCCATCGGATTGAGAACGTCAACAGAAGAAGCAGAACGCGTGAAAAAGCAATTTGGACATGCCTACTATGACGAAGCCTCGGAAGATGAAGTATTTGAGGTAACCGTTATAGGCACCAATCAAAAACAAACATTTACACAGCAGGAAGCAGCGAATATCATTGAAGCAAGACTAGAAGAGATTCTTGACATTGTTTCAGAAGAGCTTAGCAGTATGGGCATTACCGATCTGCCGGGAGGCTTCGTGCTGACAGGGGGACAAGCAGCAATGCCGGGTGTCATGTCATTGGCACAGGATGTGCTGCAAAACAATGTCAGAGTGGCAAGCCCGAATTATATCGGTGTAAGAGATCCTCAATATATGACGGGAGTGGGCCTGATCCAATTCGCCTGCCGAAATGCAAGAATTCAAGGCAGAAAAATAGGCTTCAAGATGCCTGAAGAAGCGTTACAGGAAATTGCAGTCTCATCATCAGAGGAACAAGAGCAGCATCATCACCAAAATGAGGTGCAGCAGCGGCCAAAAGGAAAACAAAAAACACAAGCCGAACATAATAAACAGAGCAAAATGAAAAAACTATTAAGCATGTTTTGGGAATAGATAGATAGTCATTCGGCAGATTAGGAGGATTTAGCATGTTGGAGTTCGAAACAAACATAGACGGCTTAGCATCAATTAAAGTAATCGGAGTAGGAGGCGGCGGTAACAACGCCGTTAACCGAATGATTGAAAATGAAGTGCAAGGAGTAGAGTACATTGCGGTTAATACGGATGCTCAAGCTCTTAACCTGTCAAAAGCAGAAGTGAAAATGCAAATCGGCGCAAAACTGACTAGAGGATTGGGAGCAGGTGCGAATCCGGAAGTCGGAAAAAAAGCCGCTGAAGAAAGCAAAGAGCAGATTGAAGAAGCGTTAAAAGGCGCTGACATGGTATTCGTGACAGCTGGTATGGGCGGCGGAACAGGAACAGGTGCTGCACCGGTTATCGCCCAAATCGCGAAAGACTTAGGCGCATTAACAGTTGGAGTTGTTACAAGACCGTTTACATTCGAAGGACGCAAAAGACAGCTTCAGGCTGCAGGCGGAATCTCAGCAATGAAAGAAGCGGTGGATACACTGATCGTGATCCCGAACGACCGTATCCTTGAAATTGTTGATAAAAACACACCGATGCTTGAAGCATTCCGCGAAGCGGATAATGTACTTCGCCAAGGGGTTCAAGGTATTTCAGACTTGATTGCTACACCTGGTCTTATCAACCTTGACTTTGCTGATGTGAAAACCATCATGTCAAACAAAGGATCTGCTTTGATGGGTATCGGTATTGCGACTGGAGAAAACCGCGCGGCAGAGGCAGCAAAAAAAGCAATCTCCAGCCCGCTTCTTGAAGCGGCCATTGACGGTGCGCAAGGTGTCCTCATGAACATCACTGGGGGAACAAACCTCAGCTTATATGAAGTTCAGGAAGCAGCAGACATTGTCGCTTCTGCGTCTGACCAAGACGTAAACATGATTTTCGGTTCTGTTATTAATGAAAATCTAAAAGACGAAATTGTGGTGACAGTGATTGCGACTGGCTTTATTGAACAAGAGAAGGACGTGACGAAACCTCAGCGTCCAAGCTTAAACCAAAGCATCAAAACACATAATCAAAGTGTTCCAAAGCGTGAACCAAAACGTGAGGAGCCTCAGCAACAAAACACAGTAAGCCGTCACACGTCACAGCCGGCTGATGATACGCTTGACATCCCGACATTCTTAAGAAACCGTAATAAACGCGGCTAATGTAAAGGACAAAATCGTTTTCGATTTTGTCCTTTTTGTTTTTCTCCAAAATTTTTCCTTTCCCTATGTCTTCCTTCACAGAATAACAAATCAGCCTATTAGACCTATTCTTATTTCGTGACGATTTTATCATTTTCATATATATGGAAATCGAATGACATAAAACGACAATATCTGTAGTGCAGATTGTCTACAGTTAACGTACAGCGATGTTCTGACAAAACCATTCATTTTTAAAAGGAGGGACGACATTTTTTTACAAAGTATTTTAAAAAAGGGGGATAAATATGAGGAAAAAAACGAAAAACAGACTCATCAGCTCTGTTTTAAGTACGGTTGTCATCGGTTCACTGTTGTTTCCGGGTGTAGCCGGGGCAAGCAGCAAAAGCGCTTTAGCTTCTGTTAAACAGGAGCTTCAATCTGCTGAATCCATTCAGAACAAGATCTCGAGTTCATTAAAGAAAAGCTTTAAGAAGAAAGAAAAAATGACTTTTCTGATTAAATTTAAAGATCAAGCTGACACAGAAAAAGCGGCAAAAGCTGCTGTTAAAAAAGCGAAATCGAAGAAGCTGACTGCCGCTAAGACAGAATATCAAAAGCGTTCTGCCGTTGTGTCTTCCTTAAAAGTCACAGCCGATGAATCCCAGAGAGATGTCTTAACATACTTGAACAGCCAGAAAAATAAGGGGAATGCAGACCAAATTCACTCTTATTATGTAGTGAATGGGATCGCTGTTCATGCCTCAAAAGAAGTGATGGAAAAAGTAGCACAATTCCCCGAAGTGGAAAAGGTGCTTCCAAATGAGAAACGACAGTTATTTAAGTCATCCTCTCCATTTAATATAAAAAAAGCGCAAAAAGCTGTCAAAGCAACTGACGGTGTGGAATGGAATGTAGGCCAAATCGACGCCCCGAAAGCTTGGGCACTTGGATATGACGGAACTGGCACGGTTGTCGCGTCCATTGATACAGGCGTGGAATGGAACCATCCGGCATTAAAGGAGAAATATCGCGGATATCATCCGGAAAATCCTGATGAGCCGGATCATGAAATGAACTGGTATGATGCCGTAGCCGGGGAAGCAAGCCCTTATGATGATTTGGCTCATGGAACCCACGTGACAGGTACGATGGTGGGATCTGAACCCGATGGAACAAATCAAATCGGTGTAGCGCCAGGCGCAAAGTGGATTGCTGTAAAAGCGTTCTCTGAAGATGGCGGCACTGATGCTGACATTTTAGAGGCCGGTGAATGGGTTTTAGCTCCAAAGGATGCAGAGGGCAATCCTCACCCGGAAATGGCTCCTGATGTTGTCAATAATTCATGGGGCGGGGGTTCAGGACTTGATGAATGGTACAGAGACATGGTCAATGCCTGGCGTGCGGCCGATATTTTCCCTGAGTTTTCAGCGGGGAATACGGATCTCTTTATTCCTGGCGGCCCTGGTTCTATCGCAAACCCGGCAAACTATCCTGAATCGTTTGCAACCGGAGCGACTGATATAAACAAAAAGCTGGCTGACTTTTCTCTTCAAGGGCCATCTCCATATGATGAAATAAAGCCGGAAATTTCTGCACCAGGTGTAAATATTCGTTCTTCCGTTCCCGGTCAGACATATGAGGACGGATGGGATGGCACATCAATGGCAGGGCCGCATGTGTCCGCTGTTGCCGCACTGCTGAAACAGGCGGATGCCTCACTTTCTGTCGATGAGATGGAGGATATATTAACCAGTACGGCTGAACCGCTGACGGATTCAACATTTCCTGATTCTCCGAATAACGGATACGGCCATGGTTTGGTGAACGCTTTTGATGCTGTATCAGCTGTTACAGACGGTTTAGGAAAAGCAGAAGGACAAGTTTCTGTTGAGGGAGATGATCAAGAGCCTCCTGTCTATCAGCATGAGAAAGTAACAGAAGCCTATGAGGGCGCGAGCCTGCCGCTTACTTTGACAGCTGAAGACAATGTAAGCGTGACATCTGTAAAACTGTCTTATAAGCTGGATCAAGGTGAATGGACAGAAGTAACGGCTAAGCGAATCAGCGGTGATCACCTGAAAGGAACGTATCAGGCAGAGATTCCAAATATAAAAGGAACTGCACTAAGCTATAAGTGGATAATTCAGGACTTTGGCGGCCATGTCGTTGTGTCTGACACATACGATGTAATAGTGAAACCGAGCATCACGGTGGGATATAAGCAGGACTTTGAAACTGCACCCGGCGGCTGGATTGCAAGCGGAACAAATAATAGCTGGGAATGGGGAGTTCCGTCAGCAGGCCCAACTACAGCAGCATCCGGAGAAAAGGTATACGGAACAAACCTGTCAGGAAACTATGCCAACTCAGCAAACATGAATCTTGTGATGCCTCCTGTTCAAGTGCCGGATTCAGGAAACCTGTTTCTCCAATTTAAAAGCTGGCACAATTTAGAGGATGATTTTGATTACGGCTACGTTTTTGTTTTGCCTGAGGGTGAAAAGAATTGGGAGCAGGCAGGTGTCTATAATGGAAAGACATCAAGCTGGACAGACGAAGAAATTGATTTATCCGCTTATAAAGGTCAAAACATTCAAGTAATGTTTAACCTCCAATCTGATGAAAGTATTACAAAAGAGGGCTGGTACATTGATGATGTAGTGCTTTCTGACAAATCAGCCGGCAAAACAGCCGAAAAGAATAAGCTGGGTGTCGAAAAGCCGTCTGGAAAGCTAAAGAAAAAGGCAGTAAATCCGAAAAAAGCTAAGCCATCTGCAAACACAACGGTAAATCATCAGAGTAAAGATATACAGCCTCATGTCTTGCCGCTCAGGGCACAAGTCAGTGTGGTAGAAACAGGAAAAACAACATATTCAGATCAATCCACAGGGAAGTACACGCTGACGCACAAAGCGGGAGACTATACGCTAATGGCAGAAGCATACGGCTATCAATCGAAAACACAAAAAGTTTCTCTGCAGGCAGATCAGACGACACAAGCTAATTTTACGTTAGAGGAAATGAAGAAGGGCACATTAAAAGGGACAGTCATCAATAAAACGACAGGAGATCCGGTAAAAGGCGCCTCTGTTTATGTGGTAGAGGATGCTGCGGTTGAACCGGCTACAACAAACGACAAAGGCGAATATACGCTAGAGGCATATGAAGACGCCTATACGATTAAAGTCGCTGCACCGGGTTTTTACAGCGATGAATTTTCTGTTGATTTAAGAGGTGATGTGACAAAAGAAACTGTACTGAAGCCTTTCGTCGGGTATCCGGGTGAGATTGCATATGATGACGGAACGGCGGAGAATGCCAATTCCTATTTTGCGGCCGGTAACGGATGGGCCGTCAAAATGACGCTGGCTGACGGCAAGGAAAAAGGCATGCTTACAGGAGGACTGTTCCGATTTTGGGATACAGAGTTTCCTGATCCAGGTGGCACAGAGTTTAAGGTTGAGGTATACGATGCTACAGGAGAAAACGGAGCACCGGGTAAGAAAATTGCCGGGCCATTTAACGCTGAAGCCCTTCGCAATGGCGAATGGACCAAGGTGGATCTCAGTTCAAAAGGGATTATGGTCGATAAAGACTTTTATCTTGTGTATATCCAGTCGAAACCTGACCCGTATTCACCTGGACTGGCTATGGATGAAACCGGTCAGAATTCCGGCCGGAACTGGCAGTATATAGACCGAAAATGGCAGCCAGGTGACGAAGCAGACGGCAACTATATGATCCGCGCATTAGTTGATTATGAAGCTGCTGTACCTGAGATTACTTCACCGGCAGATAAATCATATACAAATAAGGAGAGCGTCACCGTAAAAGGAAAAGCCTCTCCGGGAACAACGGTACACATTTATAATGGAGAGCAAGAAGCAGGAGAAACAAAAGCTTCTGCGGATGGCACGTTCCAGGCAGGCATCACACTCAGCAAGGGCGAAAATGAGCTGACGGCAACTGCATCAACAGACAGCGGAACAACGGATGCCTCCAGCCCGATCACGGTCACGCTTGATCAAGACAAGCCTGAATTAACGCTTGACAATCCAAAGGATGGCGAGAAAACAAATAAAGAGGCGCTGACTGTCAAAGGGTCTGTATCCGATGATAATCTGAAAGAAGTTAAGGTGAATGGCAAAAAAGCAACGATAACTGATGGTTCATACTCGGCTCGTATTCTTTTGGAGAACGGAAGCAATGAAATCAAGGTGACTGCTACAGACTTAGCAGGAAACAAAACGACGAAAAAGGCTGTCATTGATGTCAACTTTAACCAGCCTGTTATCTCTGGATTGATTCCGGGAGAGGACAAAATCTTAAAAGCTGGTGAATCTGTGAAAATCGCTTTCTCAAGCGCTGAAGATTTGGATGCAACGTTTGTTATTCGTCTGCCTCTGACAAATGCAAGAGCGAGTGTGCAAAATGCCACAGAGCTCCCGCTAAGAGAAATTTCTCCTGGGAGATATGAAAGCTATTGGACAGCCGCTTCTTCTATTAAAGCAAACGGAGCAAAAGTAGAAGTAATTGTACGAGATGATTATGGAAATGAAACAAGAAAAACAGCGAACGGAAAACTTTATATCAATACTGAAAATTAAGTGTGAAAAAGCTGCTGCTAAAAGGCAGCTTTTTTTTATATATCCTCTCATTCAATTCCTCGACAAATTAAGCAGATATCCCTTAAAAATTGTATTTTCCTCTCAACATTAATTGACAGACTTTCCCACGGAGCTTGCTTTATACTATGAAACAAGAAGGGGAACAGCGTGATGCAAGAAGGAAAGGAGTCAGATGTGAAAATCTATTTAGATGTCATTTGGCTGTTAAACTTTTGTTTTGATGCACTTTTACTTTTGCTCACGGCATTTATTTTAAAACGTCATGTGAAAAAAAGAAGACTGATAGGCGGAGCGTTCATCGGTTCAAGTATTGTCCTTTTGATGTTTACTCCTTTTTCGCCGATCGTTGAACATCCGGCAGGTAAGCTGGCTTTTTCAGTTGTTATTGTGATGGTGACATTTGGCTTTAAGAGATTCCGCTATTTCTTTCAAAATTTGTTTTCCTTTTATTTTGCGACTTTTTTAATGGGGGGAGGAATAATCGGAGCCCATTCCTTGCTGCAGTCAAATTCTGTTGTTCAAAACGGTGTCATGATTACCAATCAAACTGGGTTTGGAGATCCGATCAGCTGGTTGTTTATTGTTGCTGGCTTTCCAGCATTATGGTTTTTTTCTAAGAGAAGAATTGAAGATGTTGAAACAAAAAACATTCAATATGAGGAACGCGTCAGCGTACAGGCTGATTTGGGCGGCCAAACGCTTCATGTCAGAGGGCTGATTGATTCCGGTAATCAGCTGTACGATCCGCTTACTAAAACGCCGGTCATGATTATTCACATTGATAAACTGGAACCGATTTTCGGAGCAGCCGAAACGACAATTATTCGAAACACAGATCCATTGGAAGCCATCCAACAACTCGATGATTCATTTCGCTTTTTAGATAAACTGAGGCTGATTCCATACAGGGGAGTAGGTCAGCAAAATCAATTTTTACTATGCGTTAAACCGGATCACGTAACGATTATAACAAAAGAAGATATGGTTTCTGCAGATAAATGCTTAATCGGCATCAGCACAACACAGCTATCGGCAGATGGAGAGTTTGACGCAATTATTCATCCGAAAATGCTTTCGGGCAAGGCCATCAAACACGTTTCATAATGTTCTCAAATGTCCGTTACTTATCATACTCAAACGACGTGACATTTAGAAGGGAGAGGAAGATGAAAAAACTGAAATTGCGATTGACGCACCTCTGGTATAAGCTGCTGATGAAACTTGGGCTGAAAAGTGATGAAGTCTATTACATAGGTGGGAGTGAAGCCCTGCCGCCTCCATTATCTAAAGATGAGGAGCAGGTTCTGTTAATGAAGCTCCCAAACGGCGATCAGGCGGCACGCGCCATTTTGATTGAACGTAATTTGCGCCTCGTCGTCTATATCGCCCGTAAATTTGAAAATACGGGAATTAATATAGAGGATTTAATCAGCATCGGTACCATCGGATTAATCAAAGCTGTGAATACGTTCAATCCAGAAAAGAAAATCAAGCTGGCGACCTATGCCTCCCGCTGTATAGAAAACGAAATCCTGATGTATTTAAGGAGAAACAACAAAATCCGTTCAGAGGTTTCCTTTGATGAGCCGCTAAATATTGATTGGGACGGCAATGAGCTTTTGCTTTCTGATGTGCTTGGCACTGACGATGACATCATCACAAAAGACATAGAGGCTAACGTAGATAAAAAGCTTTTGAAAAAAGCGCTTGAACAGCTCAATGAGAGGGAAAAACAAATCATGGAACTCCGTTTTGGTCTTGTCGGCGAGGAGGAAAAGACCCAAAAGGATGTAGCGGATATGATGGGGATTTCCCAGTCCTATATTTCTCGTCTTGAGAAACGAATCATTAAAAGATTGCGAAAAGAATTCAACAAAATGGTGTAAAAATTTTTTGCGGGTAATCCCTTGATTCTACAAGGATTTCCCAATAATGACTATTTTTCGGTCTGAGTGCAGTGCATATTTTTCCCACCCGAGGAGATACTTAACGTTGTACAGCAGCTCCTGTAGGGAGGGAAAAAAGTGTCGAGAAATAAAGTCGAAATCTGCGGGGTGGATACCTCCAAATTACCAGTACTCAAGAATGAAGAAATGAGAAAGCTGTTTAGGCAGCTGCAGGATGAAGGCGATGATTCAGCAAGAGAAAAGCTTGTAAACGGGAACTTACGTCTTGTCTTAAGTGTCATTCAAAGATTTAATAACAGAGGAGAGTATGTTGATGACTTATTTCAGGTCGGCTGCATCGGACTAATGAAATCCATTGATAATTTTGACCTAAGCCACAATGTTAAGTTTTCAACATACGCTGTACCTATGATTATCGGAGAGATCCGCAGGTATTTACGCGATAATAACCCGATCCGTGTCTCAAGATCACTCCGGGATATCGCTTATAAGGCACTTCAAGTAAGAGAGCGGTTAATCAGTGAGACAAGCAAGGAGCCGACTGCAGAAGACATTGCAAAAGTTCTTGAAGTACCGCATGAGGAAATCGTATTTGCGCTGGATGCCATCCAGGATCCGGTTTCACTATTTGAGCCGATCTATAACGACGGCGGAGACCCGATCTTTGTGATGGATCAAATCAGTGATGAGCGCAATAAAGATTCACAATGGATTGAAGAGCTGGCTTTAAAAGAGGGCATGAGAAGGCTGAATGATAGGGAAAAAATGATTTTGAGAAAGCGATTCTTCCAAGGGAAAACTCAAATGGAAGTAGCCGAGGAAATCGGTATTTCTCAAGCGCAGGTGTCCAGACTTGAAAAAGCGGCTATCAAACAAATGAATAAAAATATTCATCAATAATGAAATAGAAAGCCTTTAAAACGATTGTGTTTTAAAGGCTTTTCTATTGGTTGCAGGCGGTTTACGTTTTGGGAAAAATAAGGTATCCTAGTTCGTACAAAGTTTTATGAAAATTTAAATAATTATAAAGGGTAGTGAAGAGGAGGACCACAATGATTTTGCAACTTGACAATGTCTCATTAAAGCGGAATGGAAAATGGATACTGAGAGATATTCATTGGAAGGTGGAAGAAAAAGAAAATTGGGTGCTTTACGGACTGAATGGAGCCGGGAAGACAGCCTTGTTAAATATGCTTTGCTCATATTATTTTCCAACATCGGGCGAGATGCAGGTGCTTGGCCATCAATTTGGTAAAACGGAGCTTGGAGAGAAACTTAGACGGAAAATTGGCCTCGTCTCAGCGACTCTTCAGCAAAAATTTTATCCGGCAGATTCAGCATTTGAAATTGCTTTGAGCGGAGCTTACGCTTCAATTGGATTATATGAAACACCCAGTGCAGAAATCAGGGAAAAAGCCATTGGTTTGTTAGATGACTTGGGAGCAATTGAATATGCCGACCGCCGCTATGAAACCCTTTCTCAAGGAGAAAAACAAAGAGCCTTGATTGCAAGAGCGCTTATGGCCGATCCGGAGCTGCTGATACTGGACGAACCGGTCACAGGGCTGGATTTTATTGCCCGGGAAAAGCTGTTAGACACGATTACATACATTGCCAATAAAGAAAATGCGCCATCGATCCTTTACGTGACTCATCATGCGGAAGAAATTTTGCCGGTCTTTGACAAAGCCCTTTTGTTAAAACAGGGAGAGGTCTTTAAATCGGGAGAAATAAAGGAAATGCTTACTGATCAAATCCTTTCCGCTTTTTTTGATACGCCAATCCATGTATTATGGAATCAGGATCGGCCGTTTTTAACAAGAGCTGAGCCAATAACGAATGCCTGACAAACACATATCGATCATCCTAGGGGTGCTTTGCGAAGCTGAGAGAGACATTTGTCTTAACCCTTTTGACCTGATCTGGATCATGCCAGCGGAGGGAAGCGGTGAAAAAACGGAGTACATAGGACTCTGTTTGTTTTTATTAAGCCGTTTCATAACATTTGAAACGGCTTCTTTGATTTTAAAGAATAGGAGCGGATCGCATTGAATCAACAAATAGAGTCTCTGTTAACAAAGGTGGAAGATCAAAAGGAGGAGCTTATTCAGCTAGCAAAAACGCTGATTTCCTATAAAACTCCTGCTCCGCCTGCAAGAAATACCGACGGCATTCAGTCTTGGATTGCTGGGTTTTTAAATGAAATGGGATTCTCAATTGATAAATGGGACGTGTACCCAGGAGATCCCAATGTTGTAGGGTTACTAAAGGGAACAGATTCAGCAGGTCATTATAGCTTGATCATCAATGGCCATGTAGATGTGGCAGAGGTGAAAGAGGATGAGGAGTGGGAGCATGATCCGTTTCATCCAATTGAAAAAAACGGCCTCTTAATTGGACGAGGCGCTTCTGATATGAAAGGCGGAATGGCATGTGTGCTGTTTGCGGTAAAATTGATTCGTGAAGCCGACATTGAACTTCCTGGTGATTTGATTCTGCAATCGGTAATCGGGGAGGAAGTCGGAGAAGCCGGGACGCTTGAATGCTGCAAGAGGGGCTATCATGCTGATTTTGCAGTTGTCGCGGATACGAGCGATATGCATATTCAAGGTCAAGGCGGTGTTATTACAGGCTGGATTGAAATCAAAAGCAGTCAAACGTTTCATGATGGGACGAGGCGGAATATGATTCACGCAGGCGGAGGAACATTCGGAGCAAGCGCAATTGAAAAAATGGCAAAAATCATTGCGGGACTCGGGGAACTGGAGCGCCACTGGTCTATCATGAAAAGTTATCCCGGTTTTAAACCAGGCACAAATACGATTAATCCGGCTGTCATAGAAGGCGGCAGACATGCGGCTTTTATAGCGGATGAGTGCAGGCTGTGGATCACAGTCCATTTTTACCCTAATGAAACTCATGAACAAGTGGCAGCGGAAATAGAAGATTATATTAACCGACTGAGTGACAGTGATATTTGGCTTAGGGAAAACCGCCCTGTCTTCAAGTGGGGAGGCTCATCTATGATTGAAGACAGGGGAGAAATTTTTCCGGCACTGGAAGTTGACCCTGGCCATCCAGGCGTATCAGCGCTTACAGCGTCTCATGAGAAAGTGAAACGGGAGCGTCCGGTTATTGACGTTTCTCAATCCGTTACAGACGGAGGATGGCTGTATAATGCAGGCATTCCAAGCGTGATTTACGGACCTGGAGATCTGCATAATGCACACTCCGTGAACGAGGAGGTATCGATTGAGCAACTGGTCGATTATACGAAAATTATGCTCAATTTTATCATCAGCTGGTGCAGCCGAAAAAAAGAACAGTGACCATGAAAATTTCTTCTTGCTGACAAGGTTCAGCCTGCCCGTTCATATACTTGAAAAAAGGACGGAAAAAGGACGTGATGGAATGATCAGCATTTCAGAATTTCAAGTGAAGGATGTCGTCAATGTCTCAAACGGAAAAAAGCTGGGGAGCATTGGTGATATAGATATCAATGTAACCACTGGCAAAATTCAGGCGATCATACTAGGTGGAAATGGAAAAGTGCTTGGGTTTTTTGGAAAAGAAGAGGAATTGGTCATTCCATGGCGAAATATAGTAAAAATCGGGGAAGATGTAATCTTAGTCCGATTAAATGAACCGCATGCATAACTTGCTCGTCTGCAGCGGATTGGCAAATGCCGGAAGTCTGGATTCTTCCGGCACATTTCATTTAGAAATTATGCAAATCGGCGCTCAACGAATGCAGAAAGATGTGGTAAAATAAGTGGGAAATTCCGCTTTTTTAAATGTTTGTCGAAAGGTTGGATCATCATGAATACATATCACCCATTCAGTCTTACCACACCCTCGACACTCATGATACAAGACTGGACACAAACGAATCAAAACAACAGAGAAGTCATTGCCGGATTTACTACGAAAAACGGCGGTGTCAGCCAAAAGCCTTTTGAATCGTTAAATACAGGATTGCACGTTCATGACAAAGATGCAGATGTAGTTAAAAATCGTGAATATATTGCCGATATGTTTAATATTGATTTGCAGTCTTGGGTATTTGCTGATCAGACGCATGATAATCGCGTTCAGAAAGTGACGCAGAGGGATAGGGGAAAAGGCGCCCGTGAGTATCACACGGCTCTAAAAGCAACGGACGGGCTTTATACAAATGAAAAGAATGTGTTTTTAGCATTATGCTTTGCTGATTGTGTGCCTCTATTCTTTTATGATCCGGTTAAATCGCTTATCGGGGTCGCCCATGCCGGGTGGAAAGGAACTGTCAAACAGATTGGCAGAGAAATGGTGAAGCAATGGACCGAGCAGGAAGGTTCAAACCTCTCAGATATTTATGCTGTTATTGGACCGGCTATCAGCGGAGCATGCTATACAGTAGACGACCGTGTCATGGATGCTGTCCGGGCATTGCCGGTTTCCGCAGAACGTGCTGTAAATCAGGCGGCACAGGCACAATATCAGCTTGACCTGAAAGAGCTGAACCGCCTTATATTGATTGACAGCGGTTTGGTAAATGAACAGATTTCTGTCAGTGGTTTATGCACGGAAAGCGAGCCGTCTCTTTTCTATTCTCACCGCCGCGATCAGGGGAAAACTGGACGGATGATGTCCTTTATAGGAATGAAGGAGGCATAAAAGATCTTGCGTGTTGTTGATCATTTACGACATATAAACGAACGAATAAACGAAGCATGTAACAGATCGGGCCGCAGCTCCGATGAAGTTACGGTTATTGCAGTCACAAAATATGTATCGCCTGAAAGAGCACAGGAGGCAGTGGATGCTGGCATCACCTGCCTCGGAGAAAATCGGGATGCGGAGCTGCTCCGCAAACAGGAAATGATAAAAGGGGATCCGGAATGGCATTTTATCGGCAGTCTGCAATCAAGGAAAGCAAAAGCTGTCGTCAATTCGGTTTCCTATATCCATTCTCTAGACCGGCTTTCATTAGCGAAAGAAATTGAAAAAAGGGCTGAAGGTACTGTCCAATGCTTTGTGCAGGTCAATACCTCTCTTGAGCCGTCTAAACATGGTATGAAAAAAGAAGAAGTCATACCATTCATACAGGAGCTTTCCGGTTTCGAACACATCGTTGTGGCCGGACTGATGACTATGGCTCCGCTGACTGATGATCAAGATGAGATCAGAGGCTGTTTCAGAGCGCTGAGAGAACTCCGTGATCAGGTTCAGGAGCTGAAACAGCCGAACGCTCCGTGTACTGAACTGTCGATGGGCATGTCAAATGATTTTGAAATTGCAATTGAAGAAGGGGCTACTTATATTAGAATCGGCTCATCGTTAGTCGGAAATGAAACAGGGGGTGTACAGCAATGAGTATGAAAAATAAACTGAAAAACTTTTTCTCAATGGAAGATGAAGAATACGAATATGAATATATTGAGACAGAGCAAGAATCTCATGAAGAGCATGAGCAAAAGGAAAAACCGGCTTATACTGCAAACAAACCTGCGGGCAAACAGAATGTAGTGAGCTTGCAAAGTGTTCAGAAATCCTCTAAAGTGGTGTTGAGTGAGCCGCGCGTTTATGCGGAGGCGCAGGAAATAGCCGATCATTTGAAGAACCGGCGGGCAGTTGTCGTCAATCTTCAGCGGATACAGCATGACCAGGCTAAGCGGATTGTTGACTTTTTAAGCGGAACCGTTTATGCCATTGGCGGCGATATTCAAAGAATCGGCTCGGATATTTTCCTCTGCACGCCTGACAACGTAGATGTATCAGGCACAATTTCTGAGCTCATATCTGAAGACGAACATCAGAGGTGGTAAAGCGAGATGATCCTTTATCAAGTTTTTTCGGTTTTAAACTTATTAATTACAATATACTCATTTGCCCTGATCATATATATTTTTATGTCATGGGTGCCGAGTACAAGGGAAACGGCAGTCGGGCGGTTTTTAGCTTCGATTTGTGAACCATATCTCGAACCATTTAGAAAAATCATCCCACCGATCGCCATGCTGGATATTTCACCGATCGTAGCTATACTTGTGCTGCGGTTTGCGACAACCGGCTTGTGGGGGCTTTATCGCATGATTGCGTTTTAATGTGACAGTTTGATAGGGGCTTGGCAGCAGCCAAGCCTCTTTACATAGAAGGGAAAGACGATGAGCGATATATATCAGCACTTCAGAAAAGACGAGCGGGCCTTTATTGATCAGGCGCTCGAATGGAAAAGTATTGTCCAGGAGCAGTACAGGATGAAGCTGACTGACTTTTTAGATCCCCGAGAGCAGGTCATCCTCTCTGCTGTTACCGGACAGGCAGACGTCGGGCTTGCTTTTTCCGGCGGCTATGACAGAGCGGAACGAAAACGGGCGATTCTGTATCCAGAGTACATCACTCCGGAAGAATCGGATTTTGAACTGCAGGCGTTTAACGTCCGTTATGCTGAAAAGTTTGTCTCTGTAGATCACCGTTCTCTGCTTGGTGCATTAATGGGCATAGGCTTAAAGCGTCAAAAGTTTGGTGACATCGTGTTTTCTGAGACATCAGTGCAATTGATTGTCTCAGCCGATACCGCTGATTTTGTGGCTGCACAGCTGACCCAAGCAGGCAAAGCGGCAGTCAGCCTAGAGAAAATCGACTTATCAGACCTTAACATTCCAGCAGTTGATGTCGAAATAAGAGATGACACGGTTTCTTCATTAAGGCTTGACGCCGTCTGTGCCTCTATGAGCAGACAATCCCGCCAGAAATCACAGGCGCTTGTGAAAAACGGCCTTGTGAAAGTGAACTGGAAGGTGGTTGAAGATCCTTCATACATGGTGGCAGAAGGGGACATGCTGTCTATCAGGGGCTTTGGCCGATGCAGTTTAACAAAAATCGAAGGAAAAACCAAAAAAGACAAGTGGAGAGTCACGTTTGAACGACAAAAATAGTCAGTTTTTCAGTTTTTTTCTCCATCTGTGCGAAATTTGTTTTATAATGTGAACTAGATAACCGTACTGAAATGTAAAAATGGAGGTGGCATCATGCCATTAACGCCAAATGATATTCACAACAAGACCTTTACAAAAAGTTTTCGCGGATATGATGAAGATGAAGTAAATGAATTCTTGGCACAAGTCAGAAAAGATTACGAAATTGTTCTCCGTAAGAAAACTGAGCTTGAAGCGAAAGTCAATGAACTTGATGAGAGAATCGGACACTTTGCCAATATTGAAGAAACACTGAATAAATCGATTTTAGTTGCTCAAGAAGCGGCTGAAGACGTAAAACGCAATTCTCAAAAAGAAGCAAAGCTGATCGTACGCGAAGCGGAGAAAAATGCTGATCGCATTATCAACGAATCTTTATCAAAATCAAGAAAAATTGCCATGGAAATTGAAGAGCTGAAAAAACAGTCTAAAGTTTTCAGAACACGTTTCCAAATGCTGATTGAAGCTCAGCTCGATCTTCTGAAAAATGACGATTGGGATCATCTTCTTGAGTATGAAGTCGACGCAGTATTTGAGGAAAAGGAATAAATTTTTTGATTACCTTGACATTTTCTTAGCTTGTCGAATATAATACGTTCATAAATTCAGATGAAAAAACGGTTGAAAGGGACAGTCATGTTTCCTTCAGGCCTTTATAGCGACCCGGAGATGGTGAGAGTCCGGGAAGGCCGGAATCATGTAGATCAGCCCTTAAGTTTCCTTTCTGAACTCACAGTAGGTTAGGACGTTCATCACGTTACGATGCTCGAGAGGAAAAGGCGTATGCTTGCTTTTTCTAAAAGGGTGGTACCGCGAGATAAGCTTTCTCGTCCCTTATGGGATGAGAGGGCTTTTTTTATTTTCTGAAAAAGTTGCAGTGGAGGAATGAAAATGGATTTTAAAGAAACGCTCTTAATGCCAAAAACAGATTTCCCGATGCGTGGAAATTTGCCAAACCGTGAGCCTGACATTCAAAAGAAATGGGAGGAAGAGGATATCTACCGCCTTGTACAGGAACGGACGAAAGACCGCCCGAAATTTGTTTTACACGACGGACCTCCGTATGCAAACGGCGATATCCATATGGGACACGCGCTTAACAAGATTTTGAAGGATTTTATTGTGCGCTACAAATCAATGAGCGGCTATAACGCGCCGTATGTACCGGGCTGGGATACACACGGATTGCCGATTGAGACGGCTCTCACAAAAAACAAAAAAGTCAACCGCAAAGAAATGTCAGTAGCGGAGTTCCGCAAACTGTGCGAAGAATACGCTTGGAAGCAAATCGAGGGACAGCGTGAGCAGTTTAAACGCCTTGGTGTCCGCGGTGATTGGGAAAACCCATATGTGACATTAAAACCGGAATACGAAGCGCAGCAAATCCGCGTGTTTGGTGAGATGGCAAAACGAGGTTACATTTATAAAGGTCTTAAACCGGTTAACTGGTCACCTTCAAGTGAATCTGCTTTGGCTGAAGCCGAGATCGAATATCAAGACAAACGGTCAGCATCTATTTACGTTGCTTTCGGTGTGAAAGACGGAAAAGGCGTTCTTGAAAACGGTGAGCGCATCATCATTTGGACAACAACACCTTGGACAATTCCGGCGAACCTCGGAATTTCAGTGCACCCTGATCTTGAGTACAGCGTGATTGCAGTAGGTGAAGATCGCTTTGTTGTAGCAAGTGCTTTAGTCGAAAATGTTGCATCTGCATGCGGATTTGATCAATATGTAGTAACAAGAACGATCAAAGGGAAAGACCTTGAGAACATTATCGCTGAACACCCGCTATATGGCAGAGACTCTCTCGTTATGCTTGGCGAACACGTAACAACTGATGCCGGAACAGGCTGCGTTCACACAGCGCCGGGACACGGGGAAGATGACTTTATCATCGGCCAAAAATACGGTTTGGATGTGCTATGTCCAGTTGATGCAAAAGGTGTAATGACAAGCGAAGCTCCAGGCTTTGAAGGTATGTTCTATGATGATGCGAACAAAGCGATCACGCAGCAGCTTGATGAAAAAGGCGCGCTTGTGAAGCTTGAATTCATTACTCACTCTTATCCGCACGATTGGAGAACAAAAAAACCAACCATTTTCAGAGCGACAGCGCAATGGTTTGCGTCTATTAAAGATTTCAGGTCAGACCTGCTGGATGCCATTAAAGAAACCAAATGGGTTCCTGAATGGGGCGAGCAGCGTTTGCACAACATGGTTCGTGACCGCGGAGACTGGTGTATTTCCAGACAGCGTGCATGGGGTGTGCCGATCCCGGTATTTTATGCTGAAAACGGAGAGCCGATTATTACAGATGAAACCATTGAACATGTTTCTGAATTATTCAGACAGCACGGGTCAAACATTTGGTTTGAAAAAGAAGCGAAGGATCTTCTTCCGGAAGGCTTTACGCATCCTGGCAGCCCGAACGGCACATTTACAAAAGAACAGGACATCATGGATGTTTGGTTTGATTCAGGATCTTCTCATCAAGCAGTGCTTGAAGAGCGTGAAGATCTCGTTCGCCCAGCTGATTTATATCTAGAAGGATCTGACCAATATCGCGGCTGGTTTAACTCATCTCTTTCTACAGCAGTGGCTGTAACAGGAAAAGCGCCATATAAAGGTGTGCTCAGCCATGGGTTCGCACTGGATGGAGAAGGACGCAAGATGAGTAAATCGATCGGTAACGTCGTTGTTCCTGCTAAAGTTATGAAACAGCTTGGTGCCGACATCTTGAGATTATGGGTGTCTTCAGTTGATTATCAGGCGGACGTTCGCGTATCTGACGCCATTTTGAAGCAGGTTGCTGAAGTATACCGTAAAATCCGCAATACGTTCCGTTTCCTTCATGGCAACTTATTCGATTTTGATCCAAAAACGAATGCGGTAGCTGTCGAAGACCTTCGCGAAGTGGACCAATATATGCTGATTAAACTGAACAAACTGATTGATAAAGTGAAAAAAGCGTATGACGAGTACGAATTTGCAGTTGTGTATCACAGCATCCATAATTTTTGCACAATCGAATTGAGCTCGTTCTATCTTGATTTCGCAAAAGATATTGTGTACATCGAGCATGCGGATCATCCGGATAGACGCAGCATGCAGACAGTATTCTATGAAACGCTTCTTGCATTAGTGAAGCTTTCAGCGCCTATCCTTCCTCATACGGCTGACGAATTATGGTCTCATTTAACATTTGTTGAAGAGCAGAGCGTTCAGCTGACAGATATGCCGGAAACAATCACGGTTCCAAATAGCGAAGCGACAGAAGATAAGTTTGACCGATTTATGGCTTTCCGTGATGATGTCCTAAAAGCGTTAGAAACTGCGCGGAATGAAAAAGTTATCGGTAAATCATTGGAAGCCAATTTGAAATTGTATCCAAATAAAGAAAACCAAGAGCTCTTGGCTTCCATTAAAGAGAATCTTTCTCAGCTGTTTATTGTTTCTGAACTGACAATCAGCGAAGAAAAAGAAGCGCCGAACGATGCGCAAAGCTTTGCGACAGGTAAAATTGCTGTCGAGAAAGCCGAAGGCGAAATGTGTGAGAGATCACGTGTGATTTCAAAAGATGTAGGTGCAAATCCGAAATATCCTACACTTTCCCTGCGAAACGCTGAGATCGTTGAAAAATACTATCAAAAATAAAGGAAAAGGGTCCGGCGTAAAAGCCGGGCTTTTTTGTGCCAAGAGTGACATCGTTTAGAACGGCAGGAAAAATCTTATGGGCTTTAGATCATCATTCACAGGCAACAATATAGGTACTACGTTAAGAGCAGGAGTTGTGATGAATGGATGATCAACTGACCGCAATATATACGGAACTTCTTCTGACGAAAGAAGAATTACAGTCGAGATTATTTGAGTATTCTTGCTTTCAGGCTTCAACAAGCCCCCAAGCAGTAATCAATCATAAACAAAAAGCAACTCTGATCTATCACATTAAAGAAGAGCTTCAAGACGTTCTCCTCGCATTGTCCAAAATCGAAAACGGTACATTCGGGTACTGCGAAGAAACCGGGGCTCCTATTCCTCTTTCAAAGCTTGCTGTGCTGCCGACTGCCCGTACAGAAAACGATTTTCTTTACTCTGTCCAATTTGAAAAAAAAACGCTTCCGCTGTGGAAATCAACGGATATCGAATATGGCCAGGCACTGTATGAATAACAGTGTCTGGCCGGTTAATATGCCTGATATTTCTTTACTCCAGTGCTTTTTATTGATAAAATGCATAATGGATTAAAGTAACCGTAAACTGGAGGAACGTTTGTGCTGTATTATGTGATCGCACTACTTATTATTGCAGCCGATCAATTGACAAAATGGCTTGTCGTTAAGAACATGGAGCTTGGACAAAGCATTCCGGTCATTGATCAGGTATTCTATATCACCTCCCATCGCAATACGGGTGCTGCATGGGGGATATTAGCCGGTCAGATGTGGTTTTTCTACCTCATTACAACCGCGGTAATTATTGGCATTGTTTATTACATACAGCGTTACACAAAAGGACAAAGGCTTCTTGGCGTGGCCCTCGGACTTATGCTTGGCGGTGCCATCGGCAACTTCATTGATCGGGCTGTCAGACAGGAAGTTGTGGATTTTATCCATGTTATTATTGTGAATTACAATTACCCCATTTTTAACATCGCAGACTCCTCGTTATGTGTCGGCGTAATGCTTTTATTTATACAAATGTTGTTGGACAGCGGGAAAAAGAAAAAGGAGCAATAGCATGAACCAAATTGATATAACCGCTTCAGAAGAACAAAAAAGTGAGCGGATTGATAAATTTCTAGCATCGACTGAAAATGAATGGTCGAGAACACAGGTACAGCAATGGGTGAAAGACGGACAAGTTGTCGTGAACGGAAGCCCTGTAAAATCGAATTATAAAATTCAGCCGGGGGATCAGGTGACCGTCACTGTGCCTGAGCCGGAAGCGCTCGACGTGCTGGCAGAACCTATGGATCTTGATATTTACTATGAAGATCAGGATGTGCTGGTCGTCAATAAACCTCGCGGAATGGTTGTGCACCCAGCTCCCGGACACCTTACCGGTACACTTGTAAACGGCCTTATGGCTCATTGTACGGACCTTTCCGGAATAAATGGTGTGATGCGTCCGGGGATTGTCCACAGAATCGATAAGGACACGTCCGGCTTATTAATGGTGGCGAAGAATGATATGGCGCACGAGTCACTTGTAAACCAATTGGTCAACAAAACGGTCACGCGGAAATATACGGCAGTTGTCCATGGGCTTATTTCTCACGATGACGGCACAATTGACGCGCCGATCGGACGGGACAAGAAAGACCGTCAAAGCATGACTGTGACGCGTGATGGCAAAAATGCCGTCACTCATTTCCATGTGCTTGAGCGTTTTCAGGATTTTACGTTGGTGGAATGCCAGCTTGAAACCGGAAGAACGCATCAAATTCGTGTTCATATGAAATATATTGGATTTCCATTAGCCGGCGATCCAAAATACGGTCCGAGAAAAACGATCGATTTTAACGGTCAGGCCCTTCACGCCGGTATTTTAGGATTTGATCATCCCCGCACTGGCGAATATGTCGAATTTGAAGCGCCGCTTCCGGAGGATATGGCAGAATTAATCGAAAACCTCAGAAAAAACGATTGACAGACTGTTTCTTTTCTGAAATAATAAACGAAGCTGAATAGATTCTTTAAAACAGTCCAGAGAGGCTGAGAAGGATAACGGATAGACAGGATGCGTGTATATACGCGCACCTTGTCCTAAAACCCCTCTATGCTCTGGCAGGAGGGGTTTTTCTTCTATATGAACTGTGAGGTGTCACATATTGAATCAAAAAGCTGTCATTCTCGATGAACAGGCAATCAGACGGGCGCTGACCAGGATTGCTCACGAAATGATTGAACGCAATAAAGGAATGAATAACTGTATCCTTGTCGGCATCAAGACAAGAGGGATTTACTTGGCAAAACGCCTCGCGGAACGAATCGAACAGATTGAAGGGAATCCTGTAACAGTCGGTGAAATTGATATTACCCTTTATAGAGACGATCTTTCCAAAAAAACGAGCAACGAAGAACCGCTTGTGAAAGGCGCAGATATTCCGGTAGACATCACAGATCAAAAAGTGATCCTCGTAGATGATGTTTTGTACACAGGAAGAACGGTCAGAGCAGGTATGGATGCGCTGGTTGATGTAGGAAGACCTTCCTCTATCCAGCTGGCTGTACTAGTTGACAGAGGACATCGGGAGCTGCCGATCAGAGCGGATTATATTGGGAAAAACATCCCGACATCAAAGGCTGAAAAGGTTATGGTTCAGCTTGATGAGGTAGATCAAAACGATCTTGTCGCCATTTATGAAAATGAATAATAGATCACCTTTTTAAAGGCAATCCAGAGAGGTTGCAAAGAGGTGCACAACAAAGTCCCGAAAGTGTTCGGCAGGTCTTTGTATGCCTCTTTGCGTAAAAATAGCAAAGAGGTTTTTTTATACGGTCATTGAGTCAACCTAAAATGAAAGTTAACAATCAGGGGGAAAATCATCATGAGTAAGAAAAAAGTAAATTTAGGGGTCAGGGATGTCCCGACACCTTTCTCTTGGGTTTCATTCAGCCTGCAGCATTTGTTTGCCATGTTTGGCTCAACGATTTTGGTACCGAAGCTGGTCGGAATGAGTCCTGCTGTGGCACTGGTGACAAGCGGTATCGGGACACTTGCTTATCTTCTTATAACGAAAGGGCAAATTCCGGCATATCTCGGTTCATCCTTCGCCTTTATTTCTCCGATCATACTGGTAAAAGCGACCGGCGGGCCGGGAGCGGCAATGGTCGGGGCGTTTCTTGCAGGGCTGGTATACGGACTGATTGCCTTATTGATCAGGCAGCTAGGAACCGGTTGGCTGATGAAGATTCTCCCGCCTGTCGTCGTAGGCCCCGTTATTATCGTCATCGGGCTGGGGCTGGCAAGTACTGCAGTAAACATGGCGATGTACGCTGATCCGAATGCGAGTGAATTGGTCTATAGCTTAAAGCACTTCAGTGTCGCAGGAGTTACGCTGGCGATCACGATTATTTGCGCGATTTTCTTACGTGGATTTTTAAGCCTGATTCCGGTTCTGATCGGAATCATCGGCGGATACCTGTTTGCCCTTACTCAAGGGATTGTCAACTTTCAGCCGGTACTTGACGCGAAATGGTTTGCAGTGCCTGAATTTATCATCCCGTTTAAAGACTATTCACCGTCAGTAACACTCGGCATCGCAGCAGCAATGGTTCCCGTCGCGTTTGTGACAATCTCGGAGCATATCGGCCACCAAATGGTGCTGAGCAAAGTTGTTGGACAAGATTTCATTAAAAAACCGGGGCTGCATCGCTCCATTATGGGTGACAGCGTAGCGACCATCCTTGCTTCCTTGATTGGCGGTCCGCCGACAACGACTTACGGAGAAAACATTGGCGTGCTGGCCATCACAAGAGTATTCAGCGTCTTTGTCATCGGCGGTGCGGCGGTGATTGCCCTTTGCTTCGGCTTTATCGGCAAAATCTCAGCACTGATCAGTTCAGTGCCGTCGGCGGTCATGGGAGGTGTCTCCTTCCTGCTGTTTGGAATCATCGCTTCGAGCGGCCTAAGAATGCTGATTGACAACAAAATTGATTATGAAGACAACAGAAACCTTATTATCACATCGGTTATCCTAGTGATCGGTGTAGGAGGCGCATTTATCCAAGTGTCTCAAGGGGGATTCCAAGTGTCAGGAATGGCGCTAGCCGCAATTGTCGGTGTCATCTTAAACCTGGTTCTTCCGCAGTCGAAGGAAGAGCAGGCAGACACATCTGAACAACATCATATCTAAAACAACCTTTTAAAGAAAGTCCAGAGAGGCTTGGAAGGGTTATGAGGAGAAGGAAGCTTAATGCTGCCCTCTGTTTAACCATACCCCGAGTCTATCTTAGACCGGGGTTTTTTCAGCCTTCAAGTTGAAATGAGAGGGGAAAGAACATGAAGCATTTAACGACGATGAGCGAGCTCAGTATTGAGGAAATTAAAGAATTGCTTCAAACAGCACAAGACCTCAAAAGCGGAAAAACAGACAATCAGCTTATGGGGAAATTTGCAGCAAACCTGTTTTTCGAACCGAGCACGAGAACGCGGTTCAGCTTTGAGGTGGCAGAAAAAAAGCTGGGTATGAATGTGCTGAATCTTGATGGAACAAGTACAAGCGTGCAAAAAGGCGAAACCTTATATGATACCATCCGAACGCTCGAATCAATCGGTGTGGACGTGTGCGTCATCAGGCACAGTGAGGATGAGTACTATAAAGAACTTGTCAGCCAGGTGAAGATCCCGATTCTGAACGCGGGAGACGGATGCGGCCAGCACCCGACGCAATCATTGCTTGATTTAATGACAATTAATGAAGAGTTCCATACATTCAAAGGGCTTACCGTCTCCATTCATGGCGATATTAAGCACAGCAGAGTGGCTAGATCAAATGCGGAAGTGTTGACAAGACTAGGTGCCCGTGTCCTGTTTTCAGGTCCTTCGGAATGGCAGGATGAAGAAAATCCATTCGGCACGTATGTCTCAATGGATGAAGCAGTTGAGTCTTCCGATGTTGTCATGCTGCTTCGCATTCAAAATGAAAGACATCAGTCCGCTGTCAGTCAGGACGGCTATTTAAATAAATACGGCTTGACCGTAGAGCGGGCTGAGCGTATGAAGCAGCATGCGATTATTATGCATCCAGCTCCGGTAAACAGAGGAGTGGAGATTGATGACAGCTTAGTAGAAAGCAAAAAATCAAGAATCTTCAAACAAATGCAAAATGGTGTATTTATCAGAATGGCAGTGATACAGCGTGCCTTACAAACCAAAGTGAAAAGAGGAGAAACAGCGTATGTCATATCTCATTAAAAATGGCTGGATACTTAACGAAAATGGTGAAAAAACAGAAGCGGATATTCGAGTGACTGGAGAAATCATCTCCGAAATCGGCAGGCTTGATGCAGCGGATGACGAAACCGTAATTGATGCAAAAGGCTTGCTCGTTTCACCTGGGTTTGTTGATCTCCACGTACACTTCAGAGAGCCGGGCGGAGAGAAAAAAGAAACCATTGAAACCGGTGCAAAAGCAGCGGCGCGCGGCGGCTATACAACAGTAGCGGCAATGCCGAATACGCGGCCGGTCCCTGATACGAAGGAGCAGATGGAATGGGTGCAAAACCGTATTAAAGAAACATCATGTGTCAGAGTTCTTCCGTATGCATCCATTACGATCAGACAAATCGGTGATGAGATGACAAACTTTGAAGCTTTAAAAGAAGCCGGAGCATTTGCTTTTACAGATGACGGTGTTGGTATACAGACAGCAGGAATGATGTATGAAGCGATGAAACGGGCAGCTGCGATCGACAAAGCCATTGTGGCACATTGTGAAGACAACTCCTTAATTTACGGAGGAAGCGTTCATGAGGGGACATTCTCCAAAGCGAACGGGCTCAGCGGCATCCCTTCTGTGTGTGAATCAGTTCATATTGCCCGCGATGTATTGCTGGCTGAGGCGGCAAACTGCCATTATCATGTATGCCATATCAGCACGAAAGAATCTGTGAGAGTCGTGCGTGATGCGAAAAAAGCGGGAATTCGGGTGACAGCAGAAGTATCACCTCATCATTTACTGCTTTGTGATGAAGACATTCCGGGATTGGATACCAATTATAAAATGAATCCTCCGCTCCGCGGGGCAGAAGACAGAGCTGCTTTAATCGAAGGTCTTTTAGACGGAACGATTGATTTTATCGCAACAGACCATGCGCCGCATACTGAGGAAGAGAAAAATACAGAAATGAGGCTGGCGCCATTTGGAATTGTCGGCTTAGAAACAGCGTTCCCGCTCCTATACACACACTTTGTCAAAAATGGCAGCTGGTCGCTGAAACAGCTGATTGATTACATGACAATCAAACCATGCGAAGCGTTCGGTCTCCCATACGGAACATTACAAACGGGGCAAGTTGCCGACATTGCGTTAATCGACCTGGAAAAGGAAGCAGTTATTGACAAAGAGACATTTTTATCAAAAGGAAAAAACACACCATTTAACGGCATCAGCTGCACCGGCTGGCCTGTCGCTACAATTGCGGCAGGGAAGCTTGCTTACGAAGAAGGGAGACTTGTCAAATGAAGAGACGATTAGTACTGGAAAACGGAGCGGTATTCGAGGGAGAAGCTTTCGGAAGCTTAGAACACAGCATGGGAGAAGTCGTTTTTAACACTGGGATGACAGGCTATCAGGAAATATTATCTGATCCTTCTTACTGCGGGCAGATCGTAACATTAACGTATCCGCTTATCGGAAATTACGGCATCAACCGTGATGATTTTGAATCCATTACCCCTTTTGTGAAAGGGCTGATTATCAAAGAATTGTGTGAACAGCCTTCCAATTGGCGTTCAGCATACACATTAGACGAGTATTTAAAAATGAAAAACATTCCGGGACTGCAGGGAATTGATACAAGAAAGCTGACACGAATGATTCGCACGGCAGGCGCGCTAAAAGGAACATTCGCTTCACCTGATGAAGATATCGAAGCGGTGCTAAAAAAACTGAATGAAACTGAACTGCCAAGAAATCAAGTCTCCCAAGTATCGGCCAAGACAGCATATCCGAGCCCTGGAAGAGGCAAACGCATTGTCTTGGTTGATTTCGGCATGAAGCACGGTATTCTTAGAGAGCTGAACAAACGGAAATGTGATGTCATCGTTGTGCCTTACAACATTACAGCGGAAGAAGTGCTTCAGCTGAAACCGGACGGCATCATGCTTTCTAACGGACCTGGAGATCCGAAAGATGTGCCTGAAGCGATTGAGATGATTAAAGGTGTGCTTGGAAAAGTGCCATTATTCGGAATTTGTCTCGGCCATCAGTTATTCGCGCTGGCGTGCAGAGCGAATACTGAAAAAATGAAATTCGGCCACAGGGGCTCGAACCACCCGGTAAAAGAGCTGTCTACCGGAAAAGTCGCCTTAACATCTCAAAACCATGGCTATACAGTCTCATCAATCAGCAAAACAGAACTGGAAGTGACGCATATCGCAATTAACGACGATACGATTGAAGGGCTGAAGCATAAAATACTGCCGGCTTTTACGGTTCAATATCATCCTGAAGCCTCTCCTGGTCCTGAGGATGCCAACCATCTATTTGACAGATTCATCGAAATGATCGAAACAACAGTGAAAGAAGGGGAAGCGGTATGCCAAAACGCGTAGACATTAACAAAATTTTAGTAATTGGATCTGGACCGATCATCATCGGCCAAGCAGCAGAATTTGACTATGCTGGAACACAAGCTTGCCTCGCATTGAAAGAAGAAGGCTATGAGGTCATCCTTGTCAACTCAAACCCTGCTACGATCATGACAGATACAGAAATGGCTGACCGAGTCTACATCGAACCGCTCACTCCTGAATTCCTGACGCGAATCATCAGAAAAGAGCGCCCGGATGCCATTCTTCCTACTCTCGGAGGCCAAACCGGTTTGAATCTTGCGGTTGAGCTTTCTGAGAGAGGCGTGCTGGAAGAGTGCGGCGTCGAAGTGCTTGGCACGAAGCTGTCTGCGATTCAGCAGGCTGAAGACCGCGATTTGTTCAGAACACTTATGAATGATCTGAATGAGCCGGTGCCAGAAAGTGAAATTATCCACTCTCTTGAAGAAGCAGAAAACTTCGTCAGCCAAATTGGTTTCCCTGTCATTGTCCGCCCGGCATATACATTGGGAGGAACAGGCGGCGGCATCTGCTCGAATGAAACCGAACTGAAAGAAATTGTTGAGAACGGCTTAAAATTAAGCCCGGTGCATCAATGTCTGCTTGAAAAAAGCATCGCGGGCTATAAAGAAATCGAGTATGAAGTGATGCGAGACAGCCAGGACCACGCGATTGTCGTTTGTAATATGGAGAACATTGATCCAGTCGGAATCCACACTGGAGACAGTATTGTTGTCGCGCCAAGCCAAACGCTCAGTGACCGCGAATATCAGCTCTTGCGGAATGTATCGTTAAAACTGATCCGCGCGCTTGGAATCGAAGGTGGATGTAACGTCCAGCTCGCTTTAGATCCAGACAGCTTCCAATACTACATTATTGAAGTAAACCCGCGGGTCAGCCGTTCATCTGCCCTTGCCTCAAAAGCAACGGGATATCCGATTGCAAAGCTTGCTGCTAAAATTGCTGTCGGCCTTTCATTAGATGAAATGATGAACCCAGTGACAGGAAAAACATATGCAGCATTTGAACCGGCTCTTGACTACGTCGTATCCAAAATTCCGCGCTGGCCGTTTGATAAGTTTGAATCAGCAAACAGAAAGCTCGGCACGCAAATGAAAGCGACAGGAGAGGTCATGGCGATCGGCCGCACGCTTGAAGAGTCATTGCTGAAGGCTGTGCGTTCACTGGAAGCGGATGTGTATCATCTTGAATTAAAGGACGCTGGAGACATTTCCGATGAGCTTCTTGAAAAACGAATTAAAAAGGCCGGTGATGAACGCTTATTCTACTTAGCTGAAGCGTACAGAAGAGGCTACACGGTAAAAGACCTCCATGAATTTTCTGCGATCGACGTCTTCTTCCTGCATAAGCTATTCGGAATTGTACAGTTTGAAAAAGAATTGAAGGCAAATGCAGGTGATACTGACGTACTGAGGCGGGCAAAAGAACTCGGATTCTCTGATAAGTACATCAGCCGTGAGTGGGAAATGAAAGAATCGGAGCTTTACAGCTTAAGAAAACAAGCGGGAATTGCGCCGGTATTCAAAATGGTGGATACGTGCGCGGCGGAATTTGAATCAGAAACGCCATACTTCTATAGCACATATGAAGAGGAAAATGAATCTGTCGTTACAGAAAAGAAAAGTGTGATAGTGCTTGGTTCGGGGCCGATTCGAATCGGTCAGGGTGTTGAATTCGATTATGCGACTGTTCACTCTGTATGGGCAATTAAACAAGCAGGCTATGAAGCCATTATTGTCAATAACAACCCGGAAACCGTTTCAACAGACTTCAGTATCTCAGACAAGCTGTACTTTGAACCGCTTACGATTGAAGATGTCATGCACATCATTGACCTCGAACAGCCAATGGGCGTTGTCGTACAGTTCGGCGGACAAACTGCGATTAACCTTGCTGACGAGCTTTCTGCACGTGGAGTGAAAATCCTTGGGACTTCGTTAGAAGATTTAGACCGTGCGGAAGATCGGGATAAATTTGAACATGCGCTTGGAGAACTCGGTGTTCCGCAGCCGCTTGGCAAAACAGCGACATCAGTTGATCAGGCGGTAAGCATTGCGAGTGATATCGGCTATCCGGTACTGGTGCGCCCTTCCTATGTACTTGGCGGCCGGGCGATGGAGATTGTGTATTATGAAGAAGAACTGCTTCATTACATGAAAAACGCAGTCAAAATCAATCCGCAGCATCCTGTATTAATTGACAGATATTTAACTGGGAAAGAAATTGAAGTTGATGCAGTATCTGACGGTGTAACAGTCGTCATTCCGGGAATTATGGAGCACATTGAACGGGCGGGCGTTCACTCCGGAGACTCAATCGCTGTTTATCCGCCTCAGTCTCTCACAGAAGACATTAAGAAAAAAATTGAACAGTACACAATAGCACTAGCTAAAGGGCTGAACATTGTCGGTTTGCTCAATATTCAATTTGTCTTATCACAAGGCGAAGTGTACGTGCTCGAAGTAAATCCGAGATCGAGCAGAACCGTACCGTTCTTAAGCAAAATCACGGGTATCCCAATGGCGAACCTTGCTACAAAGGTCATTCTCGGCCAAAAGCTGGCGGCGTTTGGCTATACAGAGGGCCTTCAGCCTGAACAGCAGGGGGTTTTTGTAAAAGCGCCAGTCTTTTCCTTCGCTAAGCTGAGAAGAGTGGATATTACGTTAGGGCCTGAAATGAAATCAACTGGAGAGGTCATGGGGAAAGATTCCACACTTGAAAAAGCGCTCTATAAAGCTCTAATTGCTTCAGGCATTCAAATCCCTAACTACGGATCCGTGCTTTTAACAGTGGCTGATAAGGACAAAGAAGAAGGGCTTGCCATCGCTAAGCGATTCCATGCGATCGGGTATAACATTTTAGCGACCGAAGGAACGGCGGGGTATCTCAAGGAAGCGTCAATTCCAGCGAAGGTCGTCGGAAAAATCGGCCAGGACGGCCCGAACTTGCTAGATGTGATCAGAAACGGAGAAGCGCAGTTTGTCATCAATACGCTGACAAAAGGAAAGCAGCCGGCAAGAGACGGATTTAGAATCAGACGTGAATCAGTAGAAAATGGTGTTGCCTGCTTAACATCTTTAGATACGGCTGAAGCGATACTGCGAGTGCTGGAAAGCATGACATTCCGTGCCGATCAAATGCCGGCAGTCAACACAAATCAGGAGGCGGCAGTCACTATATGAAAAAAGCGTATTTGACAGTATGTTCTAACCAGCAAATTGCAGACCGGGTGTATCAAATGGTTTTGAAAGGGGAGCTTGTCCAAGGGTTTACAACCCCGGGACAGTTCCTTCATCTTAAAGTGAGCGAAGCGGTTACGCCTCTTTTAAGAAGACCAATCAGCATTGCTGACGTCAACTTAGAAAAAAATGAAGTCACCATCATTTATCGAGTAGATGGGGAAGGAACAAGACTCTTATCGATGAAGCAGCAGGGAGAACCTGTGGATGTTCTCGGACCTTTGGGAAATGGCTTTCCTGTCAATGAAGTCCAACCCGGAAAGACGGCTTTGCTGGTAGGAGGCGGTGTAGGTGTCCCGCCTCTCCAAGAGCTGTCGAAACGCTTGAAAGAAAAAGGGGTAAAGGTCATACACGTGTTAGGGTTCCAATCGGCAAAGGATGTTTTTTATGAAAAAGAGTGCCGACAGTATGGAGACACGTATGTGGCAACAGCTGACGGAAGCTACGGGGAAACCGGGTTTGTCACAGATGTCATAAAACAGAAGAATCTAGAGTTTGATATTCTCCTCAGCTGCGGGCCAACACCGATGCTGAAGGCATTAAAACAGGAATATGCCCATAAAGAAGTTTACCTGTCTATGGAGGAACGAATGGGCTGCGGAATCGGTGCCTGCTTCGCGTGTGTGTGCCATACAAACGAAAGTGAGGCATCCTACGTAAAAGTATGTCTCGACGGACCTGTATTTAAAGCTCAGGAGGTGGCGCTGTAATGCTAGAGGTCAAATTGCCTGGACTTGAATTGAAAAATCCGATCATTCCGGCATCAGGCTGCTTCGGTTTTGGAAAAGAATTTGCGCGTTTTTATGATTTATCTTGTCTCGGAGCCATTATGATCAAAGCTACGACACAGGAACCTCGCTTCGGGAACCCGACGCCTAGAGTAGCTGAGACTGGCGCTGGAATGCTCAATGCGATCGGTCTCCAAAATCCGGGGCTGGAAAGCGTTTTGCAAAATGAGCTGCCGTGGCTTGAACAGTTTGATACGCCGATTATTGCAAATGTTGCAGGCTCTCAAGTCGAGGAGTATGTTGAAGTCGCAGAGCATATCAGCCAAGCGCCTAATGTTCATGCTCTTGAATTGAACATTTCTTGTCCGAATGTGAAAACAGGCGGAATTGCTTTTGGTACGAATCCTGAAATGGCTGCTGATTTGACGAAGGCGGTTAAAAAGGTTTCGGATGTACCCGTTTATGTAAAGCTTTCCCCGAACGTGGCAAGTATCACAGAAATTGCATCTGCGATCGAAGGGGCGGGAGCGGACGGCCTTACAATGATTAACACATTAATCGGCATGAGGCTTGATTTAAAATCAGGAAAACCGATATTAGCGAATAAAACAGGGGGGCTTTCCGGCCCTGCCGTGAAGCCGGTTGCCATTCGCATGGTGTATGAAGTCAGCCAAGCGGTCAATATTCCGATTATCGGGATGGGAGGCGTGCAGACGGCCGAAGATGCACTGGAGTTTCTTCTCGCGGGAGCAAGCGCGGTAGCTGTCGGAACAGCAAACTTTGTGAATCCTTTTGCATGCCCGGACATTATTGAACAGCTCCCTGCTGTTTTACGCCAATACGGCTATGAATCTGTTGAAGAATGCATCGGAAGGAGCTGGAACCATGAAAAACAACCTGCCCATCATCGCGCTTGATTTTGCATCAGCTGAAGAAACACTTGCGTTCTTAGCGCCTTTTCAGCTAGAACCGTTATTTGTAAAGGTTGGGATGGAACTTTTTTATCAAGAAGGACCATCTATAGTTAAACAATTAAAAGAAAGAAATTGCGAGCTGTTTTTAGATTTAAAGCTTCATGACATCCCGACCACTGTAAACAAAGCGATGAAGCGCCTTGCTGGTCTCGGGGTGGACCTCGTCAATGTTCATGCGGCCGGAGGCAAAAAAATGATGCAAGCAGCCCTGGAAGGCTTAGAAGAAGGAACGCCGTCCGGAAAAAAACGCCCGTCACTTATCGCGGTAACCCAGCTGACAAGCACATCTGAACAAATGATGAAGAATGAACTGCTAATCGAAAAGCCTCTGATCGACACGGTTGTGCACTACAGTAAGCTGGCAGAAGAAAGCGGGCTTGATGGAGTGGTCTGCTCTGTTCATGAAGCAAAAGCCATTTACCAATCGGTGTCGCCTTCATTTCTGACTGTCACTCCGGGGATCAGGATGTCTGAGGACGCTGCGAATGACCAAATTCGCGTAGCGACACCTGCAATTGCAAGAGAGAGAGGGTCATCAGCGATTGTGGTAGGACGCTCGATTACAAAAGCGAAAAACCCAGTAAAAGCCTATGAAGCTGTCAGACTCGAATGGGAGGGAATCAAATTATGAAACAAATCATCGCAAAACATCTATTAGACATCCAAGCTGTATGTTTACGCCCGAACGAGCCATTTACATGGGCAAGCGGCATTTTATCGCCAATCTACTGTGACAACCGCCTTACGCTATCTTTCCCAGAGGTCAGAAATGATGTCGCCTCAGGCATCAGCAAGCTTGTCGAAGAGCATTTTCCTGAAGCTGAAATGATTGCTGGAACAGCAACAGCCGGTATTCCTCATGCTGCTCTGGCGGCTGACCGATTGAATCTTCCGATGTGTTATGTGAGAAGCAAGCCGAAAGCGCACGGAAAAGGCAATCAGATTGAGGGAGCTGTTCAAAAGGGGCAAAAAACTGTCGTCATTGAAGACTTAATCTCCACAGGAGGAAGCGTACTTGAAGCTTCGGCAGCTTTACAAGCGGCTGGCAGTGAAGTGCTCGGTGTCGTCTCGATTTTCACGTACGGGCTCCCTAAAGCGCGGGAAGCATTTGCAAAGGCAGAACTGCCATACTACTCTTTAACAGATTATGATACGCTTACAGAGGTCGCGCTTGAAAACGGAAATATTCATTCAGACGATCTGGAAAAGCTGAAAACGTGGAAACAAAATCCCGAGTCAACAGATTGGTTTAAAAAATAACAAATAAATTCCGGTGATGTGCAGAGGCTTTAAAGCCTTGCTGTACTTGAAATCAGGCCACTCGGCCTGTTTTTTTATTAATCCTATAAAAAAAGTCGGGTTGACTTATGTTAGAATTGTGCTAAAATTTACTACAAATCTAAAAACTTATCAAGAGCGGCTGAGGGACTGGACCTATGAAGCCCGGCAACCTGCATAGTTTGTAAGGTGCTACTTCCAGCAAAATGAATTCCATTTTGAAAGATAAGGGCTACATGCTGTTCCTGTCTTTCTTTCCGCCGGATTGGAAGTTTTTTATTTTAAGAGGAAAAAAAGGCTGATTTTGATACAGCAGCCGCGCATCACATTACAATTGGAAAAAGACAACCGGCAGAAAGCTACTGTTTGTTTGTCTCCGAAAGGAGGAAAGAAGAAATGTTAACGTACGATAATTGGGAAGAACCAACGATTACATTTCCGGAAGACGATCCTTATAAAGGAGCGCTGTCAGTTTTAAAGTGGGCATACGGCCATTACGGCAATCAGCTTGTTTATGCCTGCAGTTTCGGAATTGAGGGAATCGTTCTGATTGACTTAATTTATAAAGTGAAAAAAGACGCAGAGATTGTGTTTCTTGATACAGGGCTTCATTTTAAAGAAACCTATGAAACGATTGAACGAGTGAAAGAACGGTATCCAGGTCTTAATATCATCCTGAAAAAACCAGACCTTACCCTTGAGGAGCAAGCCGAAGAACATGGTGACAAACTGTGGGAAAGAGAACCGAATCAGTGCTGCTATCTTAGAAAAGTTGTCCCTTTAAGAGAAGCACTGTCAGGACACCCAGCCTGGCTTTCCGGTCTGCGCCGCGATCAAGGGCCGAGCCGTGCCAATACGAATTTCTTAAACAAAGATGAAAAATTTAAATCAGTAAAAGTATGCCCGCTTATCCATTGGACTTGGAAAGACATTTGGAGATACACTTCCCGGAATGAGCTGGACTACAATCCGCTTCATGACCAAGGATATCCAAGTATTGGCTGCGCGCCTTGCACGGCTCCTGCTTTTACCGCAGAGGATTTACGTTCAGGCAGATGGAATGGTATGGCGAAAACAGAATGCGGACTGCATGAATAAGGAGCTGCAAAATGGAACTAGCCGCTATATTATTTAGCTTGTTTTTCGCGATGAATATTGGTGCAAGCGGCGCTGCAGCTTCGATGGGAGTTGCTTACGGCTCTGGAGCCATCAAAAAGAAAACCTACGCTTTGATCCTATGCGCAGTCGGTGTGCTGGCCGGGGCGGTCATTGGCGGGGGAGAGGTTGTAAAAACCATCAGCTCCGGGATTATTCCCGAGCAGACGATTACACTGACGATTGTTTGTATTATTATTGGAGCCGCTGCGCTGTCGCTCTTTACGGCTAATCTCCTCGGGATTCCTTTGTCGACAAGTGAAGTTACAGTCGGCGCAGTTGTCGGTGTGGGAGTGGCTTACAAAGTATTGTTTGTGAACAACCTGCTGGTCATTGTGTCTTTTTGGGTTTTCGTCCCGCTGTTCGCTTTCGGTTTTACCTATTTTGTATCTAAGCTGTTTCGTTATTTTAAGATTGAAATTACATCTTCTAAAAAGCAAAAAATCCTTGGCATAGTTTTGTTAGGTGCAGGATTTTTTGAAGCATTCTCTGCCGGTATGAACAATGTGGCAAATGCCGTTGGCCCGTTAGTAGCGGCCGGTGTGCTGGATGTAACGAAAGGAACCTTGTACGGGGGAGCTTTTGTTGCTCTTGGCGCGTTGTTACTAGGTCGCCGGGTGTTAGAAACAAACGGGAAGAAAATTACGAGATTCTCAAAAGGAGAAGGCATTCTCCTATCCGGTACAGGAGCCGGACTGGTAATCATCAGTTCTGTATTTGGGATGCCGGTGCCATTGGCGCAAGTCACGTCATCCTCTATTATCGGAATAGGCATGGCAAAAAACGGTCCGAACGTGTTCCATAAACAAGTTGTTCAAACGATGCTGAAGGTATGGATCGTATCGCCGTTTTTATCTTTATCAATTTCTTATCTGCTTGTATCCTTGTTTTTAAAAGCGGATTATTATTCAATCTTTATCATGGTAAGTGTGCTTTTAGCGGCGGGCGGTGCCATCAGCCTGATGAAGGCCATACGTAAAGAGAGACGCTCGGTCCACGAACAAGGCGGGGGAATCTGACCATTAATCTGAGTTATTTTATATGTTAACTAGGAGGAAATCGATATTATGAGCTTAGCACCACACGGAGGAACATTAGTAAACAGAGTAGATGAATCATATGATGTGAGCAGCATTCAAAAAGAAATTGAACTCGATTTGATTTCTTTTGCAGATTTGGAATTAATAGGGATAGGTGCATACAGCCCGATCGAAGGCTTCTTTAATGAAAAAGATTACGTATCTGTTGTCGAAAGCATGCGTCTTTCTTCCGGCGTTGTCTGGTCCCTTCCAATTACGCTTCCGGTTGATGCGCAAAAAGCAGCGGAACTGTCAGTCGGTGAAACGGTAAAGTTAACGTATGAAGGAGAAACATACGGCGTTATCCAAATCGAAGACCTGTACGTGCCTGACAAACAAAAAGAAGCTGTCAATGTGTATAAAACGGATGAGCAGGAGCACCCGGGTGTTAAAAAGCTTTTCAGCCGCGGCAATACATACGTCGGCGGACCAATCACATTGATGAAAAAGGCTTCAAAACAGTTCCCTGAGTTTACGTTTGAACCGGCGGAAACAAGACGCCAGTTTGCGGAAAAAGGCTGGGAAACCATTGTTGGTTTCCAAACAAGAAATCCTGTTCACAGAGCGCATGAATACATTCAAAAAACGGCTCTTGAAACAGTAGACGGCTTGTTCTTAAACCCGCTGGTAGGTGAAACAAAATCTGATGACATCCCAGCTGATGTGCGGATGGAAAGCTACCAAGTGCTTCTTGACAATTATTACCCGAAAGACCGTGTGTTCCTCGGTGTCTTCTTAGCAGCGATGCGTTATGCAGGACCGAGAGAAGCGATTTTCCACGCGCTTGTCAGAAAGAACTACGGCTGCACGCATTTCATTGTCGGCCGAGATCACGCAGGTGTAGGTGACTATTACGGAACGTACGAGGCGCAGGAACTGTTTGACACATTTAAAGCTGAAGAGCTCGGGATTACACCGCTGAAATTCGAGCACAGCTTTTTCTGTGAAAAATGCGGAAATATGGGGACAGCGAAAACGTGCCCTCACGGCAGAGAACACCACGTCATTTTATCAGGAACTAAGGTAAGAGGCATGCTGAGAGACGGTGTGCTCCCGCCTGCAGAATTCAGCCGCGCAGAAGTTGTAGAAGTGTTAATCAGAGGGATGAAGAAAAAAGAAGAAGCAGGCGTATCTTAAGGGGGACTGGCAGTGACAAATCGCGATATCGTATGGCATGAAGCCTCTATTACAAAAGAAGAATACCAGCAAAAAAATAAGCATAAAAGCTCCATTCTCTGGCTGACAGGGTTGAGCGGTTCAGGCAAATCAACTATTGCCAATGCCGCTGCGAGAGAATTGTTTGAGCAGGGCTACCAAGTCATTGTGCTGGACGGGGATAATATCCGTCACGGCTTAAATAAGGATCTTGGTTTTTCTGACGAAGACCGAAAAGAAAATATCCGCAGAATCGGAGAGGTGGCAAAGCTTTTTGTTCAGCAGGGCACCATTGTGATTACTGCTTTTATCTCTCCTTTCCGCGAGGACAGAGAACAGGTTCGCCAGCTTGTAGAAGCAGGCGAATTCAATGAAGTATACATTAAATGCGACCTCGATATTTGTGAACAAAGAGATCCGAAAGGGCTTTATAAAAAAGCAAGAAACGGAGAAATCCCGTTCTTTACAGGAATTGATTCTCCTTATGAGGAGCCGGATGCACCGGAGCTCGTTCTTGATTCAGGACAGTATGACCGTGAAGCGTGCAAAAATCAGCTGATCGAGTTTGTCAAACAAAAATTGAGCTAAATATGATCTGCTGTGTTCTTATCAGATGCCGTAATGCAAGCGAGAACAACATCACAGCAAATGTTCTGGAAGAACTCGAATAGATCGGGGGAAATACGATGGGGAAAGTATATATTGTAGGAGCGGGTCCCGGTGACCCTGATCTGCTCACAATTAAAGCGCTAAAAGCCATTGAAAAAGCTGATGTCATTTTATATGACAGATTAGTCAATAAAGAGATTTTACAATATGCCAAAGAGCAAGCAGACCTGATCTACTGCGGGAAGCTTCCAGATTTTCATACGATGCAGCAGGAAACCATCAATCGATTTCTTGTAAAGTATGCGCAAAAAGGGAAAACCGTTGTCAGACTGAAAGGCGGAGACCCTTTTGTGTTCGGAAGGGGAGGGGAAGAAGCGGAATGTCTCTCTGAAAACGGAATTCCGTTTGAAATCATCCCCGGCATTACGTCAGGAATTGCGGCAGCGGCTTATGCCGGGATTCCTGTTACTCATCGGGATGCGGGCTCTAACGTCGCTTTTGTAACGGGTCATTATAAAAAAGACGAAGATTTTGAGGAAAAGTGGAAAGCGCTGGCTACAGGAATTGATACACTTGTCATCTATATGGGTATCAAAAACGTGCAGCAGATTGAAAGAAAACTTCTTGAAAACGGCCGGGACGGTTCTACGCCGGCAGCCTTTATTCACTGGGGAACAACGGATAAGCAAAAATCTGTTTTTTGTACAGTTGACACTCTTTCAGAAACGGTGATAAAAGAAGACATTAAAAATCCGAGTTTAATTGTCATTGGAAATGTTGTAAATTATCACTATAAGCTGGAATGGTTTGAATCTGAGCTGAAAAAACACGATTTAAGCGAGGCGTTGTAAGAATGAAACAAGCGATTTTATATGTCGGTCACGGCAGCCGGGTAAAAAAGGCGCAGCAAGAAGCCGCAGCCTTTTTGGAAGGATGCAAGGTGCACGTTTCTGCGCCTGTACAAGAAATCAGCTTTTTAGAGCTTCAGGAGCCGACAATTGAGACAGGGTTTGAAGCATGTGTGAAGCAAGGCGCCACTCATATCGCAGTGGTGCCTTTGCTTCTTTTAACAGCTGCGCATGCAAAACATGATATTCCGGAAGAAATTGCGCGTGCTGCATCCCGATATCCTTCAATCCGTATTTCATATGGGAAGCCGATCGGGATTGATGTAGAAGTAGTCAAGGCTGTATATCACCGAATGAAGGACATAGGTGTTCCGTATGAAAATGCAAGAGTTGTGCTTATCGGAAGGGGAAGTTCAGATCCCGACGTAAAAAGAGACGTAACCGGAATTGCCAATCTTCTTCAACACATGATTCCGGTCAAGGAAGTCATCCCGTGCTTTTTGACAGCGTGCGATCCGAATTACAAAGAGGTTTTTTCAAAACTTAAAAAAGATGACGGCGTGACAACCTTTGTTGTTCCCTATTTGCTTTTTACCGGCATGCTGATGAATGAAATCGAACGAGAGGTTCAGACATTAAAGGCTGATAATCCGAATGTCTACCTTTCTTCTTATATAGGATTCCACCCTCATGTGAAAAACGCATTTTTGAACCGTGTGAGAGAAACTGCTGAAAATCCTGAGGGACAATTTGATTTTGACGGAGGTTCATATGCTCCCGCTGCACATTAGCTTGGAAAAAAAGAAGGTTGTCATTGCGGGCGGGGGCAGCATCGCTCTCAGAAGGCTGAAAACGGTGCTTTTTGAGGGAGCTGATATTACGCTTGTCAGTCCGGATGTTGAACCGGAAATCAAGCAGATGGCAGAAAGCGGCCGTATCAGATGGGTCAGCCGTGCGATTGAAGAAGAAGATTATTTCGATGCTTTTTTGATTATTGCCGCGACGGATAATGCGGCAGTGAACAAAGAAATTGTTCAAACTGCTTCACCTTTTCAGCTTGTTAATTGTGTCAGTGACGCTGAGCTTGGCAATGTGTACATACCGAAAATCGTAAAAAGAGGGCATGTTACGGTGTCTGTTTCTACAAACGGAGCCAGTCCAAAGCATACAAAGGAACTGGCTGGAAAAGTGGATAAGCTGATTGACGGCGATTTTGTAGATGAAGTTGACAGGCTTTATCAGGTAAGAAGAAAGAAATAAGCCAGAGCATACAATGCTCTGGCTTTTCTTTGTGCGGCTCAGCTTTTTCTCAGCTTGATGACAGTATCTGCATCAGGTGTGACAAAGACGGTGTGCTGGCTGTCATAGGTGACGAAGCCGGGCTTCGCGCCGTTCGGTTTTTTAACATGCCTGATTTTTGTATAATCTACAGGCACTGAACTTGAATCTTTAGCCTTTGAAAAATAAGCTGCAATTGTCGCTGCTTCGATGATTGTTTGCTCATCCGGTTCGCTGCTTCTGATTACAACATGGGAGCCAGGAATATCCTTCGTGTGAAGCCAAATATCGTCTCTGGCCGCCGCTCTTGTTGTTAAATATTCATTTTGGCGGTTGTTTTTGCCCACTAAAATTGTCAGGCCTGCGGAAGATTCATATGTTTCTAAAACCGGACTGTGCGGTTTTTGTTTTTTCTGTCCTTTTTGCTGCTTAGGGCGTAAATATTTGCCCTCCACAAGCTCCTCCCTAATTTCGCTGATATCTCGAGGAGAAGCGGACGAAAGCTGCTGAATCAGCTGATCAAAGTATTCGATCTCTTCCTGCGCCAGCCTGATTTGCTCCTCGACAACTGCGACCGAATTTTTCGCTTTCTGATATTTCGTGAAGTAGGCCTGAGCGTTTTCAGAAGGCGTTTTGTTCGGGTTTAAAGGAATCGTGACAGTCGGGCTTTCCTCATCGTAATAGTTGATGACCTCAGCCTGTTTATCACCTTTTTTCAGCATATATAAATTAGCAGTTAGCAGCTCCCCGTAAAGCTGAAATTCCTTTGCGTTTTCCGAATACTCCAGTGTTTTCTCTAATTTTTTGATTTTGTTGGCATTTTTCTTTCGTTCATTGACAACAAATCGTTCAAGATCCTGGGCCTGCTGTTTGACCCGGTCTCGTTCAGCTTTTCCGAAGTAAAAACGGTCGAGCAGCTCGCTTAATGAATCAAAACCGCGTGCTTCGCCTGTTAGATGAGTCAGCTCCAGCAGGTAAAAATATTCCTTTCCGTTTACAGTTGTAATGTTGGGAAAAAAGCGGTGCTCTTTTACTTTGGCGAAAAGCTCCAGCAATGATTTTGGCAGTGTGACTTTGTTGGCTAGACCCGCTCTGTGCACCGCTTCTTTGGCAAAGAGCGGAGACACACCTGAAAAGTGCTCGACAATTTGTTTATCCAGCCGTCCTTCTTGAAAACTGAGATGACGTAAAATATCGTCTTCTGTCGCCTCAAGCGGCGAGATTTTGTTCTGGGCCGGCGGAAGCTTATAATCTTGGCCGGGCAGTACTGTTCGGTAGCTGTTCATTGACGGCGATAAATGCTTAAGCCCGTCGATGATCACATTTTCTGCTCCGTCTGTCAAAATGATATTGCTGTGGCGTCCCATAATTTCTACATAAAGCTTTCGGACGGTTTCATCGCCAATCTCGTTCCGGCTTTTGATATGGAAAATCATAATCCGGTCTAAGCCCGCTTGTTCAATTTTTTCAATAAATCCGCCTTCGATATGCTTTCTCAGCAGCATGCAAAACATTGGCGGTTCGCTTGGGTTTTCATAAGCTTGCGTCGTGATGTGCACCCGTGAATAGCTAGGATGTGCCGATAATAATAGTTTTTGGTTTTTTCCATTGGCGCGGATGTGAAAAATCACATCGTGCTTATATGGCTGATGGATTTTCGTAATTCGTCCGCCCGTCATTTTCTCGTTAAGTTCGTGTGTCATTCCGTATGTAAACATGCCATCAAACGACATATGCAATACACCCTCTCATTCTTCCTGCATTCGATAATTATAGCATGAAATGGGACGAGTCAGAATAAGCATGCTTATAGAGTGATATCTCTATAAGAGAGCAGGGGAGTGGACGAGCGGAATGAAGTTTCATGAAATGGGACAAACAGATTTACTAGAGGCAACCAATACGTCCATGAAACAAGGATTAACAGAAAAAGAGGTGAAAAAACGCCTCGATAAGCATGGACCGAACGAGCTGCAAGAAGGGAAAAAAACATCAGCGCTTCTCTTGTTTTTCGCGCAGTTCAAAGATTTTATGGTGCTTGTGCTTTTGGCGGCAACGTTAATCTCAGGATTTCTTGGTGAATACGTAGACGCGGTTGCGATTATTGCGATTGTGTTTGTGAATGGCATACTCGGTTTCTTTCAAGAAAGGCGTGCTGAGCAATCTCTTCAGGCTCTAAAAGAGCTTTCAACACCACATGTCATGGCGCTCAGGGAAGGAAGCTGGACAAAGATTCCTTCTAAGGAACTTGTGCCGGGAGATATTGTGAAATTTACGAGCGGTGACAGGATTGGAGCGGACGTTCGCATTGTCGAAGCAAGAAGCCTTGAAATAGAAGAATCTGCGCTGACCGGGGAATCAATCCCGGTTGTGAAGCATGCCGATAAATTGAAAAAACCGGATGTTTCGCTCGGTGATATTACAAATATGGCATTTATGGGAACGATTGTGACCCGCGGCAGCGGTGTTGGGGTCGTCGTTGGCACAGGAATGAATACGGCAATGGGGAAAATTGCTGACATGCTTGAATCGGCAGGGACACTGTCAACCCCGCTGCAAAGAAGACTGGAGCAGCTCGGGAAGATTTTAATTGTTGTTGCATTGCTCCTGACGGTACTTGTCGTTGCTGTCGGTGTCATCCAGGGTCACGATCTGTACAGCATGTTTTTAGCGGGTGTGTCGCTAGCAGTAGCCGCGATTCCGGAGGGGCTCCCGGCAATTGTAACAGTAGCGCTGTCGCTAGGCGTACAGCGGATGATTAAGCAAAAATCAATCGTAAGAAAGCTGCCTGCGGTTGAAACGCTTGGGTGTGCTTCTATTATTTGTTCAGATAAAACAGGGACAATGACGCAGAACAAAATGACAGTGACACATGTCTGGTCTGGAGGGAACACATGGAGAGTGACGGGGGCAGGCTACGAACCGAAAGGAAGCTTCACACTGAACGAAAAAGAGATTAGTGTGAAAGAGCATATGCCGCTTCAGCAAATGCTCTTATTCGGAGCGCTTTGTAACAATTCCAATATTGAGAAAAGAGACGGCGAATATGTGCTTGACGGAGATCCAACAGAGGGAGCGCTGCTTACCGCGGCAAGAAAAGGCGGTTTTTCAAAGGAGTTTGTTGACTCTCATTACCGGGTGATTGAAGAGTTTCCGTTTGATTCTGCACGGAAAATGATGACTGTCATTGTAGAGGATCAGGACAGAAAGCGGTATATCATTACAAAAGGTGCACCAGATGTGCTGATGCAACGCTCTTCCCGTATTTTTTATGACGGCTCAGCAGCTCTTTTCTCAAATGAGAGAAAAGCAGAAACAGAGGCGGTGTTAAGACATCTGGCATCCCAGGCGCTCAGAACGATAGCGGTCGCCTACAAGCCGATAAAAGCTGGTGAAACACCTTCTATGGAGCAGGCGGAAAAAGATCTGACGATGCTCGGTCTTTCGGGCATTATTGATCCGCCCCGGCCGGAAGTCAGACAGGCGATTAAAGAATGCCGTGAAGCGGGAATTAAGACCGTCATGATTACAGGCGATCATGTGGAGACAGCTAAAGCGATAGCGAAAGACTTGCGCCTCCTTCCGAAAAGCGGCAAAATCATGGACGGCAAGATGCTGAATGAACTTTCTGAAGAAGAGCTTTCTAATGTGGTGGAGGATGTGTATGTATTTGCCCGCGTTTCTCCCGAGCATAAACTGAAAATCGTAAAAGCCTATCAGGAAAATGGGCATATTGTGGCGATGACGGGAGACGGCGTCAATGACGCTCCAGCCATTAAACAAGCTGACATCGGAGTCGCTATGGGTATTACAGGGACAGATGTGGCAAAAGAAGCGTCATCTCTTGTTCTCGTGGATGATAATTTTGCGACGATCAAATCTGCGATAAAAGAGGGCAGAAACATCTATGAAAATATCAGAAAATTCATCAGATATCTGTTGGCTTCTAACGTCGGAGAAATTCTTGTTATGCTGTTTGCGATGCTGCTTGCCCTTCCTTTGCCGCTCGTGCCGATTCAGATTTTGTGGGTCAACTTGGTGACGGACGGATTGCCGGCAATGGCTCTCGGCATGGATCAGCCGGAAGGAGACGTGATGAAGCGAAAGCCTCGTCATCCGAAAGAAGGGGTGTTTGCCCGCAAGCTTGGATGGAAGGTCGTCTCCAGAGGGTTTTTAATCGGAGCTGCCACTATTTTGGCGTTTATCATTGTGTATCACCGGAATCCGGAGAATTTGGCTTATGCCCAGACGATCGCGTTTGCCACTTTGGTGCTGGCTCAGCTTATTCACGTTTTTGACTGTCGCAGTGAGACCTCTGTTTTTTCCAGAAATCCGTTTCAAAATCTGTACTTACTGGGCGCAGTATTGTCATCAATTCTGCTGATGCTTGTTGTGATCTACTATCCCCCGCTACAGCCGATTTTCCATACCGTTGCCATCACGCCTGGAGACTGGATGCTTGTCATCGGTATGTCCGCCATCCCTACTTTTTTGCTGGCTGGGTCACTTTTGACAAGAAAAAAATAAATTCATATGATATAATCTTAGGGGTAATAGCATGTCTATTGCCCTTTTATTATGAGAACAGGGAAGAATTGGGTGTTTTAAAATGATACGAAGTATGACAGGCTTCGGCAGAGCAAGCAAAACACAAGATGATCTCTCTGTAAGCGTTGAACTTAAATCTGTAAATTACAGATTTAAAGAAGTGAACGCTCGTTTGCCAAGGCCTTTGCTATATTTTGAAGATAAGCTGAAACAGACCATTCTGCAGCATATCCAGCGCGGAAGAATTGAGCTATTCGTATCCGTTGACAGCGATATGCTTATTGAGAAAAGGCTTGACATTGATTGGCCGCTGCTTGATGAGTATGTCGCAGCTGCGGGAAATATGAAGAAACGGTATCAATTGTCTGCAGAGCCTGATGTAATGGATTTCTTTAAGCTTGACCATGTCGTCCAGATTCATGAAGAACAGACGCAAAATGACAAGCTGGAGGCGTTAATTACAGCTGCTGCAGAGGAAGCGGTAAAAGAACTCTGTGAAATGCGTGAAAAAGAAGGGCAGCTTTTAGCAAAAGACTGCCTGCTGCATATTGATCAGCTTGAAGAGCTGGTGAAAGAGACCGAATTGCTGGCAGCGGACGTCGTATCTCGTTATCGTGAACGGCTGTACGCCAGAATAAAAGAATGGACTGAAGACGTGTTAGACGAGAGCCGGCTTGTAACAGAATGCGCAATTTTTGCAGACCGCTCTGATATCTCTGAAGAGATTACCAGGCTCAAGAGCCACTTCGCCCAGTTTCGTGATATATTAGCTGGTGGCGGAGCTGTCGGGCGCAAACTCGACTTTCTCGTTCAGGAGCTGAATCGGGAGGCAAATACAATTGGCTCAAAAGCAAATGATCATCAGATCACAAAGCTTGTCGTCGAAATGAAAAGTTCTATTGAAAAAATAAAAGAACAAGTGCAAAATATAGAATAGTAACTGTGCGTATTGTTTACAGACGGTCTTACTAGGCTAGACTAGAGACGTCTATTTTACAGGGGGAACGTAGAAGATGACGATTAAACTGATTAATATCGGATTTGGCAATATTATCTCCGCCAATCGGATGATTTCGATTGTCAGCCCGGAGTCTGCGCCAATCAAACGGATGATCCAGGATGCAAGAGACCGCGGAATGCTAATTGACGCTACATACGGGCGAAGAACCCGTGCAGTTGTCGTCATGGATAGTGATCACATTATCTTATCTGCCGTCCAGCCTGAGACAGTTGCACACAGACTTTCTGTTAAAGAAGAAATTATGGATGAAGGGCAGGGGTAGTTGCCGCATGAAAGAAAGAGGGTTATTAATCGTTCTCTCAGGTCCCTCAGGAGTTGGTAAAGGAACGGTTCGGCAAGCGATCTTTTCGCAGGAAGACACAAAATTTGAATATTCGATTTCAGTAACCACAAGAAGTCCGCGAGAGGGCGAAGTAAACGGGGTCGATTATTTTTTCAAAACGAGAGAAGAATTCGAGCAAATGATTACAGACAACAAGCTGCTTGAATGGGCAGAGTATGTCGGCAATTATTACGGCACGCCTGTCGATTATGTTGAACAGACGCTACAAGAAGGAAAAGACGTCTTTTTAGAAATTGAAGTTCAAGGCGCTCTTCAAGTGAGAAATGCTTTCCCGGAAGGTCTGTTTATTTTCCTTGCGCCTCCAAGCCTTTCTGAACTGAAGAACAGAATCGTGACACGAGGAACAGAAACAGACGCTCTGATTGAAAATCGAATGAAAGCCGCAAAAGCTGAGATCGATATGATGGATGCTTATGATTATGTCGTTGAAAACGATAATGTTGAAAAGGCTTGCGATAAAATCAAAGCAATCGTTCTCGCCGAACATTTAAAGCGTGAGCGCGTTGCACCAAGATATAAGAAAATGCTGGAGGTTGAATAACAAATGTTAGATCCGTCAATTGACTCTTTAATGAATAAATTAGATTCTAAATACACGCTCGTGACTGTCTCTGCAAGACGTGCACGTGAAATGCAAATCAAAAAAGACCAAATGATTGAACATACAATCTCACACAAATATGTAGGCAAAGCTTTAGAAGAAATTGATGCAGGCCTGCTTTCGTTTGAAAAGGAAGACCGCGAATAGTAGCACAAGTAGCAACCTATATCATGTAGGTTGTTATTTTTTTCCGTGCGGTTTTTGTAAAGTGCAGAGGGGGAGAAGTCATTGCTTAACAATCGAAATGTGTTACTTTGCGTGAGCGGAGGCATCGCTGTTTATAAAGCCTGTGCGTTAACGAGCAAGCTGGTTCAGGCAGGAGCAAATGTCAAAGTGATTATGACTGAATCAGCATGCCGTTTCGTCTCACCGCTGACATTTCAGGCATTAAGCCGCCACGAAGTATATACGGATACATTTAAAGAACAAAATCCAAGCGTCATTTCTCATATTGATGCCGCAGACTGGGCTGACTTGATTATTGTTGCGCCTGCTACGGCTAACGTGATTGGAAAACTGGCAAACGGTATTGCTGATGATATGCTGACAACTACATTGTTAGCAGCAACCGCTCCTGTGTGGATCGCGCCGGCAATGAACGTGCACATGTATGACCATCCGGCAGTTAAACGAAATATTTCTGTTCTTTATCAGGATGGCTATCGTTTTATTGAGCCGAGCGAGGGTTATTTAGCGTGCGGTTACGTAGGAAAAGGCAGGTTGGAAGAGCCTGGAAATATTGTGAAGCTAGCCGAAAAGCATTTTGCTGAAGAAAAAATCGCTCCTCTAGAAGGCAAACATGTGGTCATTACAGCTGGTCCGACACGGGAAGCGATTGATCCTGTCCGATTTTTCACCAATAAATCAACGGGCAAGATGGGGTACGCATTAGCGGAGGCTGCTGTCCAGCTCGGCGCACGGGTAACTTTAATCTCTGGCCCTGTTTCGCTGGATCAGCCGAAAGGCCTTGCTCAGTTTATTCCTGTTCAATCGGCTGCAGATATGCGCGAAGCGGTACTCTCAGTGTATGACTCGAGTGATATTGTCATCAAAACTGCTGCGGTAGCCGATTTTACGCCGAAAACAGTATTTGACCATAAAATGAAAAAGCAAGACAGTGGTATGACCCTGGAACTGGAAAGAACGGTCGATATTTTAAAAGAATTAGGCGAGAGAAAGAAGGAGCAGCTGTTGGTCGGATTTGCAGCTGAAACACAAGATGTTGAACACTATGCCCTTAAAAAGCTCGCTGCCAAAAATCTTGATATGATTGTGGCTAATGATGTGAAAGCAAATGGGGCCGGTTTTGGTGCTGATACGAATATCGTAACAATCTTTTTTAAAGACGGGCGCACACGCGAGCTTCCGATCATGTCGAAGCTTGATGTTTCTTTTGAAATCCTTCAGGAAATTACAGTCCTCTCAACACAAATCGGAGAGCACTCATGAATTTTGCCGAAGTCATCGTTGATGTCAGCACCAAAAATATAGACAGGCCTTTTGATTACAAAATCCCAGACCATCTCAAAGGCATGATCAAAACGGGCATGCGAGTCATTGTCCCGTTTGGTCCCCGTAAAATTCAAGGGTTTGTGACAGCTGTGAAAGAAGCATCCGATCTCTCGGGGAAATCTGTCAAGGAGGTAGAGGATTTATTAGATCTTACACCTGTTTTGACAGAGGAGCTTATGAATCTGTCATCATGGCTGTCCGACAAAACGCTGTCTTTTAAAATAACGGCGCTTCAAGCGATGCTGCCTGCCGCATTAAAGGCAAAATATGAAAAAGAACTAAAGATCGCATACGATGCCGACCTGCCTCCGCAAGTGGAACGGCTGTTTTCTGAAACAAAGACTCTTCTGTATTCGGATATACCCGATCACGATACGCTGAAACTGATTCAAAAGCATGTTCAAAAAGGCAGCATTGATGTGACCTATAAAGTAGCGCAAAAAGCCAATAAAAAAATGGTCAGGCATATTCAGGCCAATGCGAGTAAAGAAGAGCTTAGCAGGCAGGCTGATGGATTATCCCGCCAAGCAGCCAAGCAGCAGGCGATTCTTCACTTTTTCATTGCTGAGCCGGAAGGGGTGAACATCCCTGCAGCGGATTTGTGCAAAAAAACGGGCGCGAGCTCTGCGACTATCAAAACCCTTATCCAAAAGGGGCTTTTGAAGGAAAGCTATGAAGAGGTTTACAGAGATCCCTATCAGGACAAAATGTTCAAAAAAACAGAGCCGCTCCCGCTGACAGACGAACAGAGCGCTGCCTTTCAGCCAATACGCCAGACATTGGACAATGATGAGCATAAAGTGTTCCTTCTTCACGGCGTAACTGGAAGCGGAAAAACAGAGATTTATCTGCAATCAATTGAGAAAGTACTGGCGAAAGGAAAAGAAGCCATTGTCCTTGTACCGGAGATCTCCCTGACTCCACAGATGGTCAATCGCTTCAAGGGCCGCTTCGGCTCTCAGGTGGCAGTCATGCACAGTGGTTTATCCACAGGGGAAAAATATGATGAGTGGCGTAAAATCCATCGGAAGGAAGTGCGGCTTGTCGTCGGCGCCAGATCAGCTATTTTTGCACCGTTTGAAAATCTCGGAATGATTATCATCGATGAAGAGCATGAGTCCTCGTATAAACAAGAAGAAATGCCGCGCTATCATGCGAAAGAGGTGGCGATCAAGCGGGCTGAGCATCACAGCTGTCCGGTTGTACTGGGCAGCGCTACGCCGACATTAGAGTCATATGCACGGGCGCAAAAGGGTGTATACGAGCTTCTTTCACTGAAGCACCGCGTTAACCATCAGGTGATGCCAGAGGTTTCGCTTGTTGATATGAGAGAGGAGCTCAGAAGCGGCAATCGCTCAATGTTTTCAGTTGAATTGATGGAAAAGCTTGAAGAAACGATTTCCAAGGGCGAGCAGGCTGTGCTGTTTTTAAATAAAAGGGGTTATTCGTCCTTTGTGATGTGCAGGGATTGCGGATATGTCCCGCAATGCCCGCACTGCGACATTTCCATGACGTACCATCGTTACGGGCAAAGGCTGAAATGCCATTATTGCGGACATGAAGAGCCTGTCCCGCATACTTGTCCAGAATGTGCAAGCGAGCATATCCGCTTTTTTGGGACGGGGACACAGAGAGTGGAGGAAGAGCTGACAAAAGTTCTGCCAAATGCGAGAGTGATACGAATGGATGTTGATACGACTTCAAGGAAGGGCGCCCATGAAAAATTATTGTCAGCTTTCGGAGAAGGAAAAGCGGATATTCTTCTCGGAACGCAAATGATTGCGAAAGGGCTTGATTTTCCGAATGTTACTCTTGTCGGAGTGTTAAGTGCTGATACAACACTCCATATCCCTGATTTCAGATCGGCCGAAAAAACATTTCAGCTGTTAACGCAAGTCAGCGGCCGGGCAGGCAGGCATGAAAAACCCGGCAAAGTCATCATTCAAACGTATACACCGTCCCATTACAGCATCCAGCTGACGAAGACGCACGATTATGAAACGTTCTATCAGCATGAGATGGCGCACAGGAGAGAGCAATCCTATCCGCCTTATTATTATTTGGCTCTTGTGACTGTTTCTCATGAGGAAGTAGCGAAAGCAGCTGTGACGGCTGAAAAAATCGCTCACTTTTTGAAAGCAAACTGCGGAGCTGACACGAAAATTCTTGGGCCAAGCGCGTCACCGATAGCCAGGATCAAAGATAGATATCGCTATCAATGCGTGATAAAATACAAACAGGAAACCCAGTTATCCGCTTTATTGAAGAAGATACTGGAACATTATAAACGAGAAATTGAACAAAAGCATATAATGATCTCAATTGATATGAATCCTTATATGATGATGTAAGATCTCACGTCTTGGAGGGTAACAAATTGGCAGTAAAAAAGGTCGTCACACATCCAGCGGAAGTTTTGGAAACACCGACGGAAAGCGTGACTGTTTTTGATAAAAAGCTAAAAAAACTGCTGGATGATATGTACGATACCATGCTTGAAATGGATGGAGTCGGACTGGCAGCGCCGCAAATCGGCATCTTAAAAAGAGTGGCTGTTGTAGATATCGGGGATAACAGCGGCAGAATTGATCTTGTTAATCCCGAGATTTTAGAAAAAAGCGGTGAGCAAACCGGAATTGAAGGATGCCTGAGCTTTCCTGGCGTCTATGGTGATGTCACACGTGCTGAATATGTCAAAGTGCGTGCGTTTAACCGTCAGGGAAAACCGTTCATTCTGGAAGCGCGTGGCTTTTTAGCGAGAGCCGTGCAGCACGAAATGGACCATTTAGACGGTGTGCTGTTTACATCTAAAATAAGTAAATACTATACAGAAGATGAACTAGCGGATATGGAAGGATGATTTGATGACGAGAATCGTATTTATGGGGACGCCGGACTTTTCAGTTCCTGTTTTAAGAACCCTGATAGAGGATGGTTATGAAGTAGTGGGGGTCGTCACACAGCCGGACCGTCCGAAGGGCAGAAAAAAAGTGCTTACACCTCCTCCGGTAAAAGAAGAGGCATTGCGCCACGGCATCCCGGTTCTCCAGCCGGAAAAAGTCAGATTAAAAGAAGAGATTGAAAAAGTGTTGGCATTAAAGCCTGACCTTATTGTAACAGCGGCATTTGGCCAAATTTTGCCCAAGGAGCTTCTTGACAGCCCGAAATACGGCTGCATTAACGTTCACGCGTCACTTTTGCCGGAATTGCGCGGCGGTGCTCCGATCCATTACTCCATTCTGCAGGGAAAGAAAAAAACTGGGGTTACTATTATGTATATGGTAGAAAAATTGGATGCCGGCGATATGATTTCCAAAGTGGAAGTGGACATCGAGGAAACCGACAATGTCGGATCGCTGCATGATAAATTAAGCGTAGCTGGCGCAAAGCTATTGTCTGAAACGGTTCCAAACGTTATTGCCGGCAGCATATCACCTGAAAAGCAAGATGAAGAGAAAGCGACATACGCGCCTAACATCAAAAGAGAGCAAGAGTTGCTCGACTGGTCTAGAACGGGTGAAGAGCTTTACAACCAGGTCCGCGGCTTAAACCCTTGGCCTGTTGCCTATACGACTCTTAATGGACAAAACTTGAAAGTGTGGGCGTCGAAAAAAACACCCGCACCAACAAAAGCTGAGCCCGGTACAGTCGTTGCGGTTGAAAAGGAAGGGATTATCGTTGCCACAGGTAACGATACGGCCCTCTTATTAACCGAACTTCAGCCAGCCGGCAAAAAACGCATGAAAGGCGAGGATTTTGTGCGCGGCGCTCATGTTGAAGCTGGCGAAAAGTTAGGAGTAAACAATGAAAAAAAATAGTGTTCGTGATATCGCCCTTGAGGCGCTGATCAAACTAGAACAAAACCAGGCATACAGCAACCTTCTCCTCAAATCGGTCATTAAAACAAATGAACTGAGTGATCAGGACAGAGGACTTTTGACTGAACTTGTCTACGGGACATTGCAAAACAAGATCGCGCTTGATTATATGCTCAAACCGTTTATTAATAAGCCTCAAAAAGTAAAGCCATGGGTGATTCAGCTTCTTCGCCTATCTTTATATCAAATGGAGTATCTGGAGAAGATTCCAGACAGGGCTGCCATTCATGAAGCGGTCGAGATTGCTAAAATCCGCGGACACCAGGGGATTGCTTCATTTGTCAACGGTGTGCTTCGTTCCATACAGCGCGAAGGTGTTCCATCCTTTGACGCCATCGAAGATCCTGTCCGCCGGTTGGCGACAGAGACAAGCCATCCGGAATGGCTCGTAAAAGAGTGGACGGATGCGTATGGATTTGATGCGGCTGAAAAGATTTGCCGCATCCACCTCATTCCGCCAAGGCAGACACTGCGTGTTAATCAAATGAAAGCAGACAGAGCGAATTTAATTGATCAAATGGCTGCTGAGGGAATCGAAGTTGAAAATGGCGACCTTGCAGAAGACGCGGTGAAGCTCTTAAAGGGGTCAATCGCTGGAACTCATTTCTTCCAAAACGGTGAAGTTTCCATCCAGGATGAGAGCTCCATGCTCGTTGCCCGCGCCCTTGATCCTAAGCCCGGTGAAACGGTGCTTGATGCGTGTGCTGCGCCTGGCGGAAAGTCAGCTCATATCGGAGAATTGATGGAGAACAAGGGGAGCGTTACATCGCTTGATCTTCACAAACATAAAGTGAAATTGATTAAAGAAGCGGCAGACCGGCTTGGCCTTACAATCATTGACGCGAAAACAATGGATGCGAGAAAAGCAGGAGAAACGTTTGAAAATGGTCAGTTTGACCGGATATTGGTCGATGCCCCGTGCTCAGGTTTTGGCGTGATCCGAAGAAAGCCGGATATGAAGTACACGAAAAAGCCTGACGACAGCGCACGGCTTGCTGAAATCCAGCTGTCGATCTTGAGGGAAATCGCACCATTAGTAAAAAAAGGTGGCACTCTTGTCTACAGTACGTGTACAATGGACCGGACAGAAAATGATGAAGTAATTCATGCGTTTATACAAGAACATCCTGATTTTGAACCCGATTTGTCTCTTGAAAAGCGGCTGCCCGAAAAGGCGAGACCCTTTGTTCGGGATGGAAGGCTGCAAATCCTTCCTCATTATTTCGGAACAGATGGTTTCTTTATTTGCAGCATGAGAAAGAAGGGATAACAATGGCAGAACTTAAAAAAACAAAAGCTAGAAAAGAATTGCGGACAGAGCGTCCGTCTATTTATTCTTTTGAATTAGATGAAATCAAACAATGGCTGACAGACAACGGAGAGAAACCGTTCCGCGCGGCCCAGATCTTTGAATGGCTATATGAAAAACGCGTATCTTCTTTTGAAGAAATGACAAACCTGTCAAAGGGTCTGCGTGAGAAATTAAGCACTCATTTTGTGCTAACAACGCTAAAAACGGCTGTTAAGCAAACCTCTCAAGACGGTACAATGAAGTTTTTGTTCGAGCTTCATGACGGTTATACAATCGAAACCGTTTTAATGAGACACGAGTATGGCAATTCTGTATGTGTAACGACACAAGTCGGATGCCGTATCGGCTGTACATTCTGTGCGTCAACGCTCGGAGGTTTGAAGCGGAACCTTGAAGCGGGTGAAATTGTCGCTCAAGTACTCAAAGTTCAAAAAGCTCTGGATGAGACCGATGAACGCGTCAGCTCTGTCGTGATCATGGGAATCGGTGAACCTTTTGATAACTTTAATGAAATGCTCGCTTTCTTGAAAATCATAAACCATGACAAGGGCCTGAATATTGGCGCTCGCCATATAACGGTTTCAACAAGCGGAATCATCCCGAAAATTTACGAATTCGCTGATCAGCAAATGCAAATTAACTTTGCGATTTCTCTGCACGCACCGAACACAGAAATCAGAAGCCGATTAATGCCGATTAACAGAGCGTACAAGCTTCCTGACTTAATGGAAGCCGTTAAATATTATATTAATAAAACGGGACGCCGTATCAGCTTTGAATACGGGCTGTTCGGGGGTGTGAACGACCAGGTCGAGCACGCTGAAGAACTTGCCGACTTGCTAGAAGGAGTCAAATGCCACGTGAACTTGATTCCTGTAAACTACGTGCCTGAACGGGACTATGTTCGCACACCGCGCGATCAAATCTTTGCTTTTGAGAAAACGCTGAAATCCCGCGGAGTAAATGTCACAATCCGAAGAGAGCAAGGCCATGACATTGACGCAGCCTGCGGTCAGCTTCGCGCGAAGGAGCGTCAAGACGAGACGAGGTGATGAGGGTTGTTAACAGCCTTAAAAACAGATGCAGGAAAAATCCGCCAGCATAATGAAGATGATGCGGGGATATTCAAGGGGAAAGATCAATTTGTATTAGCGGTTGTCGCTGATGGCATGGGCGGCCATCTTGCTGGAGATGTTGCAAGCAAGATGGCTGTGAAAGCCATGGGGGAGAAATGGAATGAAGCAGAGGCGATTCCAGTTGCGCCCTCGGAATGTGAAGAATGGCTCATTGAACAGATTCTTGCGGTAAATAGCAAAATATACGATCATGCCCAAGCCCACGCAGAATGCCAAGGCATGGGGACGACGATTGTATGTGCGCTTTTTACGGGGAAAACGGTTTCTGTTGCTCATATAGGAGACAGCAGATGCTATTTGCTTCAGGACGATGATTTCATTCAAGTGACAGAAGATCATTCGCTTGTTAATGAACTGGTTCGCACTGGAGAGATTTCCAGAGAGGACGCCGAACATCATCCGCGAAAAAATGTGTTGACGAAGGCACTTGGAACAGACCAGTCAGTCAGCATTGACACACGTTCTTTTGACATTGAAGCCGGGGACAAACTGCTTCTATGTTCTGACGGACTGACGAATAAAGTGGAAGGCACTGAGTTAAAAGACATCCTGCAAAGCGATTCAGCTCCTCAGGAAAAAGTAAACCTGCTTGTGGACAAAGCCAATCAGAATGGCGGGGAAGACAACATTACAGCAGTTTTGCTTGAGCTTGCTTTACAAGTTGAAGAGGGTGAAGATCAGTGCTAATCGGCAAGCGGATCAGCGGACGCTACCAAATTCTCCGCGTCATAGGCGGCGGGGGAATGGCCAACGTGTATTTAGCTGAGGATATCATTCTAGACCGTGAAGTCGCAATCAAGATCCTGCGGTTTGACTATGTGAACGACAATGAGTTTATCAGGCGTTTCCGCAGAGAAGCCCAATCCGCATCAAGCCTCGATCACCCGAATATTGTCAGCATTTACGATTTGGGCGAGGAAGATGATATCTACTATATTGTCATGGAATACGTTGAGGGCATGACGCTTAAAGAATACATAACAGCAAACGGGCCGCTTCACCCTAAAGAAGCGCTGAACATCATAAAGCAAATTGTTTCAGCCATCGCTCATGCCCATCAAAATCAGATTGTTCACAGAGACATTAAGCCGCATAACATTTTGATTGACCACATGGGAAATATCAAAGTGACAGATTTCGGCATTGCGACGGCACTAAGTTCGACCACAATCACCCATACCAATTCTGTGCTGGGCTCAGTCCATTATTTATCACCTGAACAGGCGCGGGGCGGTTTGGCAACAAAGAAATCAGATATTTATGCGCTTGGAATCGTTCTATTCGAGCTCTTAACCGCCCGTATCCCGTTTGATGGAGAATCGGCAGTCAGCATCGCCTTAAAGCATCTGCAGGCGGAAACCCCTTCGGCGAGAAGGTGGAATCCGTCAGTACCCCAAAGCGTTGAAAACATCATACTAAAGGCAACTGCCAAAGATCCTTTTCATCGCTACGAAACGGCTGAAGACATGGAAGCAGATATCCAATCAGCTTTTGATGCCAACAGACTCAATGAAAAGAGATTTACGGTTCAAGAAGATGAAGAAATGACAAAAGCGATCCCTATCATTAAAGACGAAGAGCTCGCTAAAGCTGCTGGCGAAAAAGAAGCTGAATTGACATCCGCCCAAGACAATAAAGCAAAGAAAAACGGCAAAAGAAAAAAGTGGCCGTGGGTTTTGCTCACGATATGCATCGTCTTCATCACAGCTGGAATTCTCGCTGTCACCGTTTTCCCGTCACTTTTTATGCCTGAAGATGTCAAAATACCTGATGTCTCCGGAATGGAATACGAAAAGGCGGCAGACCTCTTGGAAAAAGACGGTTTGCAAGTTGATTCAAAGGTCTTAGAAATCTCAGATGAGAAAATTGAAGAAGGCCTGATGGTGAAAACGGATCCTAAAGCGGATTCCACAGTTAAAGAAGGTGCAACGGTCACGCTTTATAAAAGCACCGGAAAAGCTAAAACGGAGATCGGTGATGTGACAGGCCAAACAGTCGATCAGGCAAAAAAAGCCTTAAAGGACCAAGGATTTAAACATGTAACGGTGAATGAAGTGAACGACGAGAAAAGTGCGGGCACTGTCATTGAACAGAATCCGTCAGCAGGGACTGAGCTTGTGCCGAGTGAAGATCAAGTCAAACTCACAGTCAGTATCGGTCCCGAAGACATTACGCTGAGAGACTTAAAAACGTACAGTAAAGAAGCAGCGTCTGGATATCTGGAAGACAACGGACTGAAGCTGGTAGAAAAAGAAGCATACTCAGATGACGTTCCAGAAGGACAGGTTGTCAAACAAAAACCAGCGGCAGGCACGGCAGTAAAGCCAGGAAACGAAGTTGAAGTGACATTCTCTCTGGGACCTGAGAAAAAACCTGCGAAAACAGTGAAAGAAAAGGTCGAGATCCCCTACGAGCCAGATAATGAAGGGGACGAGCTTGAAGTGCAAGTCGCGATTGACGATGCGGATCACAGCATCTCTGACACATATGAAGAATTTAAGATAAAAGGGCCGACTGAACGGACGATTGAACTAAAGATTGAACCCGGCCAAAAAGGGTACTATCAAGTAATGGTAAACAATAAAGTCGTCAGCTACAAAACCATTGCGTATCCGAAAGATGAATAACAAGGAGGGAAAATATGCCTGAGGGCAAAATTATTAAGGCGCTAAGCGGCTTTTACTATGTACTGGATGAATCAGAGGAAGATTCAGATAAAGTAATACAATGCAGAGGAAGAGGTATTTTCAGAAAGAACAAAATTACCCCTCTTGTCGGTGATTACGTTGTGTATCAAGCTGAAAATGACAAAGAGGGATATCTGTTAGAAATTAAAGAAAGAACCAATGAGCTGATCAGGCCGCCAATTTGCAACATTGATCAAGCGGTCCTTGTTTTTTCAGCGGTTCAGCCTTCTTTCAGCACGGCATTGCTCGACCGCTTCTTGGTTCTCGTTGAGTCCAATGATATTCAGCCGATTATATGCATTACAAAAATGGATCTGATTGAAGATCAAGATACACAAGTTGCGATTCAAGCCTATGCAGAAGACTACCGAAATATTGGTTATGACGTGTATCTCACCTCCTCTAAGGACCAAGACAGTTTAGCGGATATCATCCCGCATTTTCAGAACAAAACAACGGTATTTGCCGGTCAGTCCGGTGTTGGAAAATCCTCGCTCCTCAACGCAATTAGTCCGGATCTCGGTTTAAAGACAAACGAGATTTCCGAGCATTTGGGCCGCGGGAAACACACAACCCGCCACGTGGAGTTGATTCACACGTCCGGAGGCTTGGTTGCGGATACTCCGGGATTTAGCTCGCTTGAATTTACAGACATTGAGGAAGAAGAGCTGGGCTATACCTTCCCTGAAATGAGAGAAAAAAGCTCTTCATGCAAATTTAGAGGCTGTTTACATTTAAAAGAGCCGAAATGTGCGGTGAAACAAGCCGTTAAAGACGGGGATTTAAAGCAGTACCGCTATGACCATTATGTTGAATTTATGACGGAGATTAAAGACAGAAAGCCGAGGTATTAGCATAATGATAAAGGTTGCACCATCTATTCTTTCCGCTGATTTTGCCGCTTTAGGCAATGAGATTAAAGATGTAGAAAAGGGCGGGGCCGATATTATTCATATTGATGTCATGGACGGCCATTTCGTCCCGAATATCACGATCGGTCCACTGATTGTAGAAGCTGTCCGGCCGGTAACAGATCTGCCGCTTGATGTTCATTTAATGATAGAAGAGCCGGATCGTTACATCCCCGCTTTCGCGAAAGCGGGCGCAGATATCCTGTCTGTGCATGCTGAGGCATGTCCGCACCTGCATCGCACCATCCAGCTCATTAAGGAACAAGGTGTAAAGGCCGGTGTTGTTCTAAACCCGCATACGCCTGTACAAGTCATCGAGCACGTTTTTGACGACCTTGATCTTGTTCTTTTGATGACGGTGAACCCGGGATTCGGCGGGCAGAAATTTATTCATTCCGTCCTTCCTAAAATCAAAGAGGTTAAGCGATTGGCTGAAGAAAGAGGAAAAAAAGATCTTTTAATTGAAGTAGACGGCGGTGTCAACAAGGAAACCGCTCCGTTAGTCATTGCAGCGGGTGCAAATTTACTCGTTGCCGGTTCAGCTGTTTATGGCCAGCCCGACCGCAAAAAAGCAATTTCTGAAATTAGAGGAAGTAAATAAGCAGCAGAAAAAAGAGCTGGGCGTACAGAGGCCTAAGCTCTTTTTCCTGTATGCAGAGAAAGGAATCAGAAATGAAAACAATCAATATTGTTGCGGGAGGCCCTAAAGATCTCATTCCCGATCTAACCTGCTATACGGCGGCTGAGCACATCCTTTGGATCGGTGTTGACAAAGGCACCGTCACTCTTTTAGATGCCGGGATCATTCCTGATGAAGCCTTTGGAGATTTTGATAGCATAACAGAGCAAGAACGCCTCCGTATTCAAAAAGCCGCTCCCGCACTCCATGTGTATCAAGCAGAAAAAGATCAAACAGATTTAGACCTCGCCCTTGATTGGGCACTGGAAAAGCAGCCGGATATCATTCAGATATTCGGCATTACAGGCGGCAGAGCTGATCATTTTTTAGGCAACATTCAGCTTCTGTACAGAGGTGTAAAAACGAATATAAAAATTAGGCTGATAGACAAACAAAATTATATTCAAATGTTTCCTCCCGGTGAATATGATGTTGAGAAGGATGAAAACAAGCGATATATCTCTTTCATACCGTTTTCCGAAGAAATACATGAGCTGACCCTGACTGGTTTTAAATATCCGCTAAATAAGTGTCATATTATGCTCGGTTCAACACTATGTATTAGTAACGAACTCATTCATTCACGAGGTACTTTTTCGTTTGCAAAAGGCATATTAATAATGATAAGAAGCACGGATTAGCTTGTGCTTTCATGCTGAAACCAATGAACAGGCGGTTACGGGACGTTATAGGAGGGGACAAAAAATGAAATTTTACACCATTAAATTGCCGAAGTTTTTAGGAGGAATTGTCCGGGCGATGCTGGGCTCATTTAGAAAAGATTAAAGCCCAGGGGTTCAGAGCCCTCTTTCACCACATAAAAACGCCTGCCACTTATCGAGGCAGGCGTTCATTTTGTTATACACGCTCAACTTTACCGGATTTCAAAGCTCGAGCAGATACATATACTTTTTTAGGTTTTCCGTTCACAAGGATACGAACCTTTTGAAGATTCGCGCCCCAAGTGCGCTTAGAAGCGTTCATTGCGTGAGAACGGTTATTCCCAGCTGTTGTTTTTTTACCTGTAATAACGCATTTACGTGCCATTTGTTTCCCTCCTCACTTGCACAAAACATCTACTTTTCAACATTCATATGGTCTTGAGATGCTTTCGATATGGATACTTTAAATAATTTACCACAGCTAAAAAACGTTTGCAACTATTGTTTCATCATCTTTCAAGAAAATTCACTTGACATCTTGCAGAAACAGCGGTGCTATAGTATATGTAGAGGGACGGGCAGCAATGGCCAGGTCTTTTCTTTTCATAATGGAAACCATATAGTAGAATAGCTGTAACTCTATGCATTCGAAGGAGGAACTAGCGTGTCCATTGAATTAAGAACGAAGTACGGGCAGATTGATATATCTAATGAAGTCATTGCGATGGTTGCAGGAGGCGCGGCGATTGACTGTTACGGCATTGTCGGCATGGCCTCTAAAAACCAGATCAAAGACGGACTGACTGAAATCCTTCGGAAAGAGAATTTCAGCAGGGGTGTCCAAGTTCGCCAAGAAGGAGAACAGATACATATTGACATGTATATCATTGTCAGCTATGGCACCAAAATTTCTGAAGTGGCACATAATGTCCAAACAAAAGTAAAGTACACCGTAAATCAAACCATCGGACTGGAAGTGGACTCTGTTAATATTTATGTCCAAGGTGTCCGAGTGACGAACCCGTAGTTAGGAGGAGTAGGATTGTCTATCAGAACATTAGACGGCAGAACCTTTGCCGAGATGATTCTTGCGGGAGCGCAGAATCTGTCTCAAAATGCGAGTGCGGTTGATGCGCTGAATGTGTTTCCGGTGCCGGACGGCGATACTGGAACAAACATGAATCTGTCGATGACTTCCGGAGCCAGAGAAGTGGAGCAAATGAATACGGATGATATCGGGAAGGTAGGCTCCGCGTTATCTAAAGGACTGCTCATGGGAGCGCGCGGAAATTCAGGAGTGATCCTGTCCCAATTGTTCCGCGGATTCAGTAAAAGCATTGAAACAAAAAAAGAAATTAATGCTCTGGAGTTTGCCGCTGCGCTGCAAGCAGGTGTTGACATGGCGTATAAAGCTGTCATGAAACCTGTAGAGGGCACCATTTTAACAGTTGCAAAAGACGCTGCGAAAAAAGCGATAACCCTGGCAGAAAAAGAAACCGATATCACAATGCTGATGACTGCAGTGACAGAAGAAGCAGAGGCGTCTTTAAACCGGACCCCTGAATTGCTTCCTGTCCTGAAGGAAGTAGGAGTCGTCGACAGCGGCGGCAAAGGTCTGCTCTGTGTGTATGAAGGTTTCCTAGCTTCATTAAGAGGTGAAACTGTGCCTCAGAAAGCTGTTCTTCCCTCACTTGACGACATGGTCAGCGCAGAGCATCATAAAAGCGCGCAAAGCATGATGAATACCGAAGATATTGAATTTGGTTTTTGTACCGAAGTGATGGTAAGGCTCGATCAGACAAAACGAGAATTCGACGAAGGTACTTTCAGACAAGACCTCAGCCATTTTGGTGATTCTCTGTTAGTTATTGCGGATGAATCACTGGCGAAGGTGCATATCCATGCTGAAGAGCCGGGAAATGTATTAAACTATGCCCAGCATTACGGTGAATTAATCAAAATTAAAATAGAGAATATGAGAGAACAGCATACCTCCATCATCAGCCAAGAAAGCAACCCTGCTAACAACGAAAAATCAACGGCAAAGCAGCCGTATGGCATTGTAACTGTGGCGATGGGAGAAGGCATTTCTGACTTATTCAAAAGCATCGGCGCTTCTGTTGTAATCGAAGGCGGACAGACTATGAATCCGAGCACTGAGGATATTGTCGAGGCCGTAAAATCTCTGCATGCAGAAACGGTGTTTATCTTGCCAAATAACTCCAACATTATCATGGCAGCTAACCAAGCGGCCAGTGTAATGGATGAAAAGGTTTTTGTCATTCCGGCCAAAACGGTTCCGCAAGGGATGTCAGCCCTGCTGGCATTTAATCCGGATCAAGAAGCAGAAGCGAACAAAGCCAATATGCTCAGCGCCATCCAACAAGTAAAAAGCGGGCAGGTGACGTACTCAGTCAGAGATACTCATATTGACGGCAAAGACATTAAAAAAGGTGATTTTATGGGGATACTGAATGGAACGATTATCGGCACTGCTGAAGATCAGCTGTCAGCCGCGAAAATGCTGTTGTCAGAAATGATCGGAGAAGACGACGAAATTGTCACCATCCTATATGGTGAGGATGCGTCTCAGGAAGAAACTGAGGAGCTTGAAGCGTTTCTCAGTGAAAAGTACGAGGAGATTGAGGTTGAGGTCCATAACGGAAAACAGCCGCTGTATTCGTATATCGTTTCTGCAGAATAGAAGGGCAAATTGCCCTTCTATTCTTATGTCTGCTTTTAAGTGCGGCAGCGCTGTAACGCGCCCGCTTGCCATTTTATATCTGATCAATTAGTCTAAAAACAAAGCGCTTATAAACTCTGGTATAAGGAGGAATAGCATGAAATACAGAAGCGTTTTTGATATTATCGGCCCGGTGATGATCGGTCCGTCCAGCTCGCATACAGCGGGAGCGGCGAGAATCGGGAGAGTGGCCAGAAGTTTATTTGGCAGAGAGCCTGAGCGCATCATTGTATCCTTTTACGGTTCTTTTGCGGAAACGTACAAGGGCCACGGCACAGATGTCGCGATTATCGGCGGATTGCTTGATTTTGATACATTCGACGAACGAATTAAAACAGCTATAAAAATTGCCGAAGATAAAGGAATTGATATAGAGTTTCGGGTTGAAGACGCTGTCCCAGTCCATCCGAACACAGCCAAAATCACTATCTCTGATGAAAAGGGAGAGCTCGAGCTGACGGGTATTTCGATTGGCGGAGGAAAGATTGAAATCACAGAATTAAATGGTTTTGATCTCAGGCTGTCAGGAAATCATCCAGCCATATTAGTTGTTCATAATGACAAGTTTGGCACAATTGCCGGAGTTGCCAATGTTCTGGCGAAATTTTCAATTAACGTAGGACATATGGAAGTAGCCCGAAAGGATATCGGCCAGCTTGCTTTGATGACAATAGAAGTCGATCAAAATATTGACGACCACGTTCTCGACGAGCTGTCGAAGCTGCCGAATATTATTCAAGTGACAAAGATTGCTGACTAGCGAAAGGTCAGGAGGAGCCAGTTATGTTTCGTAATGTAAAGGAATTAATTGAGATTACTAAAGAAAAGCAAATATCCATCTCTGAAGTGATGATCGCGCAAGAGATGGAAGTAACAGAAAAAACAAAAGAAGAGATTTTTCAGCAGATGGACCACAATCTGACTGTTATGGAGGCTGCGGTCCAGAAAGGTCTCGAGGGAGTTGCGAGCCAAACGGGCTTAACAGGCGGTGACGCCGTTAAATTACAGGCCTACATTCGATCGGGTAAAAGCCTGTCTGGCCCGCTTATTTTAGATGCTGTATCAAAAGCTGTTGCAACAAATGAAGTAAATGCGGCTATGGGAACGATTTGTGCGACACCGACTGCAGGTTCTGCCGGTGTGGTGCCTGGCACGTTATTTGCAGTAAAAGAACAGCTGAACCCAACAAGAGAACAAATGATCCGCTTTTTATTTACAGCCGGGGCTTTCGGATTTGTCGTGGCTAATAACGCAAGTATTTCTGGCGCCGCCGGGGGATGTCAGGCAGAGGTTGGATCAGCCTCAGGCATTGCTGCTGCGGCGATTGTTGAAATGGCAGGCGGAACACCCGAACAAAGCGCGGAGGCCATGGCCATTACATTAAAAAATATGCTCGGTCTAGTGTGTGATCCTGTTGCGGGGCTTGTTGAAGTCCCTTGCGTAAAACGGAATGCAATGGGCGCTTCAAATGCGATGATTGCTGCTGATATGGCATTGGCAGGCATTACAAGCCGCATTCCATGTGATGAGGTTATCGATGCCATGTATAAAATTGGCCAAACGATGCCCACTGCGCTTAGAGAAACAGGCCAGGGCGGTTTAGCAGCAACACCGACAGGAAGAGAATTAGAGAAAAAAATTTTCGGAGGAGCGCTAGGTTCAAGTGAAACAACATCAGCAAACTAGTATAGCTAACATTAAGGGTATTGGGCCGGAAACAGAAAAAACATTGAATGAACTTGGTATTTATGACATTTCTGATCTTCTGAATTATTTCCCTTATCGCTATGATGACTACGAGCTGAGGGATTTAGAAGAAGTAAAGCATGATGAAAGAGTTACAGTCGAAGGGAAGGTTCATTCAGAGCCTTCTCTTACCTATTACGGAAAGAAACGAAACAGGCTGACATTTAGGGTTCTTGTTGGCCACTATTTAGTTACAGCCGTATGTTTCAACCGGCCTTATTTGAAGAAAAAGCTTTCTCTGGGTTCTGTTGTGACGGTCTCCGGAAAATGGGACAAGCACCGCCAAACCATCTCTGTTCAGGAGTTGAAAAACGGTCCGCACCAAGAGGATAAGAGCATTGAACCAGTGTATTCTGTAAAAGAAAATGTTACCGTCAAAATGATGAGACGCTTTATTCATCAGGCGCTGACCCAATATTCAGATTCACTTTTAGATCCTCTTCCGGAAAAGTTAAAAACACGATATAAGCTGCCGGACTATCATCAGGCGTTAAAAGCAATGCACCAGCCTGAAACAAGGGAAGCGTTAAAGCTTGCCAGACGCCGGTTTGTTTACGAAGAATTTTTGTTGTTTCAGTTGAAAATGCAAGCGTTCCGAAAGGCGGAAAGAGAGCAGACTCAAGGGATACGGCAGCGTTTTTCAAATGAAGAACTCCTGAGATTTATTAATAGCCTCCCGTTTCCCCTCACAAACGCTCAGTCGCGAGTGCTTCGCGAAATAACAGCAGACATGTCATCTCCATACAGAATGAACCGTCTTCTTCAAGGGGACGTTGGATCAGGAAAAACGGCAGTCGCCGCCATTGCGCTTTACGCCGCCATCCTATCCGGATACCAGGGTGCGCTCATGGTGCCGACAGAAATTCTGGCCGAACAGCATGCGGATTCGCTCGTTTCACTATTTGAAAAGTGGGATGTCAGTGTGGCCCTTTTGACAAGCTCTGTTAAAGGGAAGCGGCGAAAAGAACTGCTTGAACGTCTTGAGGCGGGAGAGATTGATATTCTTGTAGGGACCCACGCTTTAATTCAGGATGACGTGGAGTTTAAGGCGTTAAGTCTTGTGATCACAGATGAGCAGCATCGATTTGGAGTTGAGCAGCGTAAAAAGCTTCGGAATAAAGGGCAGGATCCCGATGTTCTCTTTATGACAGCCACTCCAATCCCAAGAACGTTAGCCATCACAGTGTTCGGTGAAATGGATGTATCTGTCATAGATGAAATGCCGGCGGGGCGAAAACAAATCGAAACCTATTGGGTAAAGCATGATATGCTGGACCGTATTTTGGCATTTGTCGAAAAAGAATTAAAGCAGGGCAGACAGGCCTATATTATCTGCCCGCTGATTGAAGAATCAGACAAGCTCGATGTGCAAAACGCCATTGACGTGTACAATATGCTATCTGACATTTTTCGGGGAAAATGGAACGTCGGACTTATGCACGGAAAGCTGCATTCCGATGAAAAAGATCAGGTCATGAGAGAATTCAGCGCGAATCAGTGTCAAATTCTCGTATCAACCACTGTTGTTGAGGTCGGCGTGAATGTTCCGAATGCAACTATTATGGTGATTTATGACGCCGATCGTTTCGGGCTGTCACAGCTTCACCAATTGCGCGGCCGTGTCGGACGGGGCGAGCACCAATCTTTCTGCATTCTGATGGCCGATCCTAAATCAGAAACAGGGAAAGAACGGATGAGAATTATGTCCGAGACCAACGACGGCTTCGAGCTGTCTGAAAAGGATCTGGAACTGAGAGGCCCGGGAGATTTCTTCGGGAAAAAACAAAGCGGAATGCCTGAATTCAAGGTAGCGGACATGGTTCATGATTACAGGGCGCTTGAAACGGCAAGGCAAGATGCAGCGAATCTTGTGGCTTCTGATGCGTTCTGGAAGGAGCCGGAATACGGTGTGCTGAGAGAACAATTGCTGAAGAGCGGAGTAATGGACGGGGAAAAATTAAGCTGAGTACCAGAAGTTTTTGGTGTTCAGCCAGAAACAATCGTTGCATTCCAATCTATGAAATTATATACTACTATTAGTACCTAGTCTTAATTGTCCGGATGGTGTTTAGATATGAGAAGAAATAAGAGAGAACGCCAGGAATTACTTCAGCAGACGATCCAAGTAACCCCTTTTATTACAGATGAAGAATTAGCAGGTAAATTTGGGGTGAGCATCCAGACGATACGTTTGGACCGCTTAGAGCTTTCCATACCGGAGCTGAGAGAAAGAATTAAGAACGTGGCAGAGAAAACGCTTGAAGATGAAGTGAAATCCCTGTCACTTGATGAAGTGATCGGAGAAATTATTGACCTTGAGCTGGATGATCAGGCGATATCCATTTTAGAAATAAAGCAGGAGCATGTGTTCAGCCGGAATCAGATTGCGAGAGGCCACCATTTATTTGCGCAGGCGAATTCTTTGGCTGTTGCAGTCATTGATGACGAGCTGGCGCTGACTGCAAGTGCGGACATCCGCTTTACAAGACAGGTAAAGCAGGGTGAACGTGTCGTAGCGAAAGCGAAAGTGACGGCCGTCGAAAAAGGAAAAGGAAGAACAGTTGTCGAAGTGAACAGCTATGTCGGCGAAGAAATTGTTTTTTCTGGACATTTTGACATGTACCGTTCAAAACATTCATAAAGGTGGAGCATGCATGAGAATATCTGTAGATGCAATGGGAGGAGACCACGCTCCCAAAGCCGTTATTGACGGAGTTATAAAGGGTATAGAGGCATTTGATGATCTCCATATCACACTTGTCGGTGACAAAACAACGATAGAATCACATTTAACAACAACATCAGATCGCATCACGGTGCTGCACGCAGATGAAGTGATTGAGCCTACAGATGAACCGGTCCGTGCCGTACGAAGAAAAAAGAACTCATCTATGGTCCTTATGGCGCAGGAAGTTGCCGAAAACAGAGCTGACGCCTGCATTTCAGCAGGGAATACCGGTGCGTTAATGACAGCCGGTCTGTTTATTGTCGGAAGAATTAAAGGGATTGACCGCCCGGCGCTTGCCCCGACACTTCCGACTGTTTCAGGAGACGGTTTTCTTCTCCTTGATGTCGGCGCCAATGTCGATGCCAAACCGGAGCACCTCGTTCAATACGCCATCATGGGTTCTGTTTATTCTCAGCAAGTGCGCGGAGTCACTTCACCGAGAGTCGGGCTTTTAAATGTCGGAACAGAAGATAAAAAAGGAAACGAACTGACGAAGCAGACGTTTCAACTATTAAAAGAAACAGCAAACATTCATTTTATCGGAAATGTGGAAGCGCGAGACCTCTTAGATGATGTGGCGGATGTTGTAGTAACAGACGGCTTTACCGGGAATGTTACACTCAAAACGCTCGAAGGTTCTGCGTTATCTATTTTTAAGATGATGAGAGAAGTAATGACGTCTAATCTCACATCAAAGCTTGCAGCAGCTGTGCTGAAGCCAAAGTTGAAAGAAATGAAAATGAAAATGGAGTATTCGAATTATGGCGGAGCAAGTCTTTTCGGCTTAAAAGCGCCTGTGATCAAGGCGCACGGCTCATCAGATTCGAATGCTATATTTCATGCGATTCGTCAAGCAAGAGAGATGGTCACCCAAAATGTGGCTGCGCTCATTCAGGAAGAAGTTAAAGAAGAAAAAACAGTTGAATAGTCTGGAGGTTTTTACATCATGAGTAAAATTGCGTTTTTGTTCCCGGGACAGGGATCACAATTTATCGGCATGGGGAAAGAGCTTTATGAGCAGGTGCCTGCTGCAAAGCGTCTGTTCGATGAAGCGGATGAAACATTGGAAACAAAACTAAGCTCACTGATTTTTGAAGGTGATGCCAAAGAGTTAACACTTACATACAATGCGCAGCCTGCTTTACTGACGACAAGCATTGCTGTTCTTGAGAAATTTAAAGAATCAGGCATTACACCTGATTTCACAGCAGGACACAGCCTCGGTGAATATTCCGCACTTGTTGCGTCTGGCGCGCTGTCTTTCAAAGATGCTGTTTATACCGTCAGAAAACGCGGAGAGTTTATGAATGAAGCAGTTCCTGCTGGCGAAGGAGCGATGGCCGCGATTCTTGGCATGGATGCCGAAGCATTAAAGCAAGTAACCGATAAAGTCACGGAGGAAGGCCATCTTGTACAGCTTGCAAATCTCAACTGTCCTGGACAAATTGTTATTTCTGGAACAGCTAAAGGTGTAGAGCTTGCATCTGAACAGGCAAAAGAGAACGGTGCAAAACGTGCCATTCCGCTTGAAGTAAGCGGTCCGTTCCATTCCGAACTGATGAAGCCTGCTGCTGAAAAGCTAAAAGAAGTATTGGACTCCTGTGACATAAAAGACGCTGGCGTTCCGGTCATCTCAAATGTTTCTGCTGACGTCATGACTGAAAAAGCAGAAATCAAAGAGAAACTCATTGAGCAGCTCTATTCTCCTGTTCGTTTTGAGGAAAGCATAAACAAGCTGATTGCAGAGGGTGTGACGACTTTTGTTGAAATCGGTCCCGGAAAAGTGCTTTCAGGCCTTGTGAAAAAAGTAAACAGACGCTTAAAAACAATTGCTGTATCAGATCCGGAAACGATCGAGCTGGCAATTCAAACGCTTAAGGAGGAAAATGAAAATGCTTAATGACAAAACAGCTATTGTCACTGGCGCATCCCGCGGAATCGGCCGCTCAATCGCCCTTGACCTGGCAAAAAGCGGGGCGAACGTTGTCGTCAACTACTCCGGCAATGAAGCGAAAGCAAATGAAGTGGTAGATGAAATCAAATCAATGGGCAGAAAAGCAATTGCTGTCAAAGCGGATGTATCAAATCCCGAAGATGTACAAAACATGATAAAAGAAACGCTTTCTGTTTTCTCTGCGATTGATATTCTAGTTAATAATGCCGGAATTACAAGAGACAACCTTATCATGAGAATGAAAGAAGATGAATGGGATGATGTCATTAACATTAACCTGAAGGGTGTTTTTAACTGCACAAAAGCTGTTACAAGACAAATGATGAAACAGCGTTCAGGCCGAATTATTAACGTATCGTCTATCGTCGGTGTCAGCGGAAATCCTGGACAAGCCAACTACGTGGCTGCAAAAGCCGGCGTAATCGGTTTAACAAAATCTTCTGCTAAAGAGCTCGCAAGCCGCAATATTACGGTAAATGCGATTGCGCCTGGATTTATCTCAACTGATATGACAGATAAGCTTGCAAAAGACGTTCAAGACGAAATGCTGAAACAAATTCCGCTCGCACGCTTTGGCGAACCTGGTGACGTCAGCAGCGTTGTCACGTTCCTTGCTTCAGAGGGAGCTCGTTACATGACTGGCCAAACGCTACATATTGACGGCGGAATGGTGATGTAAGTTTTTTCTCGAAATTTCATCATAGTTTCTCTAGTTTTTTAAAAACGAATCCACTATAATACTTGAGGGGAGGTGAATTGCTATGGCAGACACATTAGAGCGTGTAACGAAAATCATCGTAGATCGCCTTGGCGTTGATGAAGCAGACGTCAAACTTGAAGCTTCTTTCAAGGAAGACTTAGGTGCTGATTCCCTAGATGTAGTTGAGCTTGTTATGGAACTTGAAGACGAGTTTGATATGGAAATTTCTGACGAAGATGCTGAAAAGATTGCAACAGTCGGCGACGCTGTGAACTACATACAAAACCAGCAATAAGCTGATGCTAAAAGTCCCGCCGAAACGCGGGGCTTTAGCCCTTTATTCGTGCAGTTATTACAGCATGCCGCTTTTACGCGCGCTGTATCCGGTTTAGTCAGAGAAGCGCGGTGAACCTGATGTGCCTATGGAGGTTACTATGTCAAAACACTCACATTATAAAGATAAAAAAAAGTTCTATAAAAAAGTAGAACAGTTTAAAGAGTTTCAAGAACGGATTTCGGTTCACTTTCAAAATGAAAAGCTTTTGTATCAAGCATTTACACATTCATCTTATGTGAATGAGCATCGGAAAAAGCCGTATGAGGATAATGAAAGGCTTGAATTTTTAGGTGACGCTGTTTTGGAACTGACGATCTCCAGATTCTTATTTGCCAAGTATCCGGCTATGAGTGAAGGAGATTTGACGAAGCTGAGAGCCGCGATTGTATGCGAACCGTCTCTCGTTTCATTGGCCCACGAATTGTCATTCGGCGACCTTGTCCTCTTGGGTAAAGGTGAGGAAATGACAGGCGGAAGAAAGCGTCCTGCACTATTGGCGGATGTCTTTGAGGCATTTATCGGAGCCTTGTACCTTGACCAGGGATTAGAGCCGGTCGAAAGTTTCTTAAAAGTCTATGTGTTCCCTAAAATTAACGATGGTGCTTTTTCTCATGTGATGGATTTCAAAAGCCAGCTGCAAGAATATGTGCAGCGGGACGGCAAAGGCTCTTTGGAGTATAAAATCTCCAACGAAAAAGGACCTGCGCATAACCGTGAATTTGAAGCCATCGTATCTCTAAAAGGTGAACCACTCGGAGTCGGAAACGGCCGTTCAAAGAAAGAAGCCGAACAGCACGCTGCTCAGGAAGCTTTAGCTAAATTGCAAAAACACCATACGAGACAATAAAATCCCCCTGAATCATAAGGGGGATTTCAGTATGTATGCCGTCTTATTTCACCCATGTTTTATGATAGAATTGAAATACTTATTACATAAGGAGGATCGCTATGTTCCTCAAACGTTTAGACGTTATAGGATTTAAATCATTTGCAGAACGGATTTCTGTAGACTTTGTTAAAGGCGTGACAGCTGTTGTCGGCCCAAACGGAAGCGGAAAAAGCAACATCACAGATGCCATTCGCTGGGTTCTCGGTGAACAATCAGCACGGTCTCTTCGCGGCGGAAAAATGGAAGACATTATTTTTGCCGGCAGTGATTCGAGAAAACGATTAAATCTAGCTGAAGTTACGCTTACTCTTGATAATGATGATCATTTCTTGCCGATTGACTTCCATGAGGTCAGTGTCACAAGACGTGTATACAGATCAGGCGAGAGTGAGTTTCTGATTAACAATCAGCCTTGCCGCTTAAAAGATATTATTGATTTATTTATGGACTCTGGCCTTGGGAAAGAAGCATTTTCTATTATCAGTCAAGGGAAAGTGGAAGAGATCCTTAGCAGCAAAGCGGAGGATCGCCGCAGCATCTTTGAAGAAGCGGCCGGGGTGCTTAAATATAAAACAAGAAAGAAAAAAGCAGAAAATAAACTGTTTGAGACACAGGACAATTTAAACCGGGTTGAAGATATATTACATGAACTTGAAGGACAGGTTGAACCTCTTAAAATTCAAGCATCAATAGCGAAAGACTACCTGGAAAAAAAGAAAGAGCTGGAGCATGTTGAAATTGCGCTGACTGCCTATGATATCGAAGAGCTGCATGGGAAATGGTCAACTCTTAAAGAGAAAGTGCAGCTCGCTAAGGAAGAAGAGCTCGCTGAATCGTCTGCGATCTCTGCCAAAGAAGCAAAGATTGAGGATACGCGAGACAAAATTCAAGCGCTTGATGAATCAGTAAATGAGCTCCAGCAGGTCCTATTGGTGACGAGTGAAGAGCTGGAAAAGCTTGAAGGCCGTAAAGAAGTCCTGAAAGAACGTAAGAAAAACGCTGTGCAAAACCAAGAACAGCTTGAAGAAGCTATTATACAGTTTCAACAAAAAGAAACGGTGCTGAAAGAAGAGCTTGCGAAGCAGGAAGCTATCTTCGAAACACTTCAGGCAGAGGTGAAACAGTTAAGGGCTCAGGTAAAAGAAAAGCAACAGGCTCTCAGTCTTCACAATGAAAATGTCGAAGAGAAAATTGAGCAGCTGAAAAGCGATTACTTTGAGCTGTTGAACAGCCAGGCTTCGATACGCAATGAGCTCCAGCTGCTGGATGACCAGATGTCCCAATCGGCTGTTGTATTGCAAAGGCTTGCGGACAACAATGAAAAGCATCTTCAGGAACGGCGCGATATTTCTGCGCGAAAAGCAGCATATGAAACGGAGTTTGCCCGAATCGAGCAGGAGATTCACAGCCAAGTTAGTGCTTATCGTGATATGCAGACAAAATATGAGCAGAAAAAGCGCCAATACGAAAAAAATGAATCTGCACTGTATCAGGCGTACCAATACGTTCAGCAAGCGAGATCGAAAAAGGACATGCTTGAGACGATGCAGGGGGATTTCTCCGGCTTTTATCAAGGCGTTAAAGAAGTGCTGAAAGCGAAAGAGCGCCTTGGCGGTATTCGCGGAGCGGTCCTTGAGCTCATCTCAACAGAACAGAAGTATGAAACGGCCATTGAAATTGCGCTCGGCGCTTCTGCCCAGCATGTCGTGACCGACGACGAACAGTCTGCCCGTAAAGCGATTCAATATTTAAAACAGAATTCCTTCGGCCGGGCGACGTTTCTGCCTCTTTCTGTTATTAAAGACCGCCAGCTTCAAAGCCGGGATGCGGAAACAGCAGCTCAGCATTCGTCATTTCTCGGGGTTGCCAGTGAACTTGTCACATTTGATCCTGCGTATCGGCGCATCATCCAGAACCTTCTTGGAACCGTGCTGATCACAGAGGATTTAAAGGGAGCAAACGAACTAGCAAAGCTTCTGGGGCACCGGTACCGCATCGTAACCCTTGAGGGAGATGTCGTGAATCCGGGGGGATCAATGACGGGCGGCGCGGTTAAAAAGAAAAATAACTCACTGCTAGGAAGAAGCAGGGAGCTTGAAGATGTGAGCAAACGGCTCGCTGAAATGGAAGAGAAAACAGCACTGCTTGAACAAGAAGTCAAAACCCTTAAGCAATCCATTCAGGATATGGAGAAAAAACTGGCTGACTTAAGAGAGACCGGGGAAGGCTTAAGATTAAAGCAGCAGGATGTAAAAGGGCAGCTGTACGAACTTCAAGTTGCTGAGAAAAATATCAATACCCATTTAGAGCTCTATGATCAAGAAAAATCTGCTCTGTCAGAAAGCGATGAAGAGAAGAAAACGCGCAAACGCAAGCTGGAAGAAGAGCTTTCTGCCGTGTCAGAAAAGATGAAACAGCTTGAAGAGGATATTGACAGACTAACGAAACAAAAACAAACACAATCCTCAACAAAAGAGTCACTCTCCAACGAGCTGACTGAGCTGAAAATCACAGCTGCCAAAAAAGAGCAGGCATGTAAGGGTGAAGAGGACAACCTTGCCAGATTAAAGAAAGAGCTTACAGAAACAGAGTTTGCGTTAAAAGAAGCGAAAGAGGACTTAAGCTTCTTAACGTCAGAGATGTCATCAAGCACCAGCGGTGAAGAAAAGCTTGAAGAGGCCGCAAAACATAAATTGAATGACAAAACGAAAACGATCGAACTTATTGCGTTAAGACGCGATCAGCGTATCAAGCTTCAGCATGGGCTTGATACTTATGAGCGTGAGCTGAAAGAAATGAAACGCCTCTATAAACAAAAAACGACGCTCTTAAAAGACGAAGAAGTCAAACTCGGCCGAATGGAAGTTGAGCTTGATAACTTACTTCAGTACTTACGTGAGGAATACAGCCTGTCTTTTGAGGGTGCAAAAGAGAAATATCAGCTTGAAACTGATCCAGAGGAAGCAAGAAAGCGCGTGAAGCTAATTAAACTGGCAATCGAAGAGCTGGGTACCGTAAACCTCGGAAGCATAGACGAGTTTGAGAGAGTCAACGAACGGTATAAGTTTCTGTCAGAACAAAAAGAAGATTTGACTGAAGCGAAAAATACCCTGTTCCAAGTGATTGAAGAAATGGATGAAGAAATGACGAAACGCTTTAATGACACATTCGTCCAAATCCGCTCACACTTTGATCACGTCTTCCGCTCCTTATTTGGAGGAGGGCGAGCTGAACTGAGGCTCACTGATCCTAACGATCTGCTTCATTCAGGAGTTGAGATTATCGCACAGCCGCCGGGGAAAAAACTGCAAAACTTAAATCTTCTGTCAGGCGGAGAGCGTGCGCTAACTGCTATAGCGCTCTTATTCTCAATTTTAAAGGTTCGTCCTGTGCCGTTTTGCGTCCTTGACGAAGTAGAGGCTGCGCTTGACGAAGCGAATGTGTTCCGATTTGCACAGTATTTAAAAAAATACAGCAGCGATACCCAGTTTATCGTGATTACCCACAGAAAAGGAACCATGGAGGAAGCGGATGTGCTATACGGCGTAACAATGCAGGAATCCGGTGTTTCCAAGGTAATCTCAGTGAAGCTGGAAGAAACAAAAGAATTCGTTCAGTAACGAGGAAAGAGGTTAAAAAGATGAGCTTTTTTAAAAAATTAAAAGAGAAAATCACAAAACAGACAGATTCCGTATCTGAAAAGTTTAAGGATGGCCTTGAAAAAACAAGAAACTCCTTTCAAAACAAAGTGAATGATCTTGTATCCCGTTACCGTAAAGTGGATGAGGATTTCTTCGAAGAGCTTGAAGAGGTTCTCATCAGTGCGGATGTCGGTTTTACAACCGTTATGGAATTAATAGATGAGCTGAAAAAAGAAGTGAAACGCAGAAATATTCAAGATCCGATGGAAGTCCAATCTGTTATTTCTGAGAAACTGGTCGAGATTTATAACAGCGGAGATGAGCAAATTTCTGAGTTGGATATTCAAGATGGGCGTTTAAATGTTATCCTTCTGGTAGGTGTAAACGGAGTCGGCAAAACGACAACAATTGGAAAGCTTGCCCATAAACTGAAGCAAGAAGGAAAATCTGTTGTACTTGCTGCCGGAGATACATTTAGAGCGGGAGCCATTGAACAGCTGGAAGTATGGGGAGAGCGTACGGGAGTGCCAGTCATTAAGCAGACGGCCGGCAGCGATCCTGCGGCTGTCATCTACGATGCTGTACATGCTGCGAAAGCAAGAAATGCCGATGTATTAATTTGTGATACGGCAGGGCGTCTCCAAAACAAAGTAAACCTGATGAAAGAGCTTGAAAAAGTGAAACGCGTTATCGAAAGAGAAGTTCCTGAAGCGCCGCATGAGGTACTGCTTGCCCTTGACGCCACAACTGGCCAAAACGCCATGGCGCAAGCGAAAGAGTTCTCTAAAGCAACAAACGTTACCGGCATTGCTTTAACGAAGCTTGACGGTACGGCAAAAGGCGGAATCGTTCTTGCGATCCGCAACGAGCTTCAAATCCCGGTTAAACTAGTCGGGTTAGGAGAAAAAGTTGATGATCTTCAGGAATTTGATCCTGAATCGTATGTGTACGGACTCTTTTCAGATTTAGTGGAAAAAGCCGACGATTAAAAAAAGGCCCTCATATTTTGGGGCCTTTTTCTTTTTTATCTTCTCACTTGATAGGCGAAATGATAAAGGCTGTTATCTGTGGATACCAATCTCGAATCTTCTGAATAAACTCTGAACGGGATGATGTCATAGTAATGAACGGAAACAGATGTGTAATACGTATAATACCCTGCAGCTGGCCCCACATACATTGGAACCTCAAATGTTCCGTTTGCATCGGTTATTCCTGAAGCTGTTTTTGTTGTATTTCCGACCTTCGTATCTGCTTCAAATTTTACTGGAGCGTTTGGCACGGGCTGTCCGTTTTGGTCGAGTAATTTGCCGCTTATTGTAATATTGTACTTGACTCGCCAAAATTGTCCTTGCCCGTAATTGATTTTACCGTAAACCCCTCCATCTGTGCTGATATTTGTGATTGAAGCTTTATAAGGCACCTCAGCAGCGTCTGCATGTTGTGCCGGGAAAATGATTGTAAATATGGGTACCAAACACAGCATAAACAATAAACCGATTTTTTTCATAAGACATCCTCCTTTTAAATAGGTTCATATACAATATCGGAATAAATTGGATGATATTTAGCAAAAAAGCAACCAATCCTTTGACAAGATAAAAACTTGACAGTCTCGATAAAACCGTGTAAACTAAGTTATCGTAAAGGGATTTGACTTAACAAAGGGGAGAGCTCAAATGTCACTTGAAAAGACAACGAGAATGAACTATCTGTTTGATTTTTATCAGTCGTTGTTGACGTCAAAACAGAAGAGCTATATGTCGCTTTATTATTTGGACGATTTCTCCCTAGGCGAAATAGCCGAAGAATATGAGGTTTCAAGACAAGCTGTTTATGATAACATCAAACGAACAGAAGCGATGCTTGAACAATATGAAGAAAAGCTGCTCCTTTTGAAAAAGTTTCAGGAGCGTAAAGAGATGTTTAATAAGCTGAAGGAGCTTGCTTCCGGTTCAAAAGAAGAGGAAGAAATTACAGCTCTGATTGAAGCGCTTGAGAAATTAGATTAGGAGGCGGCAAACTATGGCATTTGAAGGATTAGCCGACCGACTGCAGCAGACGATTTCTAAAATCCGCGGAAAAGGGAAAGTCAGCGAACAAGATGTTAAAGAAATGATGCGTGAGGTTCGTCTTGCGCTGCTTGAGGCTGACGTTAACTTTAAAGTAGTCAAGGATTTTGTTAAAAAAGTAAGTGAACGCGCTGTAGGCCAAGACGTCATGAAAAGTCTGACGCCCGGCCAGCAGGTCATTAAAGTTGTTAAAGAGGAACTGACTGAGCTGATGGGCGGCGAAGAGAGCAAAATCGCCGTCGCAAAAAAGCCGCCGACTGTTATTATGATGGTCGGTCTCCAAGGTGCCGGTAAAACGACAACAAGCGGTAAGCTGGCGAATCTGCTGCGCAAAAAGCATAATCGCAAACCGATGCTGGTTGCTGCCGATATTTACCGTCCAGCCGCAATTAAGCAGCTGGAAACGCTCGGCAAACAGCTTGACATGCCTGTTTTCTCCCTTGGTGATCAGGTCAGCCCTGTAGAAATAGCTAAACAGGCTATTAAAAAAGCCAAGGAAGAACACTATGACTATGTCATTTTGGATACGGCAGGCCGCTTGCATATTGACCATGAACTGATGGATGAGCTGACTAACGTGAAAGAAATCGCCAATCCGGAAGAAATCTTCCTTGTCGTCGATTCAATGACGGGTCAGGACGCTGTGAATGTTGCCAAAAGCTTTAATGAACAGCTCGGTTTAACCGGTGTTGTGTTAACTAAGCTTGATGGAGACACACGCGGCGGTGCTGCGCTTTCTATTCGCGCGGTCACAAACACGCCGATTAAATTCGCCGGTTTAGGCGAAAAGCTTGATGCATTAGAATCGTTCCATCCTGAACGCATGGCATCAAGGATTCTCGGCATGGGTGACGTGCTGACATTGATCGAAAAAGCACAGGCCAGTGTTGATGAAGACAAAGCCAAAGAGCTGGAACAAAAAATGAGAACAATGAGCTTCACATTGGACGATTTTCTGGAGCAGCTCGGGCAGGTCAGAAACATGGGGCCGCTTGATGAGCTTCTGCAAATGATGCCGGGTGCAGGTAAAATGAAAGGCTTGAAAAACATCCAGGTTGATGAAAAGCAGCTGAATCATGTGGAAGCGATCATCAAATCAATGACTGTTCTTGAAAAAGAACAGCCGGATATTATCAATTCCAGCCGGCGGAAGCGGATTGCGAAAGGAAGCGGGACATCCGTCCAGGAGGTCAACCGTCTGCTTAAGCAGTTTGAAGAAATGAAAAAAATGATGAAGCAGATGACAAACATGTCAAAAGGTAAGAAAAAAGGGTTTAAGTTGCCTTTTATGTAATCGGTTATACATGATAAAACCGTTGTTAAGAAAAAACACTTTACAAACACTTTTATCATTGTTAATATACTATCTTGTTGAAATATTTTCGGAGGTGCTAGTAAAATGGCAGTAAAAATTCGTTTAAAACGTATGGGAGCAAAAAAATCTCCTTTCTATCGTATTGTTGTAGCAGATTCTCGTTCACCACGTGACGGTCGTTTCATCGAAACAGTCGGAACTTACAACCCGGTTGCAAAACCAGCGGAAGTAAAAATCGACGAAGAGCTTGCTCTTAAATGGCTTCAAACTGGAGCGAAACCATCTGATACAGTTCGCAACTTGTTCTCTAGCCAAGGAATCATGGAAAAATTCCACAACGCTAAACAAGGCAAGTAATGACTGATCAACACTTGGAAGATTTGATTGTCCGAATTGTGACGCCGCTTGTTGATCATCCAGATGACATTCGCGTCATAAGAGAAGAAACCGATCAAAAGATTGCGCTGCGCTTATCTGTCCATAAGTCAGATACCGGTAAAGTTATCGGAAAGCAAGGCCGGACTGCAAAAGCGATTCGAACAGCTGTATTTGCAGCTGGCGCACAGTCTTCTAAGAAAGTTCAATTTGAGATATTTGACTAAAAGGGAGAGGGCCGGCACCTCCCCTTTTTTTACACGCAAAAAAAGGGTAAACTGATAGAAGCTTAGGCAAAATAGATAATGCCCGAGCCAAAAAAGTTTTAAAAGCGGGGAGCTTGGTGCGATGCAAATTATTCACCGTGTAGCCGTTATGCAAGTCTTAACCGAGCGCAGCAAAGAAAAGCTTTTAGCTTCTTTTGCCGAAAAGAAACAAATGCTTGAACGAGAATGCAGCCAGCTCTATTTTCAGCTTAGAAAACATGAGAAAGAACAGCAAAACCCAGATATGATTGAACAATTTAAAAAGGCAATAGAAAAGCGAAAAGACAATATCAAAATAATCGATTTTCAAATTTCTCAAGTACATACGTTGCCGCTTGGCAGTGAAATGAAAGAAAAGGAAGTCGATGCACTGCTGACAATTGAAGCCGGGGATGACTGGCACGAGAAAACAGCAGCAAATACCATCGTCATAAAAGACGGAAAAGTAATTGAAATTCGCCAGAGGTGATCATATGACAAAGCGATGGTTTCATGTAGGTAAAATCGTAAACACCCACGGAATCAAAGGCGAAGTGCGGGTGATTTCGAAAACAGATTTTGCCGAAGAACGGTATAAGCCGGGCAACACGCTGTATTTGTTTATGGACGGAAGTAACGAACCAGTGGAAGTAACAGTAAACACGCACAGACTGCATAAGCAATTTCATCTGCTGCAGTTTAAAGAAAGACAAAGCCTGAATGAAGTAGAGGGACTGAAAAACGCAATCATTAAAGTGCCTGAAGAAGATTTAGGAGAGCTGAATGAAGGAGAATTTTATTTCCACGAAATCATTGGGTGCGAAGTATTTACCGAAGACGGTGAACTTATCGGAAAGGTTAAAGAAATTTTGACGCCTGGAGCTAATGACGTTTGGGTTATCGGCCGAAAAGGGAAAAAAGACGCACTCATTCCTTACATTGAATCAGTGGTCAAACATATCGATGTCAGCGAAAAGAAAATAGAGATTGAACTCATGGAAGGATTAATAGACGAATGAAAATCGACTTTTTGACGCTGTTTCCCGAAATGTTTGAAGGTGTGCTTGGCTCATCGATTCTTCAAAAAGCCCAGGACAAAGATGCGGTGCAGTTTCAGGTCGTGAATTTCCGGGAGTATTCTGATAACAAGCACAATACTGTTGATGATTATCCTTATGGCGGCGGCGCAGGCATGGTTCTCAAGCCTCAGCCTGTTTTTGACGCGGTCGAGGATCTGACATCAAAGGCAGCAGCTGCTCCGCGTATTATCCTCGTTTGTCCGCAGGGTGAGCGTTTTACCCAAAAAAAAGCCGAACAATTAGCAAAGGAAGAGCATTTGCTGTTTATTTGCGGCCACTATGAAGGCTATGATGAACGCATTCGCGAACATCTGGTAACAGATGAAATATCCATTGGCGATTTTGTTCTGACGGGCGGCGAGCTTCCCGCAATGATGATTGCAGACAGTGTGGTCAGACTGCTACCGGGTGTGCTGGGCAAAGAGGCTTCCCATATTGAGGATTCATTCAGCACCGGCCTTTTAGAACACCCGCATTATACAAGACCGGCAGATTACAAAGGTTTAAAAGTGCCTGAAACACTTCTATCAGGAAACCATGCAAAAATCAAAGAATGGCGGAATAAAGAATCGATCAGAAGGACCTATGTAAGACGTCCGGATCTTTTGAAAGACTACCCGCTTACAGAGCAGCAAAGAAAATGGATTTCTGAATGGGAAAAAAAATAGATTTTATTGCATAGGCTATGAAATTGTGATAAGATACTACTTGTGGCTTAAGCGGGCTCATCCGCTGCAAGCTTGAAAACGATGTTCCGCTGTGCCGGGTTTTGTGGCCAAGAGCATCTGTTGGAAGGAGTTGAAAACGATGCAAAAACTAATTGAAGATATCACAAAAGAACAGCTTCGTACTGATCTTCCTGCGTTCCGTCCTGGTGACACTTTACGTGTACACGTTAAAGTTGTTGAGGGTAACCGTGAGCGTATCCAGATCTTTGAAGGTGTTGTGATTAAGCGTCGTGGTGGTGGAATCAGCGAAACGTTCACAGTTCGTAAGATTTCTTACGGTGTTGGCGTTGAACGTACTTTCCCTGTACACACACCAAAAATCGCGAAAATCGAAGTTGTACGTTACGGTAAAGTACGCCGTGCTAAGCTTTACTACCTGCGTGAACTTCGCGGAAAAGCGGCTCGTATTAAAGAGATCAGACGATAATGATAACGAACGAAAAGAGCTTGTTACCTGTAACAAGCTCTTTTTTTATACAGAATTTGAAAATGCCGGACAGGCATCGTAAAATACATAAAGGACAACAAAGAATCATGCATACTGAAGAGATAAAGGCGGTGTTCGTGTCACATGACAATTCAATGGTTCCCGGGCCATATGGCAAAGGCAAGAAGGGAAGTAACCGAAAAATTAAAATTAATCGATATAGTATATGAATTGGTCGATGCCAGAATTCCAATGTCATCAAGAAACCCAATGATTGAAGATATTTTAAAAAATAAGCCGCGAATTATGCTGTTAAACAAGGTCGACAAAGCTGATGCGGCAGTTACACAGCAGTGGAAAGAGCACTTTGAGAACCAGGGGATCCGCTCCTTGTCCATTAATTCTGTAAACGGACAAGGCCTAAATCAAATTGTGCCGGCATCAAAAGAGATCCTTCAAGAAAAATTTGACCGGATGAGGGCAAAAGGTGTGAAGCCGAGAGCAATTCGCGCTTTGATTATCGGCATTCCAAACGTCGGAAAATCAACGCTTATCAACCGGCTGGCAAAGAAAAATATAGCAAAAACGGGAGACAGACCTGGTATTACGACATCTCAGCAGTGGGTCAAAGTCGGGAAAGAATTAGAGCTATTGGATACACCGGGGATTTTATGGCCAAAGTTTGAGGATGAGCTTGTCGGCTTGAGGCTGGCCGTCACCGGGGCTATTAAAGACTCGATTATCAATCTGCAGGACGTGGCTGTGTTTGGCCTTCGTTTTCTCGAAGAGCACTATCCTGAACGGCTGAAAGAGCGTTACGGCCTTGATGAGATCCCAGAGGACATTGCAGAGCTGTTTGATGCAATAGGTGAAAAGCGCGGCTGTCTCATGAGCGGGGGGCTCATTAACTACGATAAGACGACTGAAGTCATTATCCGCGATATCCGCACTGAAAAGTTCGGTAGGCTGTCATTTGAACAGCCGACTATGTAAAGACGCGCAGAAATGCGGGTCTTTATTTTTTCGTGACCGAACCGATACATAGAGTAAGGGAGAAGAGAAAGTGAATACATTAACCGTAAAGGACATTAAAGACCGTTTGCAGGAAGTGAAAGATGCACAAGACCCATTTCTTGCCCAATGTGAAAAAGACCCGAGAAAAAGCGTTCAAACGCTTGTAGAGCAATGGCTTAAAAAGCAGGCGAAAGAAAAAGCGCTGAAAGAACAATGGGTGAATATGACTTCCTATGAAAAACTGGCAAGAAACAAAGGATTTCGCTTGATTGCAGGTGTTGACGAGGTCGGCCGGGGGCCATTGGCAGGGCCCGTTGTCGCCAGCGCAGTCATCCTTCCAGAGGAATGTGAAATACTTGGGCTGACAGACTCCAAAAAGCTCTCAGAAAAAAAACGTGACGAATATTACGAGCTTATTATGAAAGAAGCACTGGCGGTCGGAATAGGAATTGTAGAAGCCTCTATCATTGATGAAATCAATATATATGAAGCTTCAAAGATGGCAATGGTAAAAGCGATACACGATTTGTCAGATACACCTGATTATTTGCTTGTTGACGCAATGACGCTACCGGTCGGCATAGACCAGTCGGCAATTATAAAAGGCGATGCTAAAAGCGTGTCTATTGCAGCAGGTGCGTGTATCGCGAAAGTGACGAGAGACCGGATGATGAGCGCTTATGCCGAAACATACCCCATGTACGGCTTTGAAAAAAATAAAGGCTATGGGACAAAAGAGCATCTCGAAGCTCTCGCAGTATACGGCCCAACTGAATTGCACCGCAAAACTTTCGCTCCTGTTCAATCTTTCAGATAAACCGATGGACAAGGAGGCACCTCTTTAAATGAATATACGAAATGATGTGCAAAAGGCGCTGCAGCACCTTTTTGGAAATACATCAGTCCCGCAGGAAACATCAAACGTTAGCGAAGCGCTGAACGGGGAGAAGCGTCTCCTTTTAGGAAAAGTGCTTCGTCTATTAGGAGGTCAGCATGCGCTGATTCAAGTCGGCAATCAAACTGTCCAGGGAAAACTTGAAACTCAGCTTCGCCCTCAGGCGTATTATTGGTTTTCCTACGAAAAAACAACAGCAGAGCAGACAGGCCGTCTTCAGGTCGTTCAAAGCTTTGACCAAAATCCCAAATCCATTCAGGATGCAGCTGGCAAACTTTTAAATGCCATTTCAGTAAAACCTTCCAACGCCGCTCTCATGATGACTGGAGCAATGCTGAAGAGTAAAACACCTGTAACAGAAAATGATATCAAAACAGCTGTCCGCTGGATGGAGACGCTGCCTGCGCCAGATACAAAAAAAGCGATTGAAACCGTTCTATTCGCTTTAAAGCGTGAGCTTCCCATTCATCCCGAGGTTTTGAGCGGTGTCAACGCTGTGAAATCGCCTGTTCCGCTTCATCAGCATGTCTCCCGGCTACTTCAGGCAATCAACCAAAACCCTGAGCAGAACCAAATGACGGCAAAGCTAAAAGAAGCAGTTACGGCACTGTTTAATAGTGAAAATGATGTCCATGCGGAACGTCTGCTTGATAAGCTTATTTCTCTAACGGACAATTCCAAAGCATCTTCTCCAGGCAATACAGTTGGAAACAGCGAGCTTAGCGTACAATCTGGTTCCCTCGGAAAGGCGGAACAGAGAAGCATACAAGGCGAGTCTGGCAAAACAGCAGCAGACATTCCCATCAAAGAAGCCCGCCAGCTGCTGACAAAGCTGACGGAATCTGCTGAAAAAAACAGCCTTCACATTGTGAAAGAAGCAGCAAATTGGATTAAGGCGGCTGCTTCATCGGGTGATAGTAACTCACCTGCAGCTTCAGCTGTTTTTCAGGCGGCACAAGTCACAGATCGGGAAGCCGAAGTCTTTTTAAAGGCTGTTCAGCAGGCAGCACCTAATTTGGCTGACAGGGCAGATGTTCTTTCTTTCTTATCCAATGTGAAAACGGCTATCGGCGCAAGGGACGAGCTTGCATTCATTAAAGCGTTTGAACAAGGAAGCGCAGTCACACCTGACGAAATACAATCCATCAAGCTGGCTCTTTATGCCGCAAGAGCGTCGCATGAGGTAGCTGAACCTGTCAAACAAGAAGCCGATCAGCTTTTTCATAAATTAAACGGCCTGCTTTTCATGCAGCAGGACCATCCGTCATACAGCCAAATTGTAATGTCATTTCCGCTGTTTTCGAAGTCAGGGGTTCAGGACATGACGGTTCTGTTTAAAGGAAAGAAGGAAGTGGATGGAAAGCTTGATCCTTCTCATTGCCGCCTTTTGTTTTTGCTGCAGCTGCATACGTTAAAAGAAACCGTTGTTGATTGTTTGATACAGCAAAAAGTCATGACCATTACAATTGAGACTGATTTCGAGCTTCAGGCTGCAATCGATCCGATGGTGCCCGCGCTTAAACAGGGCCTGAAGGACATGGGATACAGTCTTTCAGGGGTAAACGCTAAAAAAAGGATTCACTGCGAAGAGAAGGCTGCAATCGACCAGTATGTAACAAGCATCAGTGATCAGGAAGTGGATGTGAAAGTATGAAAGAGCAGACGCCGATTAGAAAAGCTGTGGCTCTCCATTATGACGACCAAAAAGACAAGGCGCCGAAAGTGATTGCGACAGGAAAGGGCCATGTAGCCGACAACATTATCAAAGAAGCGAAAAAGGCAGGGGTCCCGATTCAAGAAGATCGGACTCTTGTCGAATTAATGCGCCATTTGACTGTAGATGATCAAATCCCGGAAGCTCTTTATGAAACAGTAGCCGAGATTTTTTCGTTCATTTACAGATTGGACGAAAGCGTAAAAAATAAAAAATAGATAAAATATTCCCCATCCTTCGTTTGAAATTTATGTTTTTAATAAAATAAAAGTTTGAATGTTTAGAAGGATTTAAAGATTTTGCATCGAACTCTAGACAATTCTTCCAGTATTATTATAGAATGAAAGCGCAGTCTATTTTAGTTTTGTTACATAAGTTAGGAGGATGGGAAATGAATATCCATGAGTACCAGGGAAAAGAAGTCCTCAGAAATTATGGGGTATCTGTTCCTGAAGGTAAAGTGGCTTTTACAGCAGAAGAAGCAGTTGAGAAAGCAAAGAACTTATCCAGCTCGGTTTATGTCGTAAAGGCTCAAATTCATGCTGGCGGTCGAGGCAAAGCTGGTGGGGTAAAAATAGCAAAATCATTAGACGAAGTGAAAGCGTATGCCGAAGAACTCTTAGGGAAGACCCTAGTTACACATCAGACGGGTCCGGACGGTCAAGTAATAAAACGCTTACTTATTGAAGAAGGCTGCGATATTAAAAAAGAATACTACGTGGGGCTTGTGCTTGACCGCGCAACTTCTAGAATCGTTCTGATGGCTTCTGAAGAGGGCGGAACGGAAATTGAAGAAGTAGCAGAGAAAACACCGGAAAAAATCAAGAAAGCTGTCATTGATCCGGCTGTTGGCCTCCAAGGCTATCAAGCTAGAGAAATCGCATTCGCTATTAATATTCCAAAGGAACTTGTAGGAAAAGCCGCTAAATTTATGCTTGGACTATATAAAGCGTTTGTTGAGAAAGACTGCTCAATCGCCGAAATCAATCCGCTCGTTGTTACTGGCGACGGAAACGTGATGGCGCTTGATGCGAAATTGAATTTCGACAGCAACGCGTTGTACAGACAAAAGGACATTATGGAATACAGAGATTTGGATGAAGAAGATCCGAAAGAAATCGAAGCGTCCAAATATGACTTAAGCTACATTTCTCTTGATGGAAATATCGGCTGTATGGTAAACGGCGCGGGACTTGCAATGTCCACAATGGATATTATCAAGCATTATGGAGGAGAACCGGCCAACTTCCTTGATGTGGGCGGCGGTGCAACCGCAGAAAAAGTCACGGAAGCATTTAAAATCATTCTTTCTGATCAAAACGTTAAAGGGATTTTTGTCAACATTTTCGGCGGCATTATGAAATGTGATGTCATCGCAGAAGGGGTTGTTGAAGCGACAAGACAAGTCGGTTTGACATTGCCGCTTGTCGTCCGTCTTGAAGGCACAAACGTGGATCTAGGGAAGAAGATCCTTAGTGAATCAGGATTAAATATTACATCTGCGGAATCAATGGCTGACGGCGCGCAGAAAATCGTATCCTTAGTTTAGGAAAGAATGAAAGGCAGGGGACCAGATAATGAGTGTTTTTATTAATAAAGATACAAGGGTTATTGTGCAAGGGATTACAGGTTCTACCGCTTTATTTCATACGAAGCAGATGCTCGAATACGGCACAAATATCGTAGGCGGTGTAACACCTGGAAAAGGCGGAACTGAAGCGGAAGGTGTTCCTGTATTTAATACAGTGGCTGAAGCAGTTCAAACGACTGGCGCTAACGCGTCTGTTATATATGTGCCGGCACCATTTGCAGCTGATGCCATTATGGAAGCGGTAGATGCGGATCTTGATCTCGTGATTTGTATCACGGAGCATATTCCGGTTTTGGATATGGTAAAGGTCAAACGCTTCATGGAAGGCAAGAAAACGAGACTGATAGGGCCCAACTGCCCTGGTGTCATCACGCCTGAAGAGTGTAAAATCGGCATTATGCCTGGATATATCCATAAAAAGGGTCATGTAGGCGTCGTATCGCGTTCAGGAACATTAACATACGAAGCGGTGCACCAGCTGTCAGAAGCGGGTGTAGGACAATCTACAGCTGTTGGAATCGGCGGCGATCCTGTAAATGGAACAAACTTTATTGATGTCTTAAAAGCGTTTAACGAAGATCCTGACACACACGCTGTCATCATGATTGGCGAAATCGGCGGTACTGCCGAAGAGGAAGCGGCAGAGTGGGTTAAAGCCAACATGACAAAACCGGTAGTCGGTTTTATCGGCGGGAAAACAGCACCTCCAGGGAAGCGCATGGGGCATGCAGGCGCCATTATTTCCGGTGGAAAAGGGACAGCTGATGAAAAAATCAAAACCCTTAATGCATGCGGAATCGAAGTTGCGGAGACACCTTCTGTAATGGGTGAAACCTTAATTAAGGTGCTGAAAGAGAAGAACTTGTTCGAAACTTGCAAAACGCATTAATAAAGAAGGGACAGCCGTCAAGGCTGTTCCTGCTTTTTCTGTCAAAAGGAGGTCAATATGTTGAATCAGGCCGCTGCCTGTTTAATAACTTGCAGAATCAATCAATTATTATCTCCATCCCTTCTATTAAAATGGTGGAAAGCCGATCCATCTATGTCGCTGACGTCACCCGTGTTAGAAACTGTTACTCGAGGTAAAATAAAGGCAGCTGCATTAAAAAATAAAATAGAAGAACAATATCCAAAGCTTCGGCGCGTACTTGCTAGTTACCATGAGCAAGGTATTACCCCCATCCCGATTTCTTCAAAGCAATATCCTTTCTGGCTGAAAACCATTTATGATCCGCCTGCCGTCCTGTTTGCAAAGGGTGATATGACCCTACTTTCTAAAGGGAGGAAAATTGGAATTGTAGGGACAAGAAATCCAACACCTTATGGGATGCAAATTGTCAATTATCTTACAAAAGAGCTCTGCCGTAAAAATTGGGTGATTGTCAGCGGACTGGCGTCTGGGATAGATGGAATGTCCCATGTTGCAAGTATTAAGGCGAAAGGGCGGACAATCGGCGTCATTGCGGGCGGATTTCAACACATATATCCTCGGGAAAATCTTCAGTTAGCAGATCATATGGCTAAACACCATATCCTTCTGTCAGAGCACCCACCTGAAACCAAACCCCAAAAATGGCATTTCCCTATGAGAAACCGTATTATCAGCGGATTAAGTGAAGGCGTTATTGTCGTGCAGGGCAAAGAAAAAAGTGGTTCGCTGATTACTGCATATCAAGCACTGGAACAAGGAAGAGAAGTATTTGCCGTACCCGGCTCATTATTTGACCCTTACGCCGGAGGTCCTATAAAACTGATCCAGCAGGGGGCTAAAGCCATATGGTCAGCAGAGGATATTTTCGAGGAGCTTCCTGAGAGAAACGTTCAATATACGGAACCCTTTTGAATTATCGTTTGACAAACGGCATTGTAATATTTAATAATAGTGAGGATTTAAAGTTGCATATTGTTTTCTATTTAAATAATGACGTTCATCATTAAGAATGAAATGTTGAAAGCCAAATAAAGACAGCTGCAAAAACAAAATTGAAATACTTGAAAAGAGAGAGAACACCTCTTGAGGGGGATGAAAATGTCTGATTATCTAGTCATCGTGGAATCGCCCGCTAAGGCGAAAACGATTGAACGTTACTTAGGTAAAAAATATAAAGTAAAAGCATCAATGGGACATGTCCGGGATCTTCCAAAAAGTCAAATGGGAGTTGACATAGAACAGAATTTTGAACCAAAATATATTACCATTCGAGGTAAAGGCCCGGTGTTAAAAGAGCTGAAAACGGCTGCGAAAAAAGCTAAAAAAGTGTATCTCGCAGCTGACCCCGACAGAGAAGGGGAAGCGATTGCATGGCACTTGGCACACAGCCTTGATTTAGATCTCAATTCGGATTGCCGTGTGGTGTTTAATGAAATTACAAAAGATGCCATTAAGGAATCGTTTAAGCATCCTCGCGCGATCAATACGGATTTAGTGGATGCACAACAGGCGAGACGTATTTTAGACCGACTTGTCGGATATAAAATCAGTCCTATTCTATGGAAGAAAGTCAAGAAAGGGCTTAGCGCAGGCCGCGTTCAATCCGTTGCCCTCCGTTTGATTATTGACCGCGAAAAAGAAATTAACGACTTTAAGCCGGAGGAATATTGGACAATTGACGGTACGTTCTTAAAAGGACAGGAAACGTTCGAAGCGAGCTTTTTCGGAAAAAACGGCAAAAAACTTCCTTTAAAAAGTGAAGCCGATGTAAAAGACATTCTTTCTCAGCTCAAGGGCAATAAGTATACAGTTGAAAAAGTAACGAAAAAGGAACGCAAACGTAATCCGGCCTTGCCTTTTACCACTTCCACCCTGCAACAGGAAGCGGCCCGCAAGCTCAATTTCAGAGCGAAGAAAACGATGATGATTGCACAACAATTATATGAAGGAATTGATCTTGGTAGAGAAGGAACGGTCGGTCTGATCACGTATATGAGAACGGATTCAACCCGTATTTCAAATACGGCGGTAGATGAAGCCGCTGCATTTATTGATCAGGCATACGGCAAAGAGTTCTTAGGTGGTAAACGAAAGCCTGCGAAAAAAAATGAAAATGCTCAGGACGCTCACGAAGCGATTCGCCCGACATCTGTTCTCAGAAAACCAAGTGAATTGAAAGCAGTACTTGGCAGAGATCAAATGAGATTGTATAAATTAATTTGGGAGCGCTTTGTTGCCAGCCAAATGGCACCTGCTGTTCTCGATACAATGAGTGTCGACCTGACAAACAATGGTTTGACATTCCGTGCAAATGGAAGTAAAGTCAAGTTTTCCGGGTTTATGAAGGTGTATGTTGAAGGAAAAGACGATCAAATGGAAGAAAAAGACCGGATGCTGCCTGACTTACATGAAGGCGACACGGTATTATCAAAAGATATAGAACCGGAGCAGCATTTTACCCAGCCGCCTCCGCGTTTTACTGAGGCCCGTTTGGTTAAAACGCTTGAAGAACTCGGGATCGGCCGTCCATCGACTTATGCTCCGACGCTTGATACGATTCAGCGGCGCGGGTACGTTGGACTGGATAATAAACGGTTTGTTCCCACAGAATTAGGGCAGATCGTACTTGAGCTGATCATGGAATTTTTCCCTGAAATCATTAACGTTGAGTTTACGGCAAAAATGGAGAAAGACCTTGATAATGTTGAGGAAGGCAATATAGAATGGGTACAGATTATTGATAACTTCTATACCGATTTTGAAAAGCGCGTGAAAAAAGCCGAATCAGAAATGAAGGAAGTAGAAATTGAACCAGAATATGCCGGAGAAGATTGTGAATTGTGCAGTTCTCCTATGGTGTATAAAATGGGCCGATACGGTAAATTTCTAGCTTGCTCCAATTTCCCCGATTGCCGAAATACAAAGCCGATTGTCAAACAAATCGGTGTGAAGTGCCCGAGCTGCGGTGAAGGAAATATTGTTGAACGAAAATCGAAAAAGAAACGGGTTTTTTACGGCTGTGACCGTTATCCGGAATGTGAATTCGTTTCCTGGGACAAACCAATTGAACGAAAATGCCCGAAATGCGGAAAAATGCTCGTCGAGAAAAAACTCAAAAAAGGCATACAAGTCCAATGTGTGGAATGCGACTATAAGGAAGAACCACAGAAGTAGCGGTGAGCAGGGTCTTGCTCACCTTCTTTGTGTGTTAAAAGAAGGCCTTGAATAATAAACTAGGAGATGTGAAAGATGAACCAACAAACAGTGAATGTAATCGGAGCCGGACTAGCAGGAAGTGAAGCGGCGTGGCAGCTTGCCAAACGAGGGATCCAAGTCAATCTATATGAAATGAGACCTGTTAAACAAACGCCTGCGCACCATACAGATAAATTTGCCGAGCTTGTGTGCAGCAACTCTCTGCGTTCCAATACGCTTGCTAACGCTGTCGGTGTATTAAAGGAAGAAATGCGGGCGCTTGATTCAGCCATCATCGCGGCTGCTGATGAATGTTCGGTACCGGCTGGCGGCGCTCTCGCAGTAGACCGTCATGAATTTGCCGCAAGTGTGACAAATCGGGTAAAAAATCATCCAAACGTAACCGTTTTTAATGAAGAAGTGACTGGAATTCCTGAAGGTCCAACCATTATCGCAACGGGTCCGTTAACATCTGAATCGCTGTCTGCACAGCTGAAGGAGCTGACTGGCGAGGACTATTTGTATTTTTATGACGCAGCGGCGCCAATTGTAGAAAAAGATAGCCTTGATATGGATAAAGTGTACTTGAAATCTCGTTATGATAAAGGGGAAGCGGCATATTTAAACTGCCCTATGACAGAAGAAGAGTTTGACCGTTTTCATGAAGCATTAACATCAGCAGAAACAGTCCCATTAAAAGAATTTGAAAAAGAAATCTTCTTTGAAGGTTGCATGCCGATTGAAGTCATGGCAAAACGGGGAAAGAAAACGATGCTTTTCGGACCGATGAAACCGGTTGGTTTAGAGCATCCTGTTACAGGAAAACGTCCACATGCTGTCGTTCAGCTCAGACAGGATGATGCAGCGGGAACACTCTATAATATTGTAGGATTCCAGACTCATTTAAAATGGGGAGACCAAAAGGAAGTTCTCAAATTGATTCCAGGACTTGAAAACGTAGAAATCGTCAGATACGGCGTGATGCACAGAAATACATTCATTAACTCTCCAAGCTTGTTAAAGCCGACATATCAATTTAAAAACCGCAGTGATCTGTTCTTTGCAGGCCAAATGACGGGAGTAGAAGGATATGTGGAATCCGCTGCCTCTGGACTGGTAGCTGGTATTAATGCGGCTAAACTGGTTTTAGGAGAAGAGCTCGTCACTTTTCCTCAGGAAACAGCAATAGGCAGCATGGCTCACTACATTACAACAACAAACCAGAAAAACTTCCAGCCGATGAATGCAAACTTTGGGCTTTTAAAAGAATTGCCTGTTAAAATTAAAAATAAAAAAGAGCGTAATGAACAATACGCGAACCGTGCAATCGAGACAATTCAAACAATTTCGAAAACAATATAGGTATTGATTGCAACCTGAACGCGATTTGTGATACCATTTAAAAGCCCTTCCTGGGGAGGTATTAGGCATGGAGAATGTTAAGAATTTCGTAAAGTTATTCATTGAATATTTACAAATTGAAAAAAATTATTCACAATATACTATTGTGAATTATGTGGATTCAATTGAAGAATTCGAGACTTTCCTGCGCGTTCAAGGTATAAATGGATTTGAAAAAGCTGCATATCAAGATACTAGGATTTTTTTGACAGAAGCCTATGAAAAAGGTTTATCAAGAAAAACAATAAGCAAAAAGATATCTGCATTAAGAAGCTTTTATAAGTTTCTGATGAGGGAAAAACTTGTTGAAGAAAATCCGTTTCAGCTTGTTCATCTGCCGAAACAAGAGAAACGGATACCAAAGTTTCTATATCAAAAAGAGCTTGAAGAGCTGTTTGAAGTTTCAGATATAAGCCAGCCGGCCGGAATGAGGGATCAAGCGCTGTTAGAACTTCTCTATGCCACCGGAATGAGGGTCAGTGAATGCTGTTCCATAACTGTTAACGACGTTGACTTATTTATGGACACAGTGCTTGTTCACGGTAAAGGCAAGAAGCAGCGCTATATCCCCTTTGGGTCTTACGCCCGCGAAGCATTAAAGGAATATATGAATAGCGGGAGGCAGTTCTTGCTGATGAAAGCAAAAGAACCTCATGATCTATTATTCGTAAATCAAAGAGGCGGACCGCTTACAGCCCGAGGCATCAGGCATATTTTAAGCGGGCTTGTTCAAAAAGCGTCCGGCACTTTACATATCCATCCGCATATGCTTCGACATACGTTCGCCACTCATCTGTTAAATGAAGGAGCAGATTTGAGAAGCGTTCAGGAACTGCTTGGGCATTCCAATCTGTCTTCGACACAGATATACACGCACGTTTCGAAGGAAATGTTGAGAAACACATATATGTCTCACCATCCAAGAGCTTTTAAGAAAAATTAAAGGAGGCCCTTTATGTCATCTTTTCATGCGACCACAATATTTGCCGTGCAGCATAAGGGACGAAGCGCTATGTCCGGAGACGGCCAAGTGACATTTGGCCAGGCTGTTGTCATGAAACACACTGCAAGAAAAGTGAGAAAACTGTTTAACGGTAAGGTTCTTGCCGGGTTTGCAGGATCTGTTGCAGACGCTTTCACATTATTCGAAAAGTTTGAAGCTAAGCTTGAAGAATATAACGGCAACTTAAAACGGGCAGCTGTTGAGCTTGCGAAGGAATGGCGTAGCGATAAAGTGCTTAGAAAGCTTGAAGCCATGCTGATAGTTATGAATCAGGATACTTTGCTTCTCGTATCGGGAACAGGCGAGGTGATCGAACCAGATGACGGCATTCTCGCGATTGGATCAGGAGGCAATTACGCTCTGGCAGCCGGAAGAGCTCTGAAAAAGCATGCCGGTGAAAGCATGTCTGCAAGTGAGATTGCTAGAGCTGCGTTAGAAACAGCAGGCGAAATTTGTGTTTACACGAACGATCAAATCATACTGGAAGAGCTTGAATAGAAAGGACTTGAGGCGCATGGAAAAACAACCGTTAACACCAAGACAGATTGTAGATCGGTTAGACCAATATATTGTCGGTCAGCAAAATGCGAAAAAAGCTGTCGCCGTGGCATTAAGAAACCGCTATAGAAGAAGTCTTCTGGATGAAAAGCTGAAGGACGAGGTCGTTCCGAAAAACATTTTAATGATGGGGCCTACTGGCGTTGGAAAAACTGAAATTGCAAGACGAATCGCCAAGCTTTCAGGTGCGCCATTTATCAAGATTGAAGCCACAAAATTTACTGAAGTCGGCTATGTAGGCAGAGATGTTGAATCAATGGTCAGAGACCTTGTGGAAACGTCTGTTCGGCTTATAAAAGAAGAGAAAATGAATGAAGTAAAGGAGCAGGCAGAAGAGAATGCAAACAAACGCATTGTTCGTCTGTTAGTTCCTGGGAAGAAAAAACAATCAGGCGTTAAAAATCCGTTTGAAATGTTTTTTGGCGGCAGCCAGCCGAACGGCGAAGATGAGGCGGAGAGCCAGGAAGAAGCAAACATTGAAGAAAAAAGAAAACGCATGGCGCATCAGCTGGCTTTAGGAGAGCTCGAAGACCACTATGTTACAATAGAAGTCGAAGAGCAGCAGCCTTCTATGTTTGACATGCTGCAGGGCTCGGGTATGGAGCAGATGGGCATGAATATGCAGGATGCGCTGAGCGGATTAATGCCAAAGAAAAAGAAACGGCGCAAAATGACAGTCAGAGAAGCCCGAAAAGTCCTGACGAATGAAGAAGCAAGCAAACTCATCGATATGGATGAAGTCAGCCAGGAAGCTGTTCAGAGAGCAGAAGAGAGCGGTATTATCTTTATTGACGAGATTGATAAAATTGCAAAAAACGGCGGCGCGTCATCTTCTGCCGATGTATCTAGAGAAGGCGTTCAGCGGGACATTCTCCCAATCGTTGAGGGTTCTACCATTGTCACTAAATATGGTTCTGTAAAAACAGATCATGTGTTATTTATTGCAGCAGGGGCGTTTCATATGGCCAAACCGTCTGATTTGATTCCTGAACTGCAGGGGCGTTTCCCGATTCGTGTAGAACTGAGCAAACTCACGGTGGACGACTTCGTGAGAATTTTGGTAGAGCCGGATAATGCACTGCTGAAACAATATCAGGCATTATTGCAGACAGAAGGTATATCTCTTGAATTTTCTGACGAAGCTATTCATAAGATTGCTGAAGTTGCTTATCATGTGAACCAGGACACAGATAATATCGGTGCGAGACGCCTTCATACAATACTTGAACGCTTATTAGAAGATCTGTCGTTTGAAGCTCCTGACGTAACAATGGAGAAAATAACGATTACACCACAGTATGTCGAAGAAAAGCTCGGAACGATAGCAAAAAACAAAGATTTAAGTCAATTTATTTTGTGAAAAATTTAATAAGAGGAACGTTTAGGAGGATTATTTATCATGGCTTTATTACAAAAAACACGAATTATTAACTCCATGCTGCAAGCTGCGGCAGGGAAACCGGTAAACTTCAAGGAAATGGCGGAGACGCTACGGGATGTAATTGATTCCAATATTTTCGTTGTAAGCCGCAGAGGCAAACTCCTTGGATATTCTATTAACCAGCAAATTGAAAATGATCGTATGAAAAAAATGCTTGAGGATCGTCAATTCCCTGAAGAATATACGAAAAATCTGTTTAACGTCCCTGAAACATCTTCTAACTTGGACATTAATAGTGAATATACTGCTTTTCCTGTTGAGAACAGAGACCTGTTTCAAGCTGGTTTAACAACAATCGTACCGATCATTGGAGGCGGAGAAAGATTAGGAACACTTATTCTTTCACGGTTACAGGATCAATTTAATGACGATGACTTAATTCTCGCTGAATACGGCGCTACAGTTGTCGGTATGGAGATCCTGAGAGAAAAAGCAGAAGAAATCGAAGAGGAAGCAAGAAGCAAAGCTGTCGTTCAAATGGCTATCAGTTCTCTTTCTTACAGTGAACTTGAAGCAATTGAGCACATTTTTGAAGAGCTTGACGGAAACGAAGGTCTTCTCGTTGCAAGTAAAATCGCTGACCGCGTCGGGATTACCCGTTCTGTTATTGTGAATGCACTCAGAAAGCTGGAAAGCGCGGGTGTTATCGAGTCAAGATCATTAGGAATGAAAGGTACTTATATCAAAGTCCTAAACAATAAATTCCTAATCGAATTAGAAAATCTAAAATCTCATTAATCGCAAAGAACCCCCTTTTAAGGGGTTCTTTTTTATTTCAAATATAGGAAATCAATAAACTTTATTTCCTGGGTTGAAAGTCTTTCTTTGTAGTAATTTTAATTAATCTCAAAAATTTCTTTAAAAAGACTTAAATATTACAGAAATAATATAAAAAAAACAGAAATTCTGCTATTTTCAGGCTTATATTAAAGTGGAAAATGTAGTTCTAACAATCTAGGACTATATACCTATTTATAAAATAGATAATTGTGAGGACATTTTTTTACACGATCTTCATAGACTTTATGCCTGTTATTTCTTACAATAAGCATATAGTTTTACAATTCTCGACAAGGATATTGAGGGTGAAAAAAACTGAAATGGAGGTAAGTGGATTTGAGCTTATTTTCTGGAACGATACATAATCTTGAAAATGCCTTGGGCAGAGCTAATATTAAGCAAAAAGTCATAACTAATAATATCGCCAATATAGATACACCGAACTATAAGGCGAAAAAAGTCTCTTTCCAAAATTTATTAGATCAAGAATCCTCTCGTCTTGAAGCGATAAAAACAGACTATCGTCATGTTGATTTTTCCGTTACTGATTCGAATTATTCAATTGTAACGAGCGGAGATACATCGTATCAGCAAAACGGAAACAATGTTGACGTTGACAAAGAGATGACAGAATTGGCACAAAATCAAATCAACTATCAAGCTTTAGTTGAAAGAATGAACGGTAAATTTAATTCGCTGAAGACCGTATTAACAGGAGGGAAATGATGACAGCCTTTCATAGCTTAAATGTTTCAGCATCTGCTTTAACAGCTCAGCGAGTCAGAATGGACGTTGTATCTTCTAATTTGGCAAATATGGATACGACAAGAGCTCAGCAGGTGAACGGAGAGTGGGTGCCTTACAGAAGAAAAATGGTCTCCCTTCAGTCAAAAGGTGAATCGTTCTCTTCCATTCTCAATTCTCAAATGAGCGGAAGCGGCAATGCTGGAAACGGTGTAAAAGTTTCTAAAATTACGGAAGATGATTCAGCATTTAATCTTGTCTATGATCCGACAGACCCTGATGCAAACGCTGAAGGATATGTACAAAAGCCTAATGTTGATCCGTTGAAAGAAATGGTTGACCTTGTCAGCAGCACAAGATCATATGAGGCGAATGTCACAGCGATGAATGCCACAAAGGGAATGCTGATGAAGGCGTTAGAAATCGGAAAGTAAGGTGAATGAATGTGATTAATGCAATTTCTCCTTTTCAGGTTCAAAATACTCAAAACACTCAAAATGCAAAAAATCAAGTAAACAATAGCCAAAAAACAGATTCTTCAAATCAAACAAGCTTTTCGGAGCTTTTAAAAAACTCTATTAGTTCTTTAAATGAGTCCCAAGTAGCTTCTGACAACATGACGAATGCCTTAGCTGCAGGAAAAGATGTAAATCTTGATGAGGTCATGATCGCCGCTCAAAAAGCAAGCATCTCTCTAACTGCAGCAACAGAGTTCCGAAATAAAGCTGTGGAAGCTTATCAGGAGATTATGAGAATGCAAATGTAGGGGGTCTGACGATTAAGAGAAAGAGTGGAATGACCGGGGGTTAACATGAATCGTACTCTAATGCAAATGAAAAACAAAACGAGTGAGTTTTGGAAAAATAGATCTAAACCACAAAAGATTTTAATGATTAGTGCTTTAGCGGCAATTATTATTATTGGAATTATTATTAGTGTTTTTGCTTCAAGTTCTAAAATGGCGCCGCTATACAAGGATTTGTCTGCCGAAGAAGCAGGGCAAATCAAAGAAGAACTGGATGCGAAAAAAGTGCCAAACGAACTTTCGAATGGCGGTACAGTCATTAGTGTTCCAGAAGATCAGGTTGATTCTTTAAAAGTGCAGATGGCTGCAGAAGGACTCCCCAAAACTGGATCTATTGACTATTCATTTTTCGGGCAGAATGCCGGCTTTGGTTTGACAGACAATGAGTTTGATATGGTGAAAGTGAAAGCCACACAGACGGAACTGTCAAATTTGATCAATGAAATGGACGGTATCAAAAATTCAAAAGTAATGATTAACCTCCCGAAAGACGCTGTGTTTGTCGGTGAGGAGCAATCTGCAGCATCTGCTTCAATCGTTCTTCAGATTGAGCCGGGCTACACACTTGAACAAAGCCAGATCAACGGATTGTATCATCTGGTATCGAAAAGTGTACCGAACCTAAAAGAAGATAACATCGTCATCATGGATCAAAACTCAACATACTACGACAAATCAGACAGCGATGCAGGGTCCTACGCGGATAGTTATTCTTCTCAGCAGGGAATTAAGTCCCAAGTCGAAAAGGACATTCAAAAACATGTTCAGTCACTGCTTGGAACAATGATGGGACAAGATAAAGTCGTTGTTTCCGTTACAGCAGACATTGATTTTACTAAAGAAAATCGCACAGAAGACATTGTCGAACCTGTTGATAAAGAAAACATGGAAGGCATTGCAGTCAGCGCTGAAAAGGTATCTGAAACATACCAAGGTGACGGTGCTGCCAACGGTGGAACTGCCGGAACCGGCGACGAAGATACGCAAGGTTATGCCGAAACCGATGCGAATTCTAACAGTGGGAACTACGAAAAAAGCAGCAATAAAATCAATTACGAGGTTAACCGAATCCATAAAGAAATCGCTGAAAGCCCGTATAAGGTCAGAGATTTAGGAATTCAAGTAATGGTAGAGCCGCCTGACGCCAAAAATACAGCGTCGCTATCAACAGAAAGACAGGATGATATACAAAAAATCCTTTCAACTGTAGTCAGAACATCACTAGATAAGGATGCAACACAAAACCAGAACCTTTCTGATGAAGATATTAATAATAAAATTGTCGTTTCCGTTCAGCCATTTGACGGGAAAGTCAACTTGGATACAAATACGGAAAAACCTTCAGGTATCCCGCTGTGGGCATATATCGTAGGCGGTGTTTTAATCGCAGCGATCATTGTTCTGATCATTATGCTTGTCAGAAAGAAACGGGCGCAAGAGGATGAATTTGAGGAATATGAGTATGAAGTTCCTCAAGAACCAATCAATTTGCCTGATATCAATGAAGAGGAAAATGAAACAGCGGAAACAGTCAGACGAAAACAGCTCGAAAAGATGGCGAAAGACAAGCCGGAAGATTTTGCAAAACTGCTGAGAAGCTGGCTGGCCGAGGATTAGGAGGAATTAGAAATGGCGAGACGTGATCAAGATAAGCTTACAGGAAAACAAAAAGCAGCCATTCTCATGATTTCCTTGGGGTTAGATGTGTCAGCTTCTGTATATAAGCACTTAACCGATGAAGAAATTGAAAGGCTTACCCTGGAAATATCAGGTGTTCGAAGTGTCGATCATAAAAAAAAGGATGAAATTATAGAAGAATTTCATAATATAGCCATTGCGCAAGACTATATCTCTCAAGGCGGCCTAAGCTATGCGAGACAAGTTCTTGAGAAGGCGCTTGGAGAGAATAAGGCGGAAAACATTCTAAACAGGCTGACTTCTTCTTTGCAGGTTAAACCATTTGATTTTGCCAGAAAAGCGGAGCCCGAACAAATTTTAAATTTTATACAGCAAGAACATCCGCAGACGATGGCTTTAATCTTGTCTTATTTGGATCCTGTGCAAGCTGGGCAAATTTTATCCGAGCTGAATCCTGAAGTACAGGCTGAGGTTGCGAGAAGAATCGCGGTGATGGACAGAACATCACCCGAAATTATTAATGAGGTTGAACGGATTCTGGAACAAAAATTATCTTCTGCATTTACTCAAGATTATACTCAAACAGGCGGAATTGAAGCTGTTGTTGAAGTGTTAAACGGGGTAGACAGAGGAACAGAGAAGACGATCTTAGATTCATTGGAAATTCAGGATCCCGATCTTGCTGAAGAAATTAAAAAGCGGATGTTTGTCTTCGAAGATATTGTTACACTTGATAACCGCGCAATTCAGAGAGTCATTCGCGATGTTGAAAACGACGATCTGCTCCTTTCATTAAAGGTTGCAAGCGAAGAAGTCAAAGAAATTGTATTCAGCAATATGTCACAGCGTATGGTAGAAACCTTTAAAGAAGAAATGGAATTTATGGGCCCTGTTCGCTTGAAAGATGTAGAAGATGCACAATCAAGAATTGTAAGCATCGTCAGAAAGCTTGAGGAAGCCGGTGAAATTGTGATAGCAAGAGGCGGAGGAGACGATATTATTGTCTAATATCATTAAACAGGAATCATCTTTTTCTCCACAAAAGGAAAGAAGAAAACTCTCTGTCAAAGAAGTGCGTAATGACCATTCTCACCTATTGCAGGCTGACGAGAACCCAGAAGCGTTTATGGCCCGAGTGAAAGCGGAAGCTGACCGGATTTCGGAGCAGGCAAACAGCCATATAGAAATTATTCGCCGTCAAATTGAGCAGGAAAAAAATGATTGGGCGGCTGAAAAACAGAAGCTTATTGAGGAAGCAAAAGCCGAGGGCTTTGAACAAGGTGTGGCATTAGGAAAAGCTGAGGCGCTTCAACAGTATGGCGAGCTGATCGACCAAGCAAACAGCATAACTGCAATGTCCAGAAAAGCTGTTGAGGATAAGCTTGAAGACGCTAATGAAGAAATCGTTGAGCTTGCCGTTGCACTAGCTAAAAAAGTTTGGCAGCAAAAGTCAGATGATAAAGAAGCTTTTCTCCTGCTAGTGAAACAGGTTATAAACGAAGTAAAGGAATATGACGATATATCAATATATGTGGATCCATATTACTACGAGACAGTCTTTCAGCAAAAAGATGAAATCCAGCAGCTGCTTTATAAAGAATGCCGGCTTGGCATATATGCTGATGAAAAAGCTCAAAAAGGATCCTGTTATATTGAAACGCCTTTTGGCAGGATAGATGCGAGTGTTGACACACAATTGATGCAATTGAAAGATAAACTTCTGACAGCGCTGGAAGCGGGGGCAGCTGAATGAAGATACAGAGTCTGATAGATTGTATAGAAATGACGGACTCGTATAAACGATACGGAAAAGTCAAGCGGGTGATCGGCCTGATGATTGAATCAAAAGGGCCTGCAAGCTCAATTGGCGACGTGTGCCTGATTTATGCAAAAGGGCAATCTGGGAATGTCATTAAAGCTGAGGTTGTCGGCTTCCAGGAAGAAAATATATTGCTTATGCCTTATTTAGAGGCTGCAAGCATTGCACCCGGCAGCATTGTAGAAGCCACTGGTGAATCTCTTCGGGTTAAAGTCGGAGCCGGACTGATCGGACAAGTCATCGATGCTTTTGGAGAGCCGCTTGACGGCAAGCTTTTGCCCAAAGGGCTTTCGCCTGTATCGACAGAGCAATCACCACCTAATCCGATGAAACGGCCTCCTATCCGCGAAAAGATGGGTGTCGGAGTCAGATCAATTGACAGCTTGCTGACAGTCGGCAAAGGCCAGCGGATTGGCATTTTTGCAGGAAGCGGTGTCGGAAAAAGCACATTAATGGGGATGATCGCCAAGCAGACAGAGGCAGACTTAAACGTCATTGCACTTGTTGGGGAACGCGGGCGAGAGGTTAGGGAGTTTATTGAAAAAGATCTTGGGGATGAGGGCTTGAAACGATCAATTGTTGTCGTTGCCACCTCAGATCAGCCAGCATTAATGAGATTGAAAGCGGCATATACAGCAACGGCAATTGCTGAGTATTTCCGCGATAAAGGCCAAAATGTCATGTTTATGATGGATTCTGTTACAAGGGTGGCAATGGCGCAGCGTGAGATTGGACTAGCCGCCGGAGAGCCTCCGACGACAAAAGGCTATACACCTTCTGTGTTCGCTGTTTTACCTCGTTTATTAGAACGAACTGGTGCAAATGAGCACGGAACCATTACCGCGTTTTATACAGTATTGGTAGACGGGGATGACATGAATGAGCCGATTGCTGACACTGTTCGCGGAATTTTAGACGGACATATTGTATTGGACAGGGCGCTTGCCAATAAAGGCCAGTTTCCTGCAGTTAATATACTGAAAAGCATTAGCAGGGTGATGTCAAACATATCGACAAGGCAACACCTAGATGCAGCAAATAAATTCCGTGAACTTTTATCGACATATCAAAATTCGGAAGATCTCATTAATATCGGAGCTTACAAAAGAGGATCGTCAAGAGAAATTGATGAAGCGATACAATTTTATCCGCAACTTATTCAATTTTTAAAACAGGGAACAGACGAATCAGCATTATTAGAAGACAGTATTGCTTCATTAACTAGTTTGACAGGAAATGAGGAATAACCGTGGCTTATCAATTTAGATTCCAGAAGCTGCTGGAACTAAAAGAAAATGAGAAAGATCAATCCTTATCCGAATATCAGCAATCCGTTTCTGAATTTGAAAACGTTGCTGAGAAATTATATGAGAATATGAGCAAAAAGGAATTGCTTGAACAAGATAAGGAAAAGAAATTAAAAAGCGGTATGAGTGTACAAGAAATGAGGCATTACCAGCAATTTGTCTCAAATCTTGAAAATACAATTTATCACTATCAAAAGCTTGTTATTATGAAAAGAAATCAAATGAATCAAAAACAAGAAATTTTGACAGAGAAAAATATTGAAGTGAAAAAGTTTGAAAAAATGCGTGAAAAACAGTTTAAAATGTTTGCTATTGAAGACAAAGCTGCTGAGATGAAGGAAATGGATGATATTTCGATTAAGCAGTTTATGATTCAAGGCCATTAGGAGCGAATGTAATGTCCGGCAAAAAGAAAGAATCAGGTAAGTTCCGTTCGGTTTTGCTTATCATTATTCTCCCGCTGATGTTTCTTCTTATCACAGGGGGGATTGTTCTTTGGGCTGCTGGTGTCAATGTTATAAAGCCGATACAGGAAGCTGCGGCAAAAACGCCGGTTCTAAAAGAACTGGTTCCTGAAACCGAAAATAAAAAAGACACATCTTCAAGCAAGGATAGCAGTAATACGGCAGCTCTGGAAAAGACCATTAAGGATCAAAAAAGTGAAATCAGTATATTGAATAAAGATTTAGAAACGAGTAAATCAGAAATCGACAGGCTCAATCAAAAGATCCGTTCACTTGAAAAGACGGCGGAGGATCAAAAAAAGACAGCAGAAGATAAGACTGAAAATGCCTCAGGCTCGAATTCTTCTTCTGCAAATGACAAAGTGATCAGTGTATATAAAAGCATGGACAGCGGAAAGGCTGCTAAAATTATTGCCCAATTAAAGGAGGAAGAAGCGCTTAAAATATTGAATGGCCTAAGCAAAAAGCAGCTTGCTGACATATTGGCGAAAATGACTCCTGAGCAAGCAGCAACTTATACAGAAAAAATTGCTGCCAGCCAAGAGTAGGGGGAATTAACGGTGAAGCTGCTTGAATTTGCGGGACCTTTGCTGAAAACCACAGCGGGTACTGCGGCTAAAACTATGAAAAGCAACCAGGGAGTTTTTCAAAACTGGCTTATGTCTGAGGCTGGTTTGAAGGAACTCTCAGAACAAGGAAAGGGAACTCCTGCTTCCAGTGATCGGCTTTTAGCAGCTGCGCTTAAAAAAATCAGTGATTGGCTACATGCAAGTCATGAAGAACAAGACAAACAAAAAGCGGAACTTCTGCAAACACTAAGCAAACTAACAGGGAAGCAGTTGGATGAAACCGCTCAGCAAATGCTGAAGAATCTGTTGCAAGCAGTTGAATCAAAAATGTCCGGCGGAACGGATCAATTACTTGCAGAAGTGAAGAAAATCATTTCAGCAGGTAAAACGGCTCTGGCTGCCAATGATTCTGCTGCTGACATTAATGGAGAACTGAAGTTTGATACAGAAGAGAATGAAATATCTGAGAGTGCTAAAGAACTCGTCCTTATCCAGATGTTCATTAGTCAGCTGCTAGAAGGGAATAAGCTGTCTGACCGCGGAAATGGCAATGAAGCTCATGTCATTTATCAAAATGGAGATCAATTTCTTTCTGCATTAGAAAATAGGGGTGTATCTCAACAGCTGATTCAGGATCTTAAACAGCAAATATTCACTAAAGATGAGTCAAGCTCAAAACTTTATTCGATGACAGCGTCAGAGCTGAAAAGTTTTCAAAGCTTGTTGGAACAAATGTCTATGCTCACTCAAAAAGGGAGTAAAGAATGGAATTTAGCTGAAAGTCAGCTGAAAGCTTTCTTGTTATCGAAATCATCCAAATCATTGCAAGACTTTGAAAAGCGTGTCCTCGCACCGCTTTCGCAAAGTTTATCCAGCAAAGTTGCATCGGACGCATCTGGAGATAATCAGCCTGTAGATAGTAAATCAGGACTCCAAATGCTATATTCAGGGCACCGGGGCATAGGAGGAATTCAAGCACTTGATCTGCAGCAAATGTCATCTGATTTACCGACTCCCGAAACAAAAACAGTGGCTGATCAAGTGATCAATGCATGGAAGCAGATGAAATATACGCCATTCGGTAGATCGACGGGAAGCTTCACCATTCGGCTGAACCCTGAACATTTAGGATTTGTCACAATTAAGCTGACAAATGAAAATGGAATATTCCAGAGTAAAATCATTGCATCGAGCCAATCTGCAAAAGAGTTGCTCGAACAACATTTGCCTCAGCTGAAGCAATCATTGCCGAATATGGCCGTCCAAATTGACCGGTTTACTCTCCCAGTCCAAAGCGGAGATCAGCCGATATACGGCCAGCTTTCTGATGAACAGAAACAGCAGCAGGAGGGGCAGAGACAGGAAAGACAGAAAAAGCAATCAAACGAGTTTGGAGACTTGCTTGATGAAGTGTCAATGCTTGAATTGGAGGAAGAAGAATGACATCAATAAGCTCAGAATATAAATTGCCTGAAAAAACAAGCAGCACTGCCACTGCAAGCAACAGCAACCTGGGAAAAGACGAGTTTTTAAAAATATTAATGACTCAAGTTCAAAACCAAGATCCGCTTAATCCGGTTGATGACAAAGAATTTATCAGCCAGATGGCGACTTTTTCAAGCCTGGAACAGATGATGAATCTGAATACGACGATGACTAAATTCGTTGAAAACCAAGATCCGTTTACAACTTATGTTGATTGGATAGGAAAAGAAGTATCTTGGACTGATGGTAAAAGTGCAACAGATAAAACGGGTACAGTAAGTTCTGTTAAACATTCTAAAGGAAATTATTATCTCGTTCTTGATGATGGGACCGAGATCAGCCCGGCGAATGTCATGTCTGTGGGACAATCTTATAAATAAAAACACCTGGAGGAGTATATTATGTTACGTTCACTTTATTCTGGAATCAGCGGTATGAAAAACTTTCAAACAAAACTTGATGTTATCGGCAATAATATTGCCAACGTAAATACAGTGGGATTCAAAAAGAGCCGGGTTACCTTTAAAGATATGGTAAGTCAAACGATTGCCGGCGGTTCTGCTGCTGGTGCGACAATCGGGGGAACTAACTCTAAGCAGATCGGTTTAGGTTCATCATCTGGCACAATTGATACCATCCATTCAACAAGCGCAACACAAAGCACAGGAAGAACGCTTGATTTAGCGATTGACGGCGACGGTTATTTTCAAATCGATACAGGTGATGGAACGGCTTACACAAGAGCCGGAAACTTCTATTTAGATAATACCGGAACATTGGTGACTGGTGATGGCTACCATGTGTTAAATATGACGGGAGGAACAATAAATATTCCTCTAGATGCTCAAAGCTTTAGTATCGGATCTGATGGAAAAGTGTCAATTGTTGATGCTGGCGGTAAACCGCAAGATGGCGGACAGATCGGGATTGTTACTTTTGCAAACAGTGACGGGTTAGATAAAATCGGAAGCAACTTGTATCGTGAATCTTTGAACTCTGGAACTGCTAGTGCAGCTAATCAGCCTGGTGACGGCGGTACAGGTGCCTTGAAGTCAGGATTTCTAGAAATGTCTAACGTTGATTTAACTGATGAGTTTACTGAAATGATTGTTGCTCAGCGCGGGTTCCAATCAAACTCCAAGATTATTACAACATCGGATGAAATCCTTCAAGAGCTGGTTAACCTTAAACGTTAAGGAGGGAGGAGAGGCGAGTAATCGCTTCTCCGCTGTTTTATGATTAAAGTAACCCGTTTAAATGGGCAGCCCTTTACACTGAATGCGCTATTTATTGAACAGATTGAATGCTTTCCGGATACTACAATCACTCTGTCAAACGGTAAAAAGTTTGTAGTAAAAGAAGATGAAGAAGCTGTTCTGGGAAAGATCGCATCTTTCTACCGAAAAATACAAATATTTTCAATGGATCAAGGAATAGAGGAACCGGAATGAAGAAAAAACTAATGATCATTTTACTAATTATTCTTATCGTAATTGGTGCTCTTGGGGCGGCGGCTTATTTTGTTTTAGGCGGAAAGCCCGGAGAAAAAAGTGAAGCAAAAAAAAGTATTGATGAAATCGTTGCATCTACTGTTGAAATAGAAGAGATCACAACAAATTTAAAGTCTGATAACATTATCCGGCTTGCTATTAAACTTGAAACTGACTCTGATAAATCAAAAGAAGAACTTGAAAAACGTGATTTTCAAGTGAAGGACGCTGTCATATCACAGCTGGCTGATACGAAAGCTAATGAGATTGAGGGAGACAAGGGAAAAGAAGCCTTTAAGAAGGAACTAAAAGAAAAATTAAATAGCTACCTCCAAGAAGGAAAAGTAGAAAAAGTGTATATTACCTCCTTTAATCTGCAATAAACAATAATTTGACAGAATACGGAGGTGAGGAAAATGTCTGGAGAAGTTCTCTCCCAAAATGAAATAGATGCGCTGCTTTCTGCCATATCAACCGGTGAAATGGACGCTGAAGAGCTGAAAAAAGAAGAAAAAGAAAAGAAAGTGAAAGTTTATGATTTCAAACGTGCGCTGCGGTTTTCCAAGGATCAGATCCGCAGTCTAACGAGAATTCATGACAATTTTGCAAGACTTCTTACTACTCACTTTTCTGCTCAGCTCAGGACCTATATTCACATATCTGTCAGCTCTGTTGACCAGGTCCCTTATGAGGAATTTATCAGATCCATCCCAAACATGACGATTTTGAATCTGTTTGACGTCCATCCGATGGAAGGCAGAATTATGATGGAGGTTAACCCGACAATTGCATATACGATGATGGATCGGGTAATGGGCGGAATTGGAATCAGTCATAATAAGGTTGACAGTTTGACAGAAATTGAAACAAAAATCATTTCTAATTTATTTGAAAATGCACTGGGAAATTATAAAGAAGCTTGGCAGTCAATTGCTGATATTGAACCGGAGATGACTGAGTTTGAAGTGAATCCGCAATTCGTTCAGATGGTATCTCCTAATGAAACAGTCGTGGTGATCTCACTCAATACCCAAATCGGTGAAATCAGCGGTGTCATAAATCTCTGTATCCCGCATATCGTCCTCGAGCCGCTCATACCGAAGCTTTCAGTCCACTATTGGATGCAATCAGATAGAAATGAGCCAAAGCCTGAGGAAACAAAGTCGCTTGAAAAACGTATCATGACAGCACAAATACCTGTCGTGGCCGAGCTCGGCACATCTGAACTGACAATAGAAGAGTTTTTAAGTTTAGAAGTCGGAGACTGCATAACTTTGGACAAATCAGTCACGGATCCTCTTACTGTATTGGTCGGAGATAAGCCGAAATTTTTAGGACAAGCCGGCCGGGTGAATCGAAAACAGGCAGTGCAAATTTTAGATCACGACATAAGAGGTGAACAAGATGGAGAATAATAGATTATCTCAAGATGAGATTGACGCGCTTCTTAACGGCACAGGCAGCACGCTGGATGAGCCAGAGGTTCCGGAAGTACATGACTTATCGGAAATGGAGCGTGATGCGATCGGTGAAATCGGAAATATTTCATTCGGCAGTTCTGCGACAGCACTATCAACGCTTTTAAATCAAAAGGTCGATATTACGACTCCGAGCGTAACTGTCATTCCTAAAAGTAAAATCAGCGATGCGTTTCCTGAACCGTATGTAGCGATTGAAGTAAATTATACGGAGGGCTTCAGCGGCAGCAACCTGCTGGTCGTGGAACAAAATGACGCGGCAATCATTGCTGACTTAATGATTGGGGGAGACGGAAAAGGCGCCGACCCTTCACTGGGTGAAATCCATTTAAGTGCGGTTCAAGAAGCGATGAACCAAATGATGGGATCGGCAGCTACATCAATGTCTACTGTATTCAGTAAAAAAATTGATATTTCACCGCCTCGGGTTGAATTGCTCGATGTCACTGAAGAAAAGGGAACTGACCGTATTCCGGATGATGAAATGCTGGTGAAAGTTTCTTTCAATTTAAAAGTTGGAGAATTAATAGACTCCAGTATTATGCAGCTTTACCCGCTGACATTTGCGAAAGATTTAATTTCAAGCCTTATGAATACAGGAAATGCAGAGGAAGATACAATACCGCCTCCTGATGTTACATATGAGCAGCCGAAAGAGCCTGTGACGCCAGAGCCGCGTATTGAACCACAGCAGCAACAGCAGCTGCCGCCAAAAAGGCAAGGAACACCGAAAAAAGCAGCCCCAGTTCAGGTTTCACCGGTTGAATTTTCCGCGTTTGATCCAAACGAGGCTTCGCAAGCTCCTATTAACAATCTGGATATGCTTTTGGATATCCCGCTTTCGATTACTGTTGAGCTTGGCAGAACGAAGAGAAGCGTAAAAGAAATTTTGGAGCTTTCTGCCGGAAGTATTATTGAGCTTGATAAATTAGCGGGTGAGCCGGTAGATATATTAGTTAATCAGCGTATCGTTGCCAAAGGCGAGGTCGTTGTCATTGAAGAAAACTTCGGAGTAAGAGTCACTGACATTTTAAGCCAGGCAGAGCGCATTAATAATTTAAAATAACGAAACACAAGGAGAGAGATAGATTATGGCACACAGAATTTTAATTGTAGACGACGCAGCATTTATGCGAATGATGATTAAAGATATTTTGGTGAAAAACGGTTTTGAAGTAGTAGCGGAAGCTGAAAATGGAGCACAGGCAGTAGAAAAATATAAAGAGCATTCCCCTGACCTCGTTACTATGGATATTACAATGCCAGAAATGGACGGTATTTCAGCATTAAAAGAAATTAAACAGATTGATGCACAGGCAAGAATCATTATGTGTTCGGCTATGGGACAGCAATCAATGGTTATCGATGCTATTCAGGCAGGCGCCAAGGATTTTATCGTAAAACCTTTCCAGGCAGACCGTGTGCTTGAAGCAATCAACAAAACATTAAGTTAAAGGGTGTACGACTGTTGAAAAAGAGTCAATATTTCATTGCTTTTATTAGTTTTTTCATTTTATTCAGTGTACATCCGATTGCTGCTGCCGCGGCAGACTCTGATAATTCAACTGTAAACGAATGGTTTCAAAAGAAAGATGAAAAAACTGCAGATAAGTCAGAGCAAAAGGAAGAAAAAACAACACAAATTGCTGATGAGACGGAGGGAGCGGCTGCTCCTTCTGTCTCAGCTTTTGATTTTGTGAAAATGATTTTCGCTTTACTGTTTGTTATCGTGCTGATTTACGGTCTGGTTAAGCTCATGAACAAAAGAAATCGGCTTCTAAAGCCTTTTCAATATGTTGAAAATATTGGCGGCACACCGGTCGGCCAAAACAGATCCATCCAATTGATTAAAGTCGGAAAAAGCGTGCTCGTCGTCGGAGTAGGAGAGACGATCCAGCTGTTAAAAGAAATTGAGGATGAAACAGAGATTGAAGTGATTCTCAGCCAGCATGAAGAGGCAATGTCAAGCAAAATAGAGTGGCAAAAGTTTGTGAAGCCGCTTAAGGGCTCTGAACAACAGCCGCAGCAAAAGATGCCTTCATTTTCAAAAGCATTAAAAGAGCAGCTTGAAGAGTTAAAACAAAACCGTTCTGAAGGAAAGAAGAAAGGCCCACGTCATCATGAATGAGTTTATAAATATTTTTAGTTCAAGCGATCCGGAAAACGTAAGTTCAACTGTTAAATTATTATTATTGTTAACTGTATTTTCAGTGGCGCCTGGAATATTGATTCTTATGACTTGTTTTACTCGCATCGTCATTGTTCTGTCATTTGTCAGGACTTCACTGGCGACGCAATCTATGCCGCCAAACCAGGTTCTTATCGGACTTGCGCTGTTTTTAACGTTCTTTATTATGGCTCCTACTTTTTCAGAGATTAATAAAGAAGCGCTGACCCCATTGATGGACAACAAAATCAGCTTGGACGAAGCGTATTCGAAAGCTGAGGAACCGATTAAAGAATTTATGAGTAAACACACAAGGCAGAAGGATCTGGCGCTGTTTATGAATTACGCGAAAATGGATAAACCCGAATCATTAAAAGATATTCCGCTAACAACAATGGTTCCCGCTTTTGCCATATCGGAGCTCAAAACAGCGTTTCAAATAGGTTTTATGATTTTTATCCCATTTTTAATTATAGATATGGTAGTGGCGAGTGTCTTAATGTCTATGGGAATGATGATGCTCCCTCCAGTTATGATTTCTCTGCCCTTTAAAATATTACTTTTTGTTTTAGTAGACGGCTGGTATTTAATTGTGAAATCTTTGCTTCAGAGCTTTTAGGGTAGGTGCTAAACGTGAGTTCAGAATTTGTAATTTCTATGGCGGAAAAAGCCGTATACGTAACGCTGATGATCAGCGGGCCATTATTGGCTATCGCTTTACTGGTCGGTTTAATCGTCAGCATATTTCAGGCGACAACTCAAATCCAGGAACAGACTTTGGCGTTTATTCCGAAAATCGTGGCGGTTCTTCTGGCCCTGATTTTTTTTGGTCCATGGATGCTGTCCACCATTCTTTCATTTACAACAGAGCTGTTTTCTAATTTAAACCGTTTTGCAGGGTAATGTAGAGATGAATTCAATTATTGACTTATTTCCTGCTTTTTTATTGGTTTTTATTAGAATCTCTGCTTTTTTTGTAACGATTCCGCTTTTCGGACACCGAAATGTTCCAGCAGTTCATCGTATTGGATTTGCTTTTTTTCTCGCGGTCATTTGTTTCAGCACCATTGATAAACCTCCCTCTTTGGAGATAGATGGGCAGTATATGCTCTTGACGTTTAAAGAAGCTTTGGTTGGCCTCTGTCTAGGCTTAATTGCTTATATGATGATTGCTGCAGTACAGATTGCCGGCTCGTTTATTGATTTTCAAATGGGATTTTCAATTGCGAACGTTATTGATCCTCAAACAGGTGCACAAAGTCCGTTAATCGGCCAGTTTATCTATACGATGGCACTTTTGTTTATGCTGAGTGTCAATGCCCATCATTTACTACTGGACGGTATTTACTACAGCTTTCAGTATATTTCAGTTGATCAGGCATTTCCGAATTTCGGCGATGAAAAGTTTGCTTATTTTATCGCAAAAAGCTTTAATGCGATGTTTATTATTGCTTTTCAAATGTCAGCGCCGGTTGTCGCTAGTTTGTTTCTTGTTGATTTAGCATTAGGTATCGTGGCTCGATCTGTTCCGCAATTAAATGTATTTGTGGTCGGTCTGCCTTTAAAGATCGCTATCAGTTTCATCATGCTCATTGTGTGTATGTCTGTTATGTTCGTCGTTGTGCGGAATGTCTTCAGTTTAACGATTGAAACGATGCGGAATCTTTTAGCATTGGTTGGTGTTTCTTCATGAACCTTAGAATTGACCTGCAGTTTTTTGCGGGAGAGAAGACAGAGAAAGCTACTCCGAAAAAACGGAAGGATACGCGAAAAAAAGGACAGGTTGCCAAAAGCGCAGATGTCAATACGGCCGTTTCGTTATTAGTGATATTCCTTTCGCTCATTGCGATTGGTCCGTTTATGAGGGACAGGCTGCTGTCATTTTTAGAAACATTTTATACCGAGTCGCTCACAATGAAGCTCTCAGAATCAAATGTTCATACACTGTTTATCAGCTTATTAAAGGATACTGCCTTTGTGCTTGCACCTATTATGCTTGTCGCTCTTGTCGCAGGGGTCGTCAGCAACTATATGCAGGTTGGGTTCTTGTTTTCTGCTGAAGTGATAAAGCCCAAGCTTGAAAAGCTGGACCCGATCAAAGGCTTTAAACGAATATACAGTATGAGGGCGATTGTAGAGCTAATTAAATCCATATTGAAAATCACTGTTGTCGGTTTTGCGGCTTTTGCTGTGCTTTGGCTGCACTATGGAGAAATTCTCCGGCTCCCGCTCCTGACACCCGAAGAGGCACTTTCTTTTGTTTCAAAACTCACCTTGTGGATGGGGCTGAGCGGTGCAGGGGCTTTGTTGATACTTGCTGGTCTCGACTATTTATATCAGAGATTTGACTATGAGAAAAATATCAAAATGTCAAAGCAGGATATAAAAGATGAGTACAAAAAATCTGAAGGAGACCCGATTATCAAGTCTAAAATTAAACAAAGACAGCGGGAAATGGCAATGAGGCGGATGATGCAAGAAGTTCCCAAAGCTGATGTCATTATCACAAACCCGACCCACTATGCGATTGCCCTGAAATATGATGAAGAAAAAATGGACGCTCCTTATATTGTTGCAAAAGGTGTCGACCATCTGGCGTTAAAAATCAGGAAAATTGCTAAAGAGCATGATGTCATGATGGTGGAAAACAGACCGCTTGCCCGTGCGTTATATGACCAGGTAGAAATTGACCAGGCAGTGCCGGAAGAATTTTTTAAAGTCTTGGCAGAAATTCTGGCTTACGTATATAAAACAAAACAAAAAGTATATTGAATTTTTCGATTTAGAAGGAGAGAAAAAACAGCATGTCAACAAGAGATTTATCCGTTTTAATAAGTGTTGTCCTCATTGTGGCGATGCTGGTGATTCCATTTCCTCCATGGCTGTTAAGTATTTTAATCATTGTTAATATTTCTCTTGCATTGATCGTGCTTCTTACCACAATGAATATGCAAGAAGCGCTTCAGTTTTCGATTTTCCCGTCACTGTTGCTGCTTTTAACCTTATTTCGTTTGGGCTTGAACGTATCAACTACCCGTTCTATTCTTTCACATGGTGAAGGAGGAAAAGTCGTCGAGACTTTCGGAAATTTCGTTGTCGGCGGAAATGTATTAGTTGGACTCGTTGTATTTATCATCCTCATTATTATTCAGTTTATCGTCATTACGAAAGGCGCTGAACGTGTTTCCGAGGTTGCAGCAAGGTTTACGCTGGACGCAATGCCAGGGAAGCAGATGAGTATTGATGCTGACTTAAACGCAGGGATGATTACCGAACAGGAAGCGAAGCACCGCCGCGAAAAAGTGGCAAGAGAAGCAGACTTTTATGGAGCAATGGACGGTGCCAGTAAATTTGTAAAAGGTGACGCAATAGCCGGGATCATCATTGTGATAATCAATATTCTTTTTGGTATCGTGATCGGAATGCTTCAGCAGGGGATGTCCATTCAAGAGGCCGCTTCACAATTTACGATGCTGACTGTAGGGGATGGAATTGTTTCGCAAATTCCGGCGCTGTTAATTTCTACAGCTACGGGTATTGTCGTGACAAGAGCTGCCTCTGAAGGAAACTTAGGGCATGACATTACAGGTCAGCTGTTTGCTTATCCAAAGCTTTTATACGTCGCAGCATCTACAATTTTGCTTCTTGGTATTTTCACTCCGATTGGCATTTTTCTGACGGGTCCGCTTGCAGGGCTACTTGCTTTCGGCGCTTATATGCTATCTAAATCAGGTAAGGAAAAAGAAGAAGTGGAAGAGATTCTCGAGGAAGAGGCTGAGGTTGACGATCTTAAAAGCCCTGAAAGCGTTGTTCAGCTTCTGCACATCGATCCAATAGAATTTGAGTTTGGGTATGGTTTGATACCTCTTGCTGATGCCAATCAAGGCGGTGATCTATTAGACCGAATTGTCATGATACGCCGTCAGTTGGCTCTGGAACTCGGGCTTGTCATTCCTGTCGTGCGCATCAGAGACAATATAGCGTTGCAGCCTAATGAATACCGATTGAAAATTAAAGGTAACGAAGTAGCAAAAGGCGAGCTGTTGCTTGATCATTATTTAGCGATGTCGCCTACACCTGAAGACGATCTCATTGAAGGGATTGAAACAGTGGAACCGTCATTCGGACTGCCGGCAAAATGGATTAGCGAATCGGTAAAAGATGAAGCTGACATGCTTGGTTATACAGTTGTCGATCCTGCTTCAGTCGTTTCGACCCATATTACGGAGAAAATTAAGCAGTATGCCCACGAATTGATCGGAAGACAGGAGACGAAACAGCTTATTGACCACTTGAAAGAAACGTATCCAGTCCTTGTGGAAGAGGTTACGCCAAATCCGTTGTCTGTCGGTGATATTCAAAAGGTGCTGGCTAAGCTTTTAAAAGAAAAAGTTTCAATCCGAAACTTAGTAACGATTTTTGAAACCCTTGCCGACTATGGAAAATTAACAACAGATTCAGATCTTTTGACCGAGTATACAAGACAGGCATTGGCTAAACAAATTACAGCCCAGTTTGCCAGAGAAAACGAAGTATTGAAGGTTGTTACCTGTTCGGGGCGTGTAGAAAAGGCAATTGCAGATGGTGTGCAGCAAACGGAACACGGGAATTATTTGTCGCTTGAACCAGATGTTTCAGAAAGTATTGTGCGCTCTGTTGCTAAAGAAGCCGAACAGCTCTCATTACGTCAGGAAACTGCGATTCTTCTCTGCTCGCCGCCTGTCAGAATGTATGTGAAACAGCTTCTGGAACGATACTTCCCTGATCTTCCGGTACTTTCTTATAACGAATTAGAGGCGAATGTTGAGGTACAAAGCATTGGAGTGGTGGATATTTAATGAAAATAAAAAAATTTACTGCTGCTTCAATGCAAGAAGCGGCACTTCTCATTAGAAAAGAGTTAGGTAATGAAGCGGTCATATTAAATTCGAAAAAAATTAAAAAGCGAAAATGGTTCGGGCTCATCAACAAGCCTGCTGTTGAAGTCATTGCCGTATTGGATCAGGGCTTTCTTGAGAATAAAACGCTCCAGAAAGCAGATGAGCCGAAACAAACATTAAAAACTCCTCTCAGCAGTCCGGAAAAAGAGGAGAGGACATATCCCGCTCAAATTCCGTCACAACATGAGCCCGCTGATTTTTCAGCTTATCAATCTGTACTTCCTGAGCCGCTGCGAAAAGCAGAAAAGCTTCTGCAAGAAACGGGGATTAAAGAGTCGACCAAGACGAGCGCGCTGAAAAAATTGCTTCGCTGCTCTGTGGAAGCGGGAGGTCTGACGGAAGAAAACGTGGTCGATAAACTTCAGGATATACTATGCGATACGCTGCCCTCAGCAGACAAGTGGCAGGAGCCTATACACTCAAAGTATATCGTGCTGTTTGGTTCAACAGGGGCTGGAAAAACAACAACGCTGGCTAAGCTCGCAGCCATATCTATGCTTGAAAAACAGAAAAAAATCGCTTTTATTACAACAGATACGTATCGGATAGCAGCTGTTGAACAGTTGAAAACATACGCTGAACTGCTGCAGGCTCCTCTGGAAGTTTGCTATACAAAAGAAGAATTCCAGCAGGCGAAGGAGTTATTTTCTGAGTATGATCATGTGTTTATTGATACAGCCGGAAGAAACTTCAAGGAGCAGCAATACATTGATGAATTGAAAGAAACGATTCCTTTTGAGAGCAGCATTCAATCATTTCTCGTTTTATCCGCGACTGCAAAATATGAGGATATAAAGCATATTGTCAAACGGTTTTCATCCGTCCCTGTCAATCAGTTTATTTTTACGAAAATAGATGAGACTACTTCCTTAGGTTCTGTATTTAATATACTGGCAGAATCAAAAATAGGGGCCGGGTTTATCACGAATGGCCAGAATGTGCCGGAGGATATACAGACTGTATCTCCGCTTGATTTTGTAAGGATGCTGTGCAGATGAACAGATTTGACCAAGCAGCAACTTTACGGGCGAAAATGGAAAAGCGTCAGCGTGTTCTGCCAATGGTTTATTCACAGAAAGCGAAGACACTTGCTGTCATCAGCGGCAAGGGCGGTGTCGGCAAATCCAATATTACTTTAAACATGGCCCTTGCGCTGCAGGATAAAGGTAAGAAGGTACTGCTTATTGATCTTGATATTGGGATGGGGAACATTGATATATTAATGGGAACCTCATCGTCCGCGACAATTATCGATGTATTAACCGATCGAAAGCCTTTGATGCAGTCATTATCCAATGGACCAAAGGGTTTGCGGTATATACCAGGGGGAACCGGTCTGGATGTAATGTTTCAGCTGGACCAGAGAACATGGGCATTTTTTGCTAATGAGCTTTCTCATGCGTTAAGCCAGTTCGATTATGTGCTGTTTGACATGGGAGCGGGCTTATCAAAAGATCAGCTGCCTTTTATTTTATCGGCAGAAGATATTTTGATCATAACAACTCCCGAACCGACGGCCATCATGGACGCATACAGCGCTGTCAAGCACTTGGTTTTGACAGAAAATAAACTTTCCATGAAGGTGGCTGTCAATCGGTGCCGTGATCAAAAGGAAGGGCTAGACGCTTTTACCCGCCTTTCCCGCACGATTCGTATGTTTTTAGATGCTCAGGTTCAGTTTGCCGGTTCCGTTTCTGACGATGCGATCGTGAGCAAAGCAGTTGTCGAACAGGTTCCTTTTTTCATAAAAAGTCCTCAGGCAAAAGCCAGCCGGTCAGTCCGTCTTTTAGCTGACGCCTTGTTTGAAAGAGAAGAAACAAGACAAAAAGAAGACAAACAGACATTTATTGAGAAATTATCTTCTTTTTTAATGAGGAGGGCTTAATTTGATTCGTGTGCTTGTAGTTGATGATTCAGCTTTCATGAGAAAAATGATAAGTGATTTTTTAACCGAGGAAAAGCAGATAGAGGTAATCGGAACTGCGAGAAACGGAGAAGAAGCGCTTAAGAAGATTGAATTACTGAAGCCGGATGTTATTACTCTTGATGTTGAAATGCCGGTTATGAACGGGACAGACACACTGCGAAACATTATTGAGATTTATAACTTGCCGGTCATCATGGTGTCAAGCCAGACAGAGAAAGGTAAAGAGTGCACTATTAATTGTTTAGAGATCGGCGCCTTTGACTTTATCACAAAACCATCAGGCTCCATATCTCTGGATTTGTACAAAATTAAAGAACAATTAGTTGAACGTGTCATCGCGGCTGGGCTTTCCGGCAAGCGGAAACAGCCTGTTTCACAGGCAGTTCGGCCTGAACCTATAGTGCGTGCTGTAAAGCCTGAATTAAGCAAGCCGAACCCCGGCACAGGCAGACAAATTGTATGTATCGGCACTTCAACAGGCGGTCCAAGAGCGTTACAAAAGGTGATACCGAAGCTCCCTAAGGATTTAAGCGCACCAGTGGTTGTTGTTCAGCACATGCCTGAAGGTTTTACTGCTTCATTGGCTGAGCGGCTGAATCATTTATCTGACATTCAAGTTAAAGAAGCAAAAGATGGTGAAACAGCTCTTAACGGCTGTGTTTACATAGCACCGGGAGGCAAAAACATATCCGTTATCAAAAACAGCGCAGGACTCCAGATCGTGCTTGATAATCTCGATACGCCAAGCCGTCATAAACCATCAGCTGATCATTTATTCCGTTCTGTCGGAAAACTGGCAGACTATGAAAAAGTAGCGGTTATCATGACCGGAATGGGAAGTGACGGCACTGCCGGCTTAAGAGATATGCTTACGGCCGGCAATGTGAAAGCCATCGCGGAGTCTGAAGAATCTTGTGTCGTATATGGGATGCCGAAAGCAGCTGTTAAAGCGGGGCTCATCCATGAGATTAAACATGTGGAAGATATCGCAGCATCCATCACAAGCTGTGTGAAAAAAGAGAGGGTGTGATTCAAATGGATATGAATCAGTATTTAGATGTCTTTATTGATGAGAGTAAAGAACATTTACAAACATGTAATGAAAAGCTTCTCCTTTTAGAGAAAGACCCGACTGACCTTCAGCTCGTACATGATATATTCAGGGCTGCCCATACATTAAAAGGAATGAGCGCAACGATGGGCTATACCGACTTAGCACATCTAACCCACCTGCTTGAGAATGTGCTGGATGCAATCCGAAACGGAGACATGGCAGTTACCCCAGAATGGCTGGATATTTTGTTTGAAACCCTGGATCACCTGGAAGCCATGGTTCAATCTATTATTGATGGCGGGGATGGTAAAAGAGATATCTCAGAAGTGAGTGCAAAGCTTGATGTGAATGGTGCACACACTGAAATAGCTGCCTCTGCGGAACCTGCAGAAGCACAGAATACAGCATCTGATTGGAAATATGATGAATTTGAGCGGACTGTCATACAAGAAGCGGAGGAGCAAGGTTTCAAACGATATGAAGTCAAGATTTCTCTAAACGAAAACTGTATGTTAAAAGCAGTTCGTGTCTATATGGTGTTTGAGAAACTTAATGAAATTGGAGAAGTAGCCAAAACAATTCCGAGTGCGGAAGTGCTTGAAACAGAAGATTTCGGCACTGACTTTCAAGTTTGTTTCTTAACACAACAATCAGCGGAAGAGATTGCACAATTAATCAATGGCGTCTCAGAAATTGAGCATGTTGAAGTCATTCAAGGGGCTCCTTTAACAACAGCTGAAAAGCCGGAAGAATCTAAGCCGGCAGATTTGCCAGCACCTGTACCTGTGAAGCAGGAGAAACCAAAACAGCCTGCTAAAAACGAAGAACAGGCGAAGCATACAGCCGGCGGTTCTAAAACAATTCGTGTCAACATTGACAGACTTGATTCTTTAATGAACTTATTTGAAGAGCTTGTCATTGACCGCGGGCGTCTCGAGCAGATTGCAAAAGAGCTTGAGCACAATGAACTGACTGAAACGGTTGAACGAATGACGAGAATTTCTGGGGATTTGCAATCGATTATTCTTAATATGAGAATGGTTCCGGTTGAAACCGTTTTTAACCGCTTCCCGAGAATGATTCGCCAGCTTCAAAAAGAGCTGAATAAAAAAATTGAACTCTCGATTGTCGGTGCGGAAACTGAACTGGATCGAACAGTAATTGATGAAATCGGAGATCCTCTCGTTCACTTGATCAGAAACAGTATTGATCATGGTATCGAGTCACCGGAAACACGTTTGCAAAAGGGAAAACCGGAATCTGGAAAAGTTGTGCTTAAAGCCTATCACAGCGGCAACCATGTCTTTATTGAGGTAGAGGATGATGGTGCAGGCCTTAATCGTAAAAAAATTCTTGAAAAAGCGCTTGAGCGCGGGGTCATTACGGAAAAAGAAGCTGAAACCTTGGAAGACAATGAAATTTACGAATTGATCTTTGCTCCAGGGTTCTCTACTGCTGATCAGATTTCTGATATTTCCGGCCGTGGTGTCGGACTTGATGTTGTAAAAAACAAGCTGGAGTCTCTGGGCGGTTCAGTCAGTGTGAAATCTGCAGAAGGTCAAGGCTCTCTATTCAGCATCCAGCTTCCGCTTACCTTGTCCATTATTTCAGTTCTCCTGATCAAATTGGAAGAAGAGACATTTGCTATTCCAATTTCTTCAATTATTGAAACGGCAGTTATTGACAGAAAAGACATTTTGCAAACGCATGACCGTGAAGTGATTGACTTTAGAGGGCATATTGTCCCTGTCGTTTATTTAAAAGAAGAGTTTAAAATAGAAGATACAAGACAAGATGCGGAACAGCTCCATATCATTATCGTGAAAAAAGGCGACAAACCTACTGCATTTGTGGTGGACTCCTTTATTGGCCAACAGGAAGTTGTGCTGAAATCACTCGGAGATTATTTAACAAACGTCTTTGCAATTTCCGGAGCTACTATTTTAGGAGATGGAGAAGTAGCGCTCATTATTGATTGTAATGCACTGATTATTTAACCATTCGAGGAGGTGTCTCACATGACTGCGGAAATTAAAACGGGCGAAAAAATGATTGTCTTTATGGTTAATGGCAAAGAATATGCTATTTCCGTCACTCAGGTGAAATCAATTGAAAAATGGCAAAAGCCAACGAGAGTGCCTGGCGTCTTACCATATATTTGCGGAGTAATCAATTTGCGCGGGGTAGTGACTCCGGTTATTGATTTAAGAAAACGCCTGAATTTGCCAGAGTATGATATTACCGATGAAACACGAATTATCATTATTGCTTATCGTGATACTGAAATCGGCTGGATCGTGGATGAAGCTAATGATGTGATAACCGTACAAGAAAGTGAAATCGAATCCGCTCCAGAAAGCATCCAGAAAGATACGGATGTGTCGATCGAACAGATTGTGAAACAAGAGAACAGACTCTTAAATATTATTGATGCGAACGCGGTTTTGGATAAAGAATCATCTCAGTCCGCTGTGCCCGATCAAGCTTAATCTTAAAGGGGTTATGACATGAGTATTTTTAATGGAATCAAAGAAGAGCAGATGGACATTTTGCGGGAAGTCGGCAATATAGGCGCTGGCCACTCCGCCTCTGCAATGGCACAGCTGTTAAATAGAAAGATAGATATGGAAGTCCCATTTGCAAAGCTGTTGTCTTTCGATGAGCTTGTCGATTTTTTCGGCGGCGCCGATATCCCGGTTGCCAGCATTTTTTTAAGAATGGAAGGCGACTTAACGGGTTCAATGTTCTTTATAATGCCTTTTTATCAGGCGGAGCAGTTTATCAGAGAGCTGATTGGAAACCCCGATTTTGATATAGAAGACTTAGGCGAAGATCATATGAGCTCATCCGCTTTGCATGAACTGGGCAATATTTTAGCAGGATCATATTTAACAGCTTTGGCGGATTTGACGAAACTCCAGCTTTATCCAAGTGTTCCTGAAGTTTCACTGGACATGTTCGGCGCTGTGATAAGCGAAGGATTGATGGAACTCAGTCAGGTCGGAGAACACGCTATTGTTGTGGACACGTCAATTTTTGACCAAAGCCATCAGCAAAAGCTGAAAGCGCATATGTTTATGCTGCCGGACTATGATTCATTTGAAAAGCTCTTTGTTGCCTTGGGTGCATCATTATGAGTACAACTGAGGCTGTTGTTGTAAAGGTTGGAATTGCTGATGTGAAGATCGCCAGCTTCCCGGACACCATCAGGACCTCTGGGTTGGGATCATGTGTGGGACTGGTGCTTTATGATAAAGAAAAGCAGACGGCGGGGCTTGTTCATGTCATGCTTCCTGATTCGACGTTATCGAAAACTGCCAAACTCAATCGGGCTAAGTATGCTGACACAGCCGTAAAGACCACGATTGATATGTTGATAGAAGCGGGATGCCGGAAATTCGCATTAAAAGCAAAGCTGGCCGGCGGATCAGAGATGTTTAAATTTAAATCGACAAATGATTTGATGAAGATAGGACCGAGAAATGTATTAGCGATAAAAGAACAGCTGTCTTTATATAATATTCCTATCATTAGTGAAGATACGGGTGGCTCAAGCGGCCGGACGATAGAATTTGAACCGAAGTCCTGCATGCTGCATATTCGAACTGTTAAACAAGGTGAAAAAACGATTTAATTAAGGTATTAGGGGGATAACAATGCAATCCTTGAATTATGAAGATCAGGTGCTTTGGACGCGCTGGAAAGAGTGGAAAGATCCTAAAGCCGGTGACGATTTAATGCGCCGTTACATGCCGCTTGTTACATATCATGTAGGCAGAATTTCTGTCGGGCTGCCGAAATCAGTGCATAAAGACGATCTTATGAGCCTTGGTATGCTTGGTTTATATGATGCCCTTGAAAAATTTGACCCCAGCCGGGACTTAAAATTTGATACCTACGCCTCGTTTAGAATTCGCGGCGCAATCATAGACGGGCTTCGTAAAGAAGATTGGCTGCCCAGAACCTCACGCGAAAAAACAAAGAAGGTTGAAGCAGCAATTGAAAAGCTTGAACAGCGTTATCTTCGGAATGTATCGCCCGCAGAAATTGCAGAGGAACTCGGAATGACGGTACAGGATGTCGTGTCAACAATGAATGAAGGTTTTTTTGCAAATCTGCTGTCAATTGATGAAAAGCTCCATGATCAAGATGACGGTGAAAACATTCAGGTCATGATCAGAGATGACAAGAATATTCCGCCTGAAGAAAAGATTATGAAGGATGAACTGATTGCACAGCTTGCTGAAAAAATTCACGAACTCTCTGAAAAAGAACAGCTTGTTGTCAGTTTGTTCTACAAAGAGGAGCTGACATTGACAGAAATCGGACAAGTATTAAATCTTTCTACGTCCCGCATATCACAGATCCATTCAAAGGCATTATTTAAATTAAAGAATCTGCTGGAAAAAGTGATTCAATAAAGAAATTCATGGTTAGCGAGTGAAAAACATGTCAACACTATTATGGCTTTTAAGCTTTACGCTCCACGGCGTTCTTCTGTACGCTGTCATTATCTTGTATACGAGGCTCGCGGCTGTGAAGGAAACAGAAAAACAGCAAAAGAAGATACTTGAAGAGACGGAAAACACACTGGCTGCATTTCTTCTTGAATTAAAAGAAGAAAATGAGAAACTGATAGAAAATATCGATTCACCTTCAAGTCATACGGAAGAAGAAACCGAAAATTCAGACCTTCGGCACCCTGAAAAAGATTCAGAGCCGGATGCTGCTCGAGAAGAAGAGAATCCTCTTAAAGGTCTGATTACTGAGGTTGAGCGTCAGGAAGAGAGCGTAAACAGTATTGCCCAATCATTTGAAGACCGGGCCATAGAATTATATGAGCAGGGGTATTCGGCCAGTCAAATTGCTCAGAAACTGAAGAGCGGAAAGACAGAAATCGAGCTATTTTTAAAATTTCGCTCCAAAGGTGTAAAGGATTCTTGATTGTCGGATAAAGCTGTGTTATATTATGTCTTGGTGTTAAATACACACGCTTAACGATTTATGCAGAGGGTGCTGCAGGCGGCAGTTCTGCACAAAAATGACCTAAGCGGAGGAAAAAAACCATTATATTAGGAGGAAATAACATGTCAGTCATTTCTATGAAGCAATTGCTTGAAGCTGGTGTTCACTTCGGTCACCAAACACGCCGTTGGAACCCAAAAATGAAGCGTTATATTTTCACGGAGCGTAACGGAATCTACATCATTGACCTTCAAAAAACAGTCAAAAAAGTAGAGGAAGCTTACAACTTCACTAAAAATCTTGCTGCTGAAGGCGGAAAAATCCTTTTCGTCGGAACAAAAAAACAAGCTCAAGATTCTGTTAAAGAAGAAGCTCAACGCTCTGGCATGTACTATGTCAACCAACGCTGGTTGGGCGGTACGTTAACAAACTTTGAAACAATCCAAAAACGTATTAAACGTCTTAAAGACATTGAAAAAATGCAAGAAAACGGTACGTTCGATGTACTTCCTAAAAAAGAAGTTGTTCAATTGAAAAAAGAATTAGAGCGTCTTGAAAAATTCCTGGGCGGAATTAAAGATATGAAGGATCTTCCTGATGCATTGTTCATCATCGATCCTCGTAAAGAGCGCATCGCTGTTGCGGAAGCTCGCAAATTAAACATCCCTATCATCGGTATCGTAGATACTAACTGTGATCCAGATGAAATCGATGTTGTCATCCCAGCGAACGATGACGCTATCCGTGCTGTTAAACTTCTAACTTCTAAAATGGCAGATGCAATCTTAGAAGCGAAGCAAGGCGAAGAAGAAGCGGAAGTTGCTGAAGAAACTGCACCAGAAACAGAAACAACAACTGCGTAACCTATTCAAAAGGTGATAAGAGGGACTGCCTTTTATCACCTTTTTTCAAGAAAAATGTGTAATATACATACTCTTGTTTTAACATATAAGGAGGAATACAAATGGCAATTACTGCACAGCAAGTAAAAGAACTGCGTGAAAAAACTGGCGCGGGCATGATGGATTGTAAAAAAGCGTTAACTGAAACTGACGGAGATATGGACAAAGCAATTGACCTTTTAAGAGAAAAAGGGATTGCGAAAGCAGCGAAAAAAGCTGACCGTATCGCGGCAGAAGGTTCTACTCTTATTAAAACTGACGGCAACAAAGGCGTTATCTTAGAAGTAAACTCTGAAACTGACTTCGTTGCGAAAAACGAAGGCTTCAAAGAGCTACTTAACACTTTAGCTGACCACCTTCTAGCAAATGCTCCAGCAGATGTTGAAGAAGCAATGGCTCAAAAAATGGAAAATGGCTCTACTGTTGAAGAATACATCACAAGTGCAGTTGCTAAAATTGGTGAGAAAATCACTCTTCGCCGCTTTACAGTTCTTACAAAAGACGACAGCTCTGCATTCGGTGCTTACCTACACATGGGCGGCCGCATCGGCGTATTAACTGTTCTAAACGGTACAACTGACGAAGAAACTGCGAAAGATATCGCAATGCACGTTGCTGCGGTTAACCCTCGTTACATTTCTCGTGATCAAGTATCTGAAGAAGAAAGAAATCATGAGCGTCAAATTTTAACTCAGCAAGCCCTTCAAGAAGGTAAACCTGAAAACATCGTAGCGAAGATGGTTGAAGGCCGTCTGAACAAATTCTTCGAAGAAATTTGTCTTTTAGACCAAGCGTTCGTTAAAAACCCAGATGAAAAAGTGAAACAAGTGGTTGCAGCGAAAAACGCAACTGTTCAAACTTATGTACGCTATGAAGTTGGAGAAGGCATCGAAAAACGTCAAGAAAACTTTGCTGAAGAAGTAATGAACCAAGTGAAAAAATAATGGCGAAAAGATTTCGCGGCCAAGTCGCGTCTTTTCAGGCAGTATAGGGGACACACTTTGTGTTCCCTATTTTTAAAACTATATTTACAAACCTTTTTTTCTCTTGCATAATAGAAAACGGCAATGTTTACACTTGGAGGTTATCATGGAAAAACCAAAATACAAACGTATCGTATTAAAGCTTAGCGGGGAAGCATTGGCAGGAGAACAGGGAAACGGAATTAACCCAACTGTCATTCAATCCATTGCAAAGCAAGTGAAAGAAATCGCTGAGCTTGAAGTCGAAGTGGCTGTTGTAGTAGGCGGCGGCAACTTATGGCGCGGAAAAACAGGAAGTGACCTGGGCATGGACCGTGCAACTGCGGACTATATGGGAATGCTGGCAACAGTTATGAATTCGCTTGCTCTCCAAGACAGCTTGGAAACACTCGGAATCCAGTCCAGAGTGCAAACATCCATTGAAATGAGACAAGTTGCTGAACCGTACATAAGAAGAAAAGCGATACGCCACTTAGAGAAAAAACGTGTCGTTATTTTCGCTGCGGGCACAGGAAACCCATATTTCTCAACTGATACGACAGCTGCACTGCGGGCTGCTGAAATTGAAGCAGACGTTATTTTAATGGCTAAAAATAATGTTGACGGTGTGTATAACGCTGATCCTAGAAAAGATGAATCAGCTGTTAAGTATGAATCACTTTCTTATCTTGACGTTCTTAAAGACGGCCTGGAAGTCATGGATTCAACAGCATCATCTTTATGCATGGATAATGACATTCCGCTTATCGTCTTTTCTATTATGGAAGAAGGAAACATCAAACGTGCCGTTATCGGTGAATCAATCGGAACGATCGTGAGGGGGAAATAACGTGTCAAAAGAAGTATTAACTCAAACAAAAGAAAAAATGGAAAAAGCAATTGCTGCTTATCAACGTGAATTGGCTACTGTACGCGCAGGCCGTGCAAATCCATCTCTATTAGATAAAGTAACGGTTGAATATTACGGAGCACAGACACCTTTAAATCAGCTCTCTTCTATTAACGTGCCTGAAGCTCGTATGCTCGTTGTAACGCCGTACGACAAATCAGCAATCGGCGATATCGAAAAAGCAATTTTAAAAGCTGATCTAGGTATTACGCCAACAAGTGACGGCAATATGATTCGAATTGCGATACCGGCGTTAACAGAAGAAAGACGGAAAGAATTAGTGAAAGTTGTAAAAAAATATGCTGAAGACGCGAAAGTAGCTGTCCGTAACGTTCGCCGTGATGCTAACGATGATCTCAAAAAACTTGAGAAAAACGGAGACATTACCGAGGATGAACTGCGTGCTTCAACTGAAGACGTTCAAAAACTGACAGATGAATATGTGTCAAAAATTGACAGTGTCACAAAAGACAAAGAAAAAGAAATCATGGAAGTTTAATGAAAAACTATGTACAATAGATAATAGTGAAAAGACCCTCTCATGTTTACAGGGGGTTTTTTTGTTAATACTGTTGATTACATTGATTATCAGCAGGGAATGCAACCTTTTTGGGTGACGGAGGAATCTCATGCTCAACATACTCAAAAATTGGAAGAACCAGCAAACTGCGGCTTCCAACTTAGAACGTTATACAAAAGAAGACATACTTAAGGGAGAAATTCCCGAACACATCGCCATTATCATGGATGGAAATGGCCGTTGGGCTAAAAAACGCTCTCTTCCCCGAATTGCAGGCCACCATGAAGGGATGAAGGTGGTAAAAAGGACAACGAAGCTTGCAAACGAATTAGGTGTAAAAGTACTGACATTGTATGCATTCTCAACAGAAAACTGGAAGAGGCCGAAAATGGAAGTCGATTTTTTGATGAAACTTCCGGAAGAATTTTTGAATACGTATCTTCCAGAACTTGTTGAGGAAAATGTACAGGTTCGGATCATTGGAGATAAAACGGCTTTGCCGGCACACACATTACGTGCGATTGAAAAGGCGGTACAGGATACGGCACAAAACGACGGAATGATTCTTAATTTTGCTCTTAATTATGGAGGCCGTACAGAGATTGTCACTGCTGCAAAAACACTTGCGGAAAAAGTGAAGGATGGCTCTTTGAATATTGAAGACATCGATGAATCTCTTTTTTCTAATTATTTAATGACTGAATCTTTGCAGGATCCTGAACTTTTAATTCGAACGAGCGGCGAGATTAGACTAAGCAATTTTATGCTATGGCAGGTTGCCTACAGTGAATTTGTCTTTACTGACGTCTTGTGGCCTGACTTTAAAGAAGATCACTTCTTACAGGCGTTAGGAGAATATCAGCAAAGAGGCCGGAGGTTTGGCGGAATTTAGAGGATGGTGCACATGAAACAAAGAATTTTGACAGGTGTTCTGGCAGCAATTGTATTTTTATTTTTGGTTATTGTCGGGAAATTGCCGTTCACCATATTAATTTATGTTATGGGCAGTGTGGCGCTTTTTGAACTTTTACGAATGAAAAAGCTGAAGCTGGTTTCACTGCCGGGTTTGATCGGCCTTTTATTATTGTGGATGTTCTTATTGCCAAGCCAGTATTCGTTTTTTGAAGCGGACGGTATTTCAAAAATGGAAATCGCTTTGTTTGCGGTACTGCTTTTGCTGACTTACACAGTGTTGGTGAAAAACACCTTTACTTTTGATGAAGTCGGTTTTATTATGCTTGCAGCAATTTACATCGGAATGTGTTTTCATTATTTTATAGAAATCAGAAATCTTGACCAATACGGGTTAACATACATTTTTTACGCGTGTGTCGTGATTTGGTCCACTGATTCCGGTGCATATTTTGTCGGGAAAGCGCTTGGTAAGCGAAAACTGTGGCCTGAAATCAGTCCGAATAAAACAGTGGAAGGATTTGTAGGTGGAATTGTTATCGCGCTTGTATTGGCGACGATTTTTCAGGTTGTTGCACACCTTCCGGTCCCGTATATCTATCTGTTATTGATCACGCTGTTTTTGTCTGTCTTCGGACAACTTGGAGATTTAGTGGAATCCGCCTTAAAAAGACATTATGATGTAAAGGATTCTGGAAAGATTCTTCCCGGGCATGGCGGTATCTTAGACCGTTTTGACAGTTTCTTGTTTGTTATGCCTTTCTTGTACTTTCTGCTTGCCATTTTTTCATAAAAACGTCTAATATGAATATGAGACTGATTATGCAGCAAAAAGAATAGGAGTAGTGGCAACTTTGAAGAATATTTGTCTTTTAGGAGCAACAGGATCAATCGGCGAACAGACACTTGACGTACTTCGTACACATCAAGATCAATTTCAGCTGGTATCTATGTCGTTTGGCAGAAATATTGATAAGGCCGTCCCAATGATAGAGGCCTTTCAGCCGAAGTTTGTCTCTGTCGGTGATCTAGATACATATCGTAAATTAAAACAAATGTCTTTTTCTTTTGAATGCCAAATCGGGCTTGGGGAAGAGGGACTGATAGAAGCAGCAGTAATGGAGGAGGTTGACACCGTTGTCAACGCCTTGCTCGGAAGTGTTGGTCTTATCCCTACGTTAAAGGCAATTGAACAGAAAAAAACAATTGCGCTTGCAAATAAGGAAACTCTTGTCACTGCAGGGCATATAGTAAAAGAACACGCTAAGAAATTCGATGTTCCGCTGCTGCCTGTTGACAGTGAGCATTCAGCCATTTTTCAAGTGCTGCAAGGCGAACAGGCTAAAAACATCGAACGCCTCATCATTACGGCATCCGGCGGAAGTTTTCGGGACAAGACGCGGGAGGAGCTCGAATCAGTAACAGTTGAGGACGCATTAAAACATCCAAATTGGTCAATGGGTGCAAAAATTACGATTGATTCGGCTACAATGATGAATAAGGGGTTAGAGGTGATCGAGGCACATTGGCTTTTCGATATACCATATGATCAAATTGATGTGGTCTTACATAAGGAGAGCATCATCCATTCAATGGTTGAGTTCCATGACAAAAGTGTGATCGCACAGCTCGGAACTCCGGATATGAGGGTTCCAATTCAATATGCGCTCACTTACCCTGACCGGTTGCCATTACCAGATGCGAAAAGGCTTGAATTATGGGAAATCGGCAGCCTCCATTTTGAGAAAGCTGATTTTGACAGGTTCCGCTGCTTACAATTTGCTTTTGAATCAGGTAAAATAGGAGGAACAATGCCGACAGTGCTTAATGCGGCAAATGAAGTAGCTGTCGCTGCCTTTTTAGCCGGCAAGATACCGTTTTTGGCTATTGAAGACTGTATCGAAAAGGCACTATCTCGCCATCAGCTAGTTAAAAAACCGAGTCTGGCGGACATTCAAGAAGTGGACAAAGATACCCGGGGATACGTCAATTCAATACTCACATAAGGTGGTATGTTCGTGAATACAGTTATAGCGTTTATCATTATTTTCGGAACGCTCGTTTTCTTCCATGAACTGGGCCATTTATTGCTAGCCCAAAGAGCGGGAATTCTCTGCCGTGAATTTGCGATCGGCTTCGGTCCAAAGATTTTTTCTTTCAAAAAGAATGAAACAGTTTATACGATCAGGCTCCTTCCAGTCGGCGGATTTGTCCGTATGGCTGGCGAAGATCCGGAAATGATTGAGGTGAAACCCGGTTACACGGTTGGGCTTCTATTTAATAAAGAAGATCAAGTTGAGAAAGTCATCATCAATCAAAAGGAAAAATACCCGAATGCTTTAGTCATCGAAGTAGAAACAGCGGATTTAGAGCATGACATGAAGATCACAGGCTATGAACAGGGGAAAGAGGATGAGCTTTCCAGCTTTACTGTCAGCCAAACATCCTTTTTCATTGTAGACGGAGAAGAAGTGCAGATTGCGCCGTATAATCGCCAATTTGGTTCCAAACCTGTGTGGCAGCGGATTAAAGCGATTGCTGCAGGGCCGATTATGAACTTTATTTTAGCTTACGTCATTTTAGTGATGCTTGGGCTGATTCAAGGCGTGCCGTCTAATGAGCCTGTGCTTGGGCAGCTGACAGACAATGGCCGGGCGGCCGTAGCGGGGCTAAAAGAAGGGGATTATATCCAAAGCATTAACGGAGAGAAAATGAGGTCCTGGACTGACATTGTCTCCGCTGTAAAAGAAAATCCGGAAAAAGAAATGGATGTTTATGTAAAAAGAAATGACAAAACGCTTCATATTGCAGTGACTCCGGAAGCTGTAAAGGATGAGAACAAAAAAACAATCGGACGTTTCGGTTCCTATGCGCCGACTGAAAAAGGTGTTCTATCAGCAGTTGCTTACGGCGCGACATCAACAGTTGATGTCACCAAAGCCATTTTAACCAACTTAAGCAAATTAGTAACAGGCCAATTTAAACTTGATATGCTGTCAGGTCCGGTCGGCATATATGACATGACAGACCAAGTGGCGAAAACAGGGTTAGTGAACTTATTTCAGTTTGCTGCGTTTCTAAGCATTAACCTTGGGATTGTCAACTTGCTTCCAATTCCGGCACTTGACGGAGGAAGACTGTTATTCCTATTTATTGAAGCAATTCGGGGCAAGCCGATTAACAGGGAAAAAGAAGCATTTGTTGTGTTTATCGGGGTAGCTTTCTTAATGCTTCTTATGCTGGTCGTCACATGGAATGATATCCAGCGGCTGTTCTTGTAAACGAAAAGTAAATCAATCAGAGGTGCGAAGAAATGAGACAAAGCTTGACGCTTATTCCTACGCTCCGTGAAGTTCCAGCTGATGCCGAAGCAAAAAGTCATCAGCTTCTTCTGAGAGCAGGATTTATCAGACAGAATACGAGCGGGGTATACAGCTATATGCCTCTTGCGTATAAGGTGATTCAAAACATTCAGCAGATTGTTCGTGAAGAAATGGAGAAAATTGATGCCGTTGAAATGCTTATGCCCGCATTGCAGCAGGCTGAGACATGGCAGGAATCAGGCAGATGGTATACGTATGGCCATGAACTGATGAGACTAAAAGACCGTCATGGCCGTGAGTTTGCTTTAGGGGCTACGCATGAAGAAATTATCACTTCACTTGTTCGCGATGAGGTTAAATCTTATAAACGTCTCCCTCTGACTCTGTATCAAATTCAGTCTAAGTTCAGAGATGAAAAACGTCCTCGCTTCGGTTTGTTAAGAGGCCGCGAATTTATTATGAAGGATGCGTATTCTTTCCATGCATCTGAAGAGAGTCTGGATGAAACGTATCAAAAAATGTACGAGGCCTATTCTAATATTTTTGCCCGCTGCGGCATTAATGTAAGACCTGTCATTGCCGATTCAGGTGCAATGGGAGGAAAGGATACGCACGAGTTTATGGCACTTTCTGCAATCGGTGAGGATACAATTGCATATTCAGATGAATCACACTATGCGGCTAATATCGAAATGGCTGAAGTTCTTTACCGAGAAGTACCTTCTGATGAAGAGCCTAAGGCTTTAGAGAAAGTCCACACGCCAAACGTGAAAACAATTGAAGAACTGACTGCGTTTTTACAGGTTTCCGCTGAAACCTGCATTAAATCGGTCTTGTTTAAAGCAGATGACCGTTTTGTCTTAGTGCTTGTAAGAGGCGACCATGAAGTCAACGATATTAAAGTGAAAAACCTGCTTCAAGCAGAAGTTGTGGAGCTTGCCACATCTGAAGAGGTCATTCAGCAGCTCGGAACAGAGCCAGGCTTTGTCGGTCCTGTCGGTGTCAATCAAGATGTTGAAGTATATGCCGATCAGGCTGTGAAAGCAATGGTCAATGCTGTTGCCGGTGCGAATGAAGGAGATCATCATTATAAAAATGTCAACGTGAACCGTGATGCGCATATTAAAGAATTCGCTGATCTTCGTTTCATTAAAGAAGGTGATCCTTCACCAGATGGTAAGGGCACGATCCGTTTTGCGGAAGGAATTGAGGTTGGACAAGTCTTTAAACTCGGAACACGCTATTCTGAAGCGATGAATGCGACATACTTAGACGAAAACGGACGCGCACAACCAATGCTGATGGGCTGTTACGGAGTAGGTGTGTCAAGAACGCTTTCAGCTATTGCTGAACAGCATCACGACGAAAAAGGATTAATATGGCCAAAAAGCGTTGCGCCGTACGATCTTCATATTCTTGCTTTGAATATGAAAAACGATTCGCAAAGAGAGCTTGCTGAAAAGCTGTATGCCAATTTAAAAGCAGAAGGCTATGAAGTGCTCTATGATGATCGTACTGAACGCGCCGGCGTAAAATTCGCTGATTCAGATCTAATTGGCCTTCCAATCCGCATCACTGTCGGAAAACGAGCGGACGAAGGAATTGTCGAAGTGAAAATCCGTCAAACGGGTGAGTCAACTGAGGTTTCAGTAGACGAATTATCTGCTTTTATCTGCAAGCAGTAATCACCATAACGATTTATCAAAAAACATGTTAAAATAGAAATAATAGAAGGTACCTCATTGCCTGAGGTACCTTCACTTATGATGTTTTTAGGGAGGGATACTGTCTTAATGGAACAGTTATCAGTAAACAGAAGGCAGTTTCAAATTCTTCTGCAGCAGATTAATATGACAGATGATACCTTCATGACATACTTTGAAGATGGCGAGATTAAAAAGCTGACAATACACAAAGCTTCTAAGTCTTGGCATTTTCATTTTCAATTTAAATCTTTGCTGCCTTTTCAAATATATGACACATTAACAACGAGGCTGACGCAATCGTTTGCCCACATAGCAAAAGTGACATCTTCAATTGAAGTGCAGGATGCCGACGTTAGTGAAAGTATCGTTCAAGACTACTGGTCACGATGCATTGAAGAATTGCAAGGCATTTCGCCGCCGATTATCAGTCTCTTAAACCAGCAAAAACCGAAGCTGAAGGGTAATAAACTAATTGTCAAAACAAAAACGGATACAGAAGCGGCTGCTCTTAAGAACAAATACAGTTCCATGATACAAGCCGGCTACCGTCAATTTGGGTTCCCAGACCTTCAGCTTGACGCTGAAATATTTGTATCCGAGCAAGAAGTTCAAAAGTTTCGGGAGCAAAAGCTTGCAGAAGACCAAGAGCGGGCCATGCAGGCGCTGATTGAAATGGAGAAGAAAGATAAAGAAAGTGATGAAGATCAAGTGCCATCTGGGCCTCTTGTCATCGGTTACCAAATTAAAGATAACGAAGAAATCAGGACGCTTGACAGCATCATGGACGAAGAACGGAGAATTACAGTCCAAGGTTACGTGTTTGACGTGGAGACCCGCGAGCTGAAAAGCGGGCGTACGCTGTGTATCTTCAAAATTACAGACTACACAAATAGTATTTTAATCAAAATGTTTGCACGTGAAAAAGAAGATGCGGCACTAATGAAGTCTCTGAAAAAAGGAATGTGGGTAAAAGCACGCGGAAGCATTCAAAATGACACTTTCGTCAGAGATCTCGTCATGATCGCAAATGATGTAAACGAAATAAAAGCAAAAACCCGGGAAGATTCGGCTCCTGAAGGAGAAAAAAGAGTGGAATTGCATTTGCATTCTCCGATGAGCCAAATGGATGCTGTTACAGGTATTGGAAAGCTTGTCGAACAGGCGAAAAAATGGGGGCATGAGGCCATCGCTTTGACGGACCATGCTGTCGTTCAATCCTTCCCTGATGCGTATGCTGCCGCCAAAAAGCATGGAATTAAAATGATTTACGGAATGGAAGCGAATCTCGTTGATGATGGCGTGCCAATTGCTTATAACGCTGCACACCGTCTGCTTGAGGAAGAAACATATGTTGTTTTTGACGTCGAGACGACGGGACTGTCTGCTGTATACGATACCATTATTGAGCTGGCTGCAGTAAAAGTAAAAGGCGGAGAAATTATTGATAAATTTGAGGCGTTTGCGAACCCGCACCGTCCGCTTTCAGCCACGATCATAGAGCTGACTGGCATCACCGATGATATGCTTCGCGACGCTCCTGATGTCGTAGATGTGATAAGAGATTTCAGAGAATGGATTGGCGATGATATCCTTGTCGCTCATAATGCGAGCTTTGATATGGGATTCTTAAACGTAGCTTATAAAAAGCTTCTTGAAGTCGAAAAAGCTAAAAACCCAGTCATTGATACGCTTGAGCTTGGCCGTTTTCTCTATCCGGAATTTAAGAACCACCGTTTGAACACACTTTGTAAAAAGTTTGATATCGAATTGACACAGCATCACCGAGCGATCTATGATACTGAGGCGACTGCTTACTTGCTTCTGAAAATGTTGAAAGACGCAGCTGAAAAAGGCATTCAATACCATGATGAGCTGAATGAAAATATGGGTCAGTCCAACGCTTATCAAAGATCTAGACCGTATCATGCAACAATACTCGCTGTGAACAGCACGGGGCTTAAAAATTTATTTAAGCTTGTGTCACTTTCGCATATTCATTATTTTTACAGAGTGCCACGTATCCCGAGGTCTCAGCTTGAGAAATACAGGGAAGGGCTTCTGATCGGTTCAGCCTGTGACAGGGGAGAGGTTTTTGAAGGGATGATGCAAAAGTCGCCTGAAGAGGTTGAAGATGTGGCGTCATTCTATGATTATCTTGAGGTTCAGCCGCCTGAAGTGTACCGTCACTTGCTGGAGCTTGAACTGGTCCGCGATGAAAAATCGCTGAAAGAAATTATTGCGAATATCACGAAATTGGGTGAAAAGCTTAATAAACCGGTTGTTGCTACGGGAAATGTACATTACTTGAATGATGAGGATAAAATTTACAGAAAGATTTTAATATCTTCTCAAGGCGGCGCCAATCCGCTGAACAGACATGAACTCCCGAAAGTGCATTTCAGAACGACAGACGAAATGCTTGAAGCATTTTCTTTTTTAGGCGAAGAAAAAGCGAAGGAAATCGTTGTTACCAATACCCAAAAGGTTGCTTCTTTAATCGATGATATCAAGCCGATTAAAGATGATTTGTATACACCGAAAATTGAAGGCGCCGATGAAGAAATCAGAGAAATGAGCTATCAGCGTGCAAGAAGCATTTACGGCGAACAGCTGCCTGAAATTGTCGAAGCGCGGATTGAAAAAGAATTAAAGAGTATCATTGGACACGGCTTCGCTGTTATTTACTTGATCTCTCACAAACTTGTAAAACGTTCACTAGATGACGGGTATCTCGTAGGTTCCCGTGGTTCCGTAGGATCTTCATTAGTTGCGACGCTTACTGAGATTACTGAGGTTAACCCGCTGCCGCCGCACTATGTCTGCTCTGAGTGCCAGCATTCTGAGTTCTTTAATGACGGTTCTGTCGGTTCCGGTTTTGACTTGCCCGACAAGCTATGTCCTCATTGCGGAACACCTTTGAAAAAAGACGGCCATGATATTCCGTTTGAAACGTTCCTAGGATTTAAAGGGGACAAAGTACCTGATATCGATTTGAACTTCTCAGGGGAATATCAGCCCCAAGCACACAATTACACAAAAGTATTGTTCGGAGAAGACAATGTATATCGAGCGGGAACAATAGGCACAGTTGCAGAAAAAACAGCCTACGGTTATGTAAAAGGCTACGCCGGAGACCATAATCTCCATATGCGCGGGGCCGAAGTAGATCGGCTCGTACAAGGATGTACAGGTGTAAAACGTACAACTGGACAGCACCCTGGGGGTATTATCGTAGTTCCGGATTATATGGATATTTATGATTTTTCACCGATTCAGTTCCCGGCAGATGCCACGGGTTCAGAGTGGAAAACGACTCATTTTGATTTCCACTCCATCCATGATAACCTGTTAAAACTGGATATTCTCGGACACGATGACCCGACCGTCATTCGGATGCTTCAAGACTTAAGCGGAATTGATCCGAAAACAATTCCAACCGATGATCCTGAAGTGATGAAGATTTTCCAGGGACCCGAATCACTCGGTGTTACAGAAGAACAGATCGGCTGTAAAACAGGAACTCTTGGAATCCCTGAATTCGGAACAAGATTTGTCCGGCAGATGCTTGAAGACACAAAGCCGACAACTTTTTCCGAGCTCGTTCAGATTTCGGGCTTGTCTCATGGAACTGATGTATGGCTCGGCAATGCGCAAGAGCTCATCCACAATAATATTTGTGAGCTGAGTGAGGTTATCGGCTGCCGTGACGACATTATGGTTTATTTAATCTATCAAGGCCTTGAGCCGTCCCTTGCCTTTAAAATCATGGAATTTGTGCGTAAAGGAAAAGGATTAACTCCTGAATGGGAAGAAGAAATGAAAAATAACAATGTCCCAGACTGGTATATTGATTCTTGTAAAAAGATTAAATACATGTTCCCGAAAGCCCACGCCGCGGCTTATGTATTAATGGCAGTCCGCATTGCTTACTTTAAAGTACATCATGCGCTTCTGTATTATGCGGCTTATTTTACCGTTCGTGCAGACGACTTTGATATCGATACAATGATCAAGGGCTCTACGGCAATCAAGGCGGTAATGGAGGATATTAATTCTAAAGGGCTTGATGCTTCTCCGAAGGAAAAAAACCTTCTGACTGTTTTAGAATTAGCGCTTGAAATGTGTGAGAGAGGCTATTCATTCCAAAAAGTCGATTTATATCGCTCCAGCGCTACAGAGTTCATTATTGACGGCAACAGTCTTATCCCGCCGTTTAACTCCATTCCTGGATTAGGGACGAACGCCGCTCTAAACATTGTAAAGGCTCGTGAAGAAGGCGAATTCCTCTCAAAAGAAGATTTGCAAAAGAGAGGGAAAGTGTCAAAAACGATTCTAGAGTATTTAGATCGTCACGGCTGCCTCGAATCACTGCCTGATCAAAACCAATTGTCATTGTTCTAACATAGAAGCAGAATTTCTCTCGGAATTCTGCTTCTATGCATATATATCCGCAAAAAGTGCCATCGTAACATTAGAGTTTCTGTCATTTGCTTAGGTATGAAGGTAAGCGTATATTCATTTGCAATAAAAATATGGTTATGGTATAGTTTTATTGGAAATGCTAACGATTACCGAGGCAAAGAGTGGGGAAACCCGCTCTTTTGTATTGAACAAGAGAATTTTGTCTCGACATGTTCATCGTTTACTTTTTAGCCCCTGCTCTCTTGAAGCAGGGTTTTTATGCAGAGTGACGAGACGAATATGATATCGACAGCACAAGGAGGAAGAACATGAGCAAAAAAGTGACTGACACCGTTCAAGAAATGGCTCAGCCAATCGTAGACAGCCTTCAGCTGGAACTCGTTGACATTGAATTTGTCAAAGAGGGTCAAAGCTGGTTCCTTCGCGTGTTTATTGATTCCGATGACGGTGTGGATATTGAGGAATGTGCCAAAGTAAGCGAAGCTTTAAGCGAAAAGCTTGATGAGGCAGATCCAATCAGCCAAAATTACTTTCTTGAAGTCTCATCTCCGGGAGCTGAGCGTCCGCTAAAGAAAAAAGCCGATTTCGAAAAATCACTTGGAAAAAATGTGTATATTAAGACTTATGAGCCTATTGAGGGCGTAAAAGTGTTTGAAGGTGAACTGGCTGAATTTGATGGACAAACAGTGACAGTTGAGATCACGATCAAAACAAGAAAGAAACGGATTAATATTCCGTATGAAAAGATAGCTAATGCAAGATTAGCTGTTACATTCTGATGAATACAAATGTTTTAAGGGGGGAGACCGTTAAATGAGCAGTGAATTATTAGATGCTCTCACGATTCTTGAAAAAGAAAAAGGCATCAGCAAAGAAATTATCATTGAAGCAATCGAAGCTGCGTTAATTTCTGCTTATAAGCGGAATTTTAATCAAGCGCAAAATGTACGGGTGGATTTAAACCGTGAAACAGGCTCCATCCGTGTATTTGCAAGAAAAGATGTCGTTGACGAAGTATACGACCAAAGGCTGGAGATCTCTATTGAAGAGGCGCAGGGCATCCATCCGGAATATATGGTCGGCGATGTCGTTGAAATCGAAGTAACGCCTAAGGATTTCGGGCGCATAGCTGCTCAAACAGCGAAGCAGGTCGTCACACAGCGTGTGCGCGAAGCTGAGCGCGGTGTAATATATTCTGAATTTATCGACCGTGAAGAAGACATCATGACAGGTATCGTTCAGCGCCTGGACAATAAGTTTATCTACGTGTCTTTAGGCAAAATTGAAGCCTTGCTGCCGGTTAATGAGCAGATGCCGAATGAAAGCTACAAGCCTCATGATCGCATTAAGGTATACATCACAAAAGTAGAAAAAACGACGAAGGGCCCGCAGATTTATGTGTCAAGAACACATCCAGGCCTGTTAAAGCGTTTGTTTGAAATTGAAGTGCCTGAAATTTATGATGGAACTGTCGAGCTGAAATCTGTTGCCAGAGAAGCTGGCGACCGTTCAAAAATTTCTGTTCGAACAGACGATCCTGACGTGGACCCTGTCGGCTCATGCGTAGGCCCTAAAGGCCAGCGTGTTCAGGCGATCGTCAATGAATTAAAAGGTGAAAAAATTGACATTGTCAACTGGTCCAGTGATCCTGTAGAATTTGTCGCGAATGCGCTCAGCCCTTCGAAAGTGCTGGATGTCATGGTTAATGAAGAAGAAAAAGCGACAACTGTGATTGTTCCTGATTACCAGCTGTCCCTGGCGATTGGTAAAAGAGGACAAAACGCACGCTTAGCTGCTAAACTGACAGGCTGGAAGATTGATATTAAGAGCGAAACGGACGCAAGAGAACTTGGAATCTATCCGAGAGAACTTGAAGAAGAAGACGATGAGCCGCTCTTTACGGAGCCTGAAACTGCTGAATCGGATGAATAAGAGGTGACCTTAGGTGAATAAACACAAAAAGATCCCGTTACGCAAATGTGTAGTGACTGGTGAAATGAAGCCTAAAAAGGAACTGATCCGAGTTGTACGTTCGAAAGAAGGCGAAGTCTCAGTAGACCCGACCGGAAAAAAGAACGGGCGGGGTGCTTATTTAACGCTGGATAAAGAGTGCATCTTAACAGCAAAAAAGAAAAACACTTTGCAAAATCAATTTCAATCACAAATCGATGACCAGATTTTCGATGAATTGCTGGAACTGGCGGAAAAGGTGAAAAAATAAAATGTCTGGAATGGAATGGTTTCCCTTGCTGGGTCTGGCCAATCGAGCTCGTAAGGTCGTGTCAGGCGAAGACTTGGTAATAAAAGAAATCAGGAATGCGCGTGCAAAGCTTGTCCTGCTTACAGAGGATGCATCTTCTAACACAGCGAAAAAAGTAACCGACAAGTGCAATTATTATAAAGTCCCTTATAAAAAAGTCGAGAGTCGCGCGGTTCTTGGACGCTCTATCGGTAAAGAAGCCCGTGTCGTTGTCGCCGTCACTGACCAAGGTTTTGCGAATAAGCTGATCAGCTTGCTCGATTAATATTTTTGGGGGTGAACGAATGGCTAAAATGAGAGTATACGAATATGCAAAAGCGTTAAATGTTTCAAGTAAGGAAATTTTAACCGCACTGAAAAACATGGATTTAGAAGTGAATAATCATATGGCCATGCTTGAGGAAAAGGCCATTAAACAGCTTGATGCCAAATATAAAAAAGGCGGCGCAGCCGCTAAATCTCAAAAGCCAGCAGAAACGAACAAAAACAAACAGCCGCAAGGGATCAATCAGCAATCAGCTGGAAATCAACCAAATAAAATTCGAGACGGAAAGAAGAATGACGTGCAGAATAATCAATTTAACAAAAACAAGAAGAATAACAACAACAAAAAAAACAAACGCAACCACAACAATAAAAACCAACATCAGCAAAAGCCTGTAAAGCCGAAAAAAGAGCTCCCTGAGAAAATTACATTCTCTGGCACATTAACAGTCGGCGCACTGGCTGAAGAGCTTGGTAAAGAGCCTTCAGAAATCATTAAAAAACTGATGCTCCTTGGCGTAATGGCAACCATTAACCAAGAGCTTGATAAAGACACAATTGAACTCATTGCATCAGAATATGGTGTTGAAACAGAAGAAGTTATTGTGCTTGAGGAAACAGAGCTGGAAAAATACGAAGAGCCTGATAATGAAGAGGATCTTGAAATTCGTCCTCCTGTCGTTACGATCATGGGTCACGTTGACCACGGGAAAACGACGCTTCTTGACAGCATCCGTAAAACGAAGGTTGTTGAAGGAGAAGCAGGCGGGATCACTCAGCATATTGGTGCTTATCAAATTGAAGAGAACGGCAAGAAAATTACGTTCTTGGATACTCCGGGCCACGCCGCATTTACAACGATGCGTGCACGCGGTGCGGAAGTAACTGATATTACAATTCTCGTTGTTGCTGCTGATGACGGTGTAATGCCGCAAACAGTAGAAGCGATTAACCATGCAAAAGCTGCTGAGGTTCCAATTATCGTGGCTGTGAATAAAGTCGATAAAGAATCCGCAAATCCTGACCGTGTGATGCAAGAACTGACGGAATACGGACTTGTCCCTGAAGCTTGGGGCGGGGAAACAATTTTTGTTCCGCTTTCCGCTTTAACCGGGAAAGGCATTGATGAACTCGTTGAAATGATTTTGCTTGTCAGTGAAGTAGAAGAATTGAAAGCGAATCCGAATCGCCAGGCAAAAGGAACGGTTATTGAAGCAGAACTCGATAAAGGCAGAGGGTCAGTTGCGACATTGCTCGTACAGACTGGAACACTGCATGTCGGTGATCCGATCGTAGTCGGCAACACATTTGGCCGTGTCCGTGCAATGGTTAACGACATTGGACGCCGTGTGAAAACTGCCGGCCCGTCAACTCCGGTTGAAATTACCGGTTTGAATGATGTCCCTCAAGCGGGAGACCAATTCCTTGTCTTTAAAGATGAAAAAACAGCTCGTTCTGTTGGGGAAGCCCGTGCTTCGAAACAGCTTGAAGAGCAGCGCAGCGATAAAGCGAAGCTGAGTCTTGATGACTTATTCGAGCAAATTAAACAGGGTGATGTAAAAGACATCAACATCATCGTTAAAGCTGACGTTCAAGGATCTGCTGAAGCTTTAACAGCCGCACTTCAAAAAATTGAAGTAGAGGGCGTTAAAGTAAAAATCATCCATACAGGCGTTGGTGCAATTACCGAATCTGACATTATCTTGGCATCTGCTTCCAATGCAATTGTTATCGGGTTTAATGTGAGACCGGACGGAAATGCTAAGAGTACGGCTGAAGCTGAAAATGTAGATATTCGCCTTCACCGTATCATTTACAAAGTAATCGACGAGATTGAAGCTGCCATGAAGGGCATGCTTGATCCTGAATATGAAGAAAAAGTAATTGGTCAAGTAGAAGTACGCCAAACATTCAAAGTATCTAAAATCGGTACAATTGCCGGCGGATATGTTACTGAAGGAACCATTACGCGCAACAGCGGCCTCCGTTTAATTCGTGACGGCGTCGTCATCTTCGAAGGCGAAGTAGACGTTCTGAAACGTTTTAAAGACGATGTGAAAGAAGTTTCACAAGGCTATGAATGTGGTATTACAATTAAGAAATACAATGACATTCGCGAAGGTGACATTCTTGAAGCGTTTGTCATGCAAGAAATTGAAAGAACGTGATCGGATTTGCGGAGTGTGAATGCATCATTTATGATGCAGGATCGCTAAAAGAAAAGCGTGCCGTTCTGAAGCGGATTCTAACCAGGGTTCAAAACAAGTTCAATGTTTCGATTTCGGAAATTGGCTATCAGGACACATGGCAAAGGACCAGCTTCGGAATCGCCGCTGTTACTTCCTCTCGCGTTCAAACAGAAAAAGAGCTGCAGCGCGTCCTAGCGTTTATCGATTCTTTTCCTGAAATTGAACGGACTATCACTAGGACAGAATGGTTTTAACTTAGAGGTGATTGAATTGAGTATGAGAGCAAACCGTGTCGGCGAGCAAATGAAAAAAGAACTCGGTGATATTATCAGCCGCAAGCTGAAAGATCCGAGAATTGGTTTTCTGACAGTAACGGATGTACGTGTATCAGGTGATTTGCAAATTGCAAAGGTGTATATCTCGGTTCTCGGTGACGAGAAGAAACGGGAGGAAGCGCTGAAAGGGCTGGAAAAAGCAAAAGGATTTATCCGATCCGAAATTGGCAGCCGCATCAGACTTCGAAAAACACCTGAAATTGAATTTGAATTCGATGAATCAATCGATTACGGAAATCGTATCGAAACACTGATTCACGAAATACATTCAGAGAAACCATCTGAATAAAAAGGGAGAGGATAGGCGTATATCGTCTGTCCTCTTTTCTGCGTTTAAAGAGAAAAGCTCAAAAGAAGGAGTGAAAGACGAATGGTTAACGGAGTTCTCCTTTTACATAAACCAGTCGGCATGACATCGCATGACTGTGTCATGAAGATCCGCAAACTGTTAAAAACAAAAAAAGTAGGACATACGGGGACGCTCGATCCAGAAGTATCAGGCGTGCTTCCGATTTGTGTGGGAAGAGCGACAAAAATTGTCGAATACTTAACTGAAAAGTCTAAAACGTATGATGCGGAAATAACGCTTGGCTTTTCAACGACAACTGAGGATCAAACCGGCGAAACGGTTGAAACAAAGCCCGTCAATCAAGACATTGATAAAGCGGAAGTAGAAAAGGTGTTAAACAGTTTAAAGGGTAAACAGGAGCAAATTCCTCCCATGTATTCCGCTGTAAAAGTAAACGGCAAAAAATTATACGAGTACGCAAGAGCAGGGATTGAAGTAGAACGTCCGAAACGCATGATTACCATTGAAGACATCGCACTGACGACAGAGATTAAACATAACGGAGAAACCGCAAGCTTTCGATTTACAGTGACATGCTCTAAAGGGACCTATGTAAGGACGCTGGCGGTCATGATCGGGGAAAAACTCGGATATCCGGCTCATATGTCTCATTTAATTCGCACAGCATCCGGAGATTTCTCTCTTGATGAATGCTTTACCTTTGAAGATCTGGAAGCACAGGTCCAGTCCGGAACCGTGGGAGAGCATACAGTTCCTATTGAACGTGCGCTCAATCATTTGCCGAAATGGATCATAAGTGATACATTAGCTAAGAAAGTAGAAAATGGGGCCTTGCTTGAGACGCCCGAGCAGTTTTCTGAAATGGCAAGCGAAGACCGCATAGCCGTTTTTACTGAATCCGGAAGCTGTTTGGCGATTTATTTCCCCCATCCTGCAAAAAAAGGGCTGTTAAAGCCGGCAAAAGTATTGATGCAAAAAAGCGAACAATAGAAAAAAGGTGACCGTTCTGTGAAGACGATACATATAAAACATCCTCATCATTTAATCAAAGAGGAGCAGGCAAAGTCTGTGATGGCGTTAGGTTATTTTGATGGCGTTCATCTTGGGCATCAAAAGGTAATCAGCACAGCGAAGCAAATAGCCGAAGAAAAGGGTCTGGCATTAGCTGTGATGACCTTTCATCCTCATCCTTCTCATGTATTGGGCAGGGATCAGGAGCCAAAGGATCTGATTACGCCTCTTGAAGACAAAATAAACCAAATTGAACAATTAGGCACAGAGATTCTGTACGTCGTTAAATTCAATGAAGCATTTGCTTCTCTTTCTCCTAAGCAGTTTGTGGATCAGTATATAATTGGCCTTAATGTACAGCACGCAGTGGCTGGTTTTGACTTTACGTATGGCAAATATGGCAAGGGAACAATGGAAACCATGCCGCTTGATTTAGAAGGAAAAGCAGAGTGCACAATGGTAGAAAAATTAACGGAGCAGGATAAAAAAATTAGCTCCTCGTATATTCGTACCGCGCTTCAAAACGGAGACGTTGAATTGGCGAGAATCTTGCTCGGACAGCCTTATTTTATAAAAGGAATTGTCATTCACGGTGATAAAAGAGGGCGGACCATCGGGTTTCCGACAGCAAATGTCGGTTTAAATAACAGCTATATCGTTCCGCCGACGGGTGTATATGCCGTAAAAGCGGAAATGAACGGCAAAGTTTACAATGGCGTTTGCAATATCGGCTATAAGCCGACGTTTTATGAAAAACGTCCGGAGCAGCCTTCAATCGAGGTCAATTTGTTTGATTTTAATCAGGAAGTATACGGAGCTGCTATAAAAATCGAATGGTATAAACGGATTCGGAGCGAGCGAAAATTCAATGGCATCAAAGAATTAACAGAGCAAATTGAGAAGGATAAGCAGGAAGCCATCCGTTATTTCAGCAATTTGCGGAAATAACATGCAACGTACACAAATTTCAATCTAAAATATTTGCATCTGGGCGCGATTTTTAGTATTATAGTTTTCGTAGTCTTAAAACCATTGCTTGGCAATCCGAAGTCACCGACGGTTGCTAGGTAACTGGGGCTAAATATGATTTGGAGGTGAAACAGGATGGCAATTACTCAAGAGCGTAAAAACCAACTCATCAACGAGTTCAAAACACACGAATCTGATACTGGATCTCCAGAAGTTCAGATCGCTATCCTAACTGACTCAATTAACAACTTGAACGAGCATTTACGTACTCATAAGAAAGACCACCACTCACGTCGCGGTCTTCTTAAAATGGTAGGTAAGCGTCGTAATCTTCTTACGTATCTACGTAATAAAGACGTAACTCGTTACCGTGAGTTAATTAACAAACTAGGCTTACGTCGATAATCGTAAAAAGCGGGAGGATTCCCGCTTTTTTATCGTATTAAAGCGAAAATTCTTATAACAAATCATTGAAATCCTTTTACATACTACTTTGACATTGATATGTTCAATTCATTTCGTTCATAATAGGAGTAATTGATTATTTCACACAACGAAGAGAGGAGTTCGTAATCGTATGGGACAAGAAAAACATGTCTTTACCATAGATTGGGCCGGTAGAACGCTTACCGTTGAAACCGGCCAGCTTGCCAAACAGGCAAACGGTGCTGTGATGATCCGCTACGGTGATACCGCAGTACTTAGTACAGCAACCGCTTCAAAAGAACCAAAACCGCTTGATTTCTTCCCGCTTACTGTAAACTATGAGGAAAGATTATATGCGGTAGGGAAAATTCCGGGCGGGTTTATTAAAAGAGAAGGACGTCCAAGTGAAAAAGCGATTCTTGCCAGCCGTTTAATCGACCGTCCGATCCGTCCTTTGTTTGCAGATGGATTCCGTAATGAGGTTCAAGTCATCAGCATTGTTATGAGTGTTGACCAAGACTGTTCTTCTGAAATGGCTGCCATGTTCGGTTCATCTCTTGCTCTATCCGTATCCGATATTCCGTTTGAAGGACCGATTGCAGGGGTTACTGTCGGACGCATTGATGATCAATTTATCATTAACCCGACAGTCGATCAGCTTGAGAAAAGCGACATCAATCTTGTCGTTGCCGGTACGAAAGATGCCATTAACATGGTAGAAGCGGGAGCGGACGAGGTTCCTGAAGAAACCATGCTTGAAGCCATAATGTTCGGCCATGAAGAGATTAAACGCCTGATTGCATTCCAAGAAGAAATTGTAGCAGCAGTCGGCAAAGAGAAATCAGAAATTGCGCTTTATGAAATTGATGAAGAGCTTAGTGATAAAGTAAAAGCTTTAGCAGAAGAAGATCTGCTGAAAGCTATCCAAGTTCATGAAAAGCATGCCCGCGAAGATGCCATTAATGAAGTGAAAAACACAGTTGTGGCAAAATTCGAGGATGAAGAGCATGATGAAGACACAATCAAGCAAGTGAAGCAGATTTTATCCAAGCTGGTGAAAAATGAAGTGCGCCGCCTGATTACTGAAGAGAAAGTAAGACCGGATGGCCGTGGTGTCGATCAAATCCGCCCGCTTTCTTCTGAGGTCGGTCTCTTGCCAAGAACGCACGGGTCAGGTCTGTTTACAAGGGGACAAACACAGGCCCTCAGCGTATGTACGCTAGGTGCGCTGGGAGATGTGCAAATTCTTGACGGCTTAGGAGTTGAAGAGTCAAAACGGTTTATGCATCACTACAATTTCCCGCAATTCAGCGTTGGGGAAACAGGACCAATGCGTGGGCCGGGACGCCGTGAAATCGGGCACGGAGCACTGGGTGAGCGTGCGCTTGAGCCAGTTATTCCGTCTGAAAAAGACTTCCCTTACACTGTCCGCCTTGTATCAGAAGTGCTTGAATCAAACGGTTCTACCTCTCAAGCAAGTATTTGCGCAAGCACACTTGCAATGATGGATGCCGGTGTACCAATCAAAGCCCCTGTTGCGGGTATCGCGATGGGTCTTGTCAAATCAGGCGAACATTACACTGTTCTGACTGACATTCAAGGCATGGAAGACGCGCTTGGAGATATGGACTTTAAAGTAGCCGGAACCGAAAAAGGCGTAACAGCGCTGCAAATGGACATTAAAATTGAAGGCCTTTCAAGAGAGATCCTTGAAGAAGCGCTTCAGCAGGCGAAAAAAGGAAGAATGGAAATCCTTAATAGCATGCTTGCGACATTAAGCGAATCAAGAAAAGAGCTTTCTCAATATGCGCCTAAAATTTTAACAATGGCCATTAATCCTGATAAAATCCGCGATGTCATCGGGCCAAGCGGAAAACAAATCAATAAGATCATCGAAGAAACCGGTGTTAAAATTGATATTGAGCAGGACGGCACAATCTTTATTTCGTCAACAGATGAAAGCAGCAACCAAAAAGCGCAAAAAATCATCGAAGACCTTGTCAGAGAGGTTGTAGTCGGCCAACTTTACCTAGGTAAAGTAAAACGAATCGAAAAATTCGGAGCCTTCGTTGAAATTTTCAGCGGAAAAGACGGTTTGGTGCACATTTCAGAGCTTGCGCTTGAACGTGTAGGAAAAGTTGAAGATGTTGTGAAAATCGGAGACGAGATTCTTGTTAAGGTCACTGAAATTGATAAACAAGGACGAGTCAATTTGTCCCGTAAAGCGGTGCTCCGTGAAGAGAAAGAAAAAGAAGAACAACAATCTTAAATGAAAACATAAAAAGGAGCCTGGGAGACCCGGCTTCTTTATTTTGAAGCTTTTAAAAAGCAGGCGGGTTCTACCTTGTCCTTCTCTTTCATAATGTGAGGTGAGGGGGGACAGAACATGTACAAAAGATTTGTGCCGTTTGCCGTTTTTCTATTTCTTTTTTTTGTCTCATTTGAGATGATGAAAAATCCGCACACACTTGATTATATAGGGGCAATGAAAAAAGATACGGTGACTGTCACGGCGTCCAAAGACCCGTTATATGTAGAATTGCTTCAAAAAGCGCCTGAGTACGAAGTCAAGCCCCAGGATGCCAGAATCGATAAAGTGTGGAAAAGCATTCCCGGCTACAATGGATTGAAGGTCAATATTGAACAATCATATAAAAAAATGAAAAAACACGGCGAGTTTCGAGAAAACGATCTGGTATACAGCCAAGTGAAACCAAGCGTTCATCTTGAGTCTCTTCAGCCTGAGCCTATTTATAAAGGAAATCCTGAAAAGCCGATGGTGGCTTTATTAATTAATGTGGCATGGGGAAATGAGTATTTGGAAAAAATGCTCCCTATCCTGGAAAAGCACCAAGTCAAGGCTACCTTCTTTTTAGAAGGCAATTGGGTGAGAAACAATGAACAGCTCGCTAAGAAGATTGCGGAAGACGGACATGAAATCGGAAATCATTCATACAATCATCCAGATATGAGCAAACTGACTACAGGAAGAATTTCCGAGCAGCTCGACAAGACAAATGAGCAAATAGAACAAACGATCGGCGTTAAGCCGAAGTGGTTCGCTCCGCCGAGCGGAAGTTTCCGAAAAGAGGTTGTCGACATTGCAGCTGAAAAACAGATGGGAACAGTGATGTGGTCAGTTGATACAATTGATTGGCAAAAGCCGGCTCCGTCTGCACTTCAAACGAGAGTGTTAAGCAAAATACATAATGGTGCCATGATTTTAATGCATCCGACTGACTCCACGGCGGAAAGTCTTGAAGTGCTGATTACAAAGATAAAAGATAAAGGATACGCGCTTGGAACAGTCACTGAACTAATGGATGAAACAAGACTGTTGAAGTAACAGATGCAGGCAGCTTGTCTTTGAATAGGAGGAACAAATTTGATTAAACGATATACGTGTCAAAATGGTGTAAGAGTTGTGCTGGAAAATAACCCGACAGTCCGTTCTGTTGCGATCGGCGTATGGATTGGCACAGGTTCGCGGCACGAAACGCCAGAGATAAACGGAATTTCGCACTTTTTAGAGCATATGTTCTTTAAAGGGACGAGCACAAGATCTGCACGCGAAATAGCAGAATCTTTTGATCGTATTGGCGGTCAGGTCAATGCGTTTACCTCAAAGGAATATACCTGCTACTATGCTAAGGTGCTTGACGAGCATGCGAATTACGCGCTGGACGTATTAGCAGATATGTTCTTTCATTCAACGTTTGATGAAAACGAGCTGAAAAAAGAAAAAAATGTAGTATATGAAGAAATTAAAATGTACGAAGATGCGCCAGACGACATTGTGCATGATTTACTGAGCAAAGCCACTTACGGCAACCATTCTTTAGGCTACCCAATTTTAGGCACGGAAGAAACGCTTGCTTCCTTCAACGGTGACTCCCTCAGACAATACATGCATGATTATTATACGCCGGACCGAGTGGTCATTTCGGTAGCGGGCAATATATCTGACAGTTTTATCAAAGATGTAGAAAAATGGTTCGGGTCATATGAGGCGAAAGGCAAAGCAACAGGCCTTGAAACACCCGATTTCTACACGGAAAAACTGACGAGAAAAAAAGAAACAGAGCAGGCTCATTTGTGCCTTGGATTTAAAGGCCTTCAGGTTGGCCATGAACGCATTTATGATTTAATCGTCCTTAATAATGTCCTCGGAGGCAGCATGAGCAGCCGGCTGTTCCAAGATGTACGAGAAGATAAAGGTCTCGCTTATTCTGTTTACAGCTATCACAGCTCTTATGAGGACAGCGGAATGCTGACCATTTACGGAGGAACGGGTGCAAATCAGCTTCAGCAGCTGTCAGAAACAATTCAAGAAACCCTTGCCACATTAAAACACGACGGCATTACCTCAAAAGAGCTGGAAAACAGCAAAGAGCAAATGAAGGGAAACCTGATGCTGAGCTTAGAAAGCACAAACAGCAAAATGAGCCGGAACGGGAAAAATGAACTGCTGCTCGGCAAACATAAAACTTTAGATGAGATTATCAATGAATTAAACGCCGTGAACTTAGAGCGTGTCAATGGCCTTGCCAGACAATTGTTTACTGATGATTATGCACTGGCACTCATCAGCCCTTCCGGCAATATGCCGTCTTAAAAAGGAAATGCCTGCCCCTTAACGGAGCAGGCATTTTTTTATCCCTTTGATCATACATAGTACAAGGGGGTGACAGACATGCGGCTCAGTGAATTATCAGGAAAGGAAATTGTAGACATCAAAAGAGCTGAACGGCTGGGAGTGCTTGGCCAGACCGATTTAGAAATCAATGAACAGGATGGGCAAATTACAGCACTCCTCATTCCTACAGTTAAATGGTTTGGTTTGAGAAAACACGGTCATGACATTCGTGTTCCCTGGCATCATATTCAAAAGATCGGATCAGATATGATTATATTAGACGTACCTGAGGAAATGGCTCCTCGACAAGAGTAAATGAAAAAAGCCCCTGATGACTGTGATGCGGGCTCTAAGTAAACATCTGAAACATCGGCTTTTGGCAGCCGATGTTTTTTTATATGAAAAAAGCGCATGATTTAATTCACCGGTATTTCCTTTTGATCATAAGATGAAGGGGAGCTTAACAACTAGAGATCCAGTATATACAAAGAAGGTGAACGTTTAGTATGTTAACCGGATTGAAAATTGCAATTATCGGCGGTGACGCAAGACAGCTCGAAATTATAAGAAAGCTCACTGAACAGCAGGCTGACATCTATCTTGTCGGTTTTGACCAATTAGATCACGGTTTTACCGGAGCAGTAAAATGCAACATTGATGAAATTCCTTTTCAGCAAATAGACAGCATTATTCTTCCAGTGTCTGCAACAACAGGAGAAGGTGTCGTATCGACGGTATTTTCGAATGAAGAGGTTGTGTTAAAACAGGACCATCTCGACAAAACACCTGGACATTGTGTCATTTTCTCAGGAATTTCTAACGCATATTTAGAAAACATTGCAGCTCAAGCAAACAGAAAACTTGTTAAGCTGTTTGAGCGGGATGACATTGCGATATACAATTCTATTCCGACAGTAGAAGGAACGATCATGCTGGCTATTCAGCACACGGATTATACGATACACGGATCTCAGGTGGCCGTTCTTGGTCTAGGACGCACCGGGATGACGATTGCCCGTACATTTGCCGCACTTGGGGCGAATGTAAAAGTGGGGGCAAGAAGCTCAGCGCATCTGGCACGCATCACTGAAATGGGGCTCGTCCCTTTTCATACCGATGAGCTGAAAGAGCATGTAAAAGATATAGATATTTGTATTAATACCATACCGAGTATGATTTTAAATCAATCGGTTCTTTCTAGCATGACACCAAAAACTTTAATATTGGATCTGGCCTCACGTCCCGGGGGAACGGATTTTAAATATGCCGAAAAACAGGGGATTAAAGCACTTCTTGCCCCTGGCCTTCCAGGGATTGTCGCACCTAAAACAGCCGGGCAAATCCTCGCAAACGTCTTGAGCAAGCTTTTAGCTGAAATACAAGCTGAGGAGGGAAAATAAGGATGTCGTCATTACAAGGAAAAAGAATCGGGTTTGGACTGACCGGATCGCATTGCACATATGAAGCGGTTTTCCCGCAAATTGAGGCGCTGGTCAACGAAGGAGCGGAAGTTCGTCCGGTTGTCACATTTAACGTAAAATCCACAAATACCCGATTTGGAGAGGGAGCAGAGTGGGTGAAAAAAATCGAAGACCTGACTGGATATGAGGCCATTGATTCAATTGTAAAGGCAGAGCCCCTTGGGCCGAAGCTGCCCCTTGACTGTATGGTCATTGCTCCTTTAACCGGCAATTCAATGAGCAAGCTGGCAAATGCCATGACGGACAGTCCGGTGCTGATGGCGGCAAAAGCGACAATCCGAAACAATCGGCCGGTCGTTCTTGGCATCTCGACAAATGATGCTCTCGGTTTAAACGGAACAAATTTAATGAGGCTCATGTCAACAAAAAATATCTTTTTTATTCCATTCGGGCAAGACGATCCATTTAAAAAACCGAATTCAATGGTAGCCAAAATGGATCTGCTTCCGCAAACTATTGAAAAGGCACTAATGCATCAGCAGCTTCAGCCGGTTCTTGTTGAAAATTATCAGGGAAATGACTAAATTTACAGAAAATCTTTCCCAAACTAAAAAATTCGGTCATCACCCGCATATTCTATGGTAAAATAAAACGTAAAATCATAGTCAAATCAATTCAATGAGGCTGATTGGCGGAAGGAGTTTTACAGATGGGAAGAGGTTTACACGTAGCTGTTGTCGGAGCGACAGGAGCTGTAGGGCAACAAATGCTTAAAACACTTGAAGACAGAAACTTTGAAATGGACACACTTACATTGCTATCTTCAAAACGCTCTGCGGGGACAAAAGTCACGTTTAAAGGCGAAGAGCTGACAGTTCAGGAAGCTTCTCCTGAGAGCTTTGAAGGGGTAAATATTGCTTTGTTCAGCGCCGGTGGAAGCGTATCACAAGCATTGGCACCAGAAGCTGTAAAACGCGGCGCTATTGTTATAGATAATACGAGTGCGTTTCGTATGGACGAAAATACACCGCTTGTTGTGCCTGAAGTGAATGAGGCAGACTTGCATGAACACAACGGCATCATTGCCAATCCTAACTGCTCTACGATCCAAATGGTTGCGGCTCTTGAACCGATCCGCAAAGCATACGGCTTAAGCAAAGTAATCGTATCCACTTACCAGGCGGTATCAGGAGCTGGAAATGAAGCTGTACAAGAGCTTTACAGCCAAACACAGGCGATTTTAAACCAAGAAGAAATAGAGCCTGTGATCATGCCTGTAAAAGGTGACAAAAAACACTATCAAATCGCCTTCAACGCGATTCCGCAAATTGATAAATTCCAAGATAACGGCTATACGTTTGAGGAAATGAAAATGATAAATGAAACGAAAAAAATTATGCACATGCCAGAGCTTCAAGTAGCGGCTACATGTGTGAGACTGCCAATTCAAACTGGGCACTCAGAGTCAGTCTACATTGAAGTAGACCGTGATGACGCTACAGTTGAAGATATTAAAAATCTATTAAAAGAAGCTCCGGGCGTGACACTTCAAGATGACCCAAGCCAACAGCTTTATCCGATGCCTGCTGATGCCGTCGGCAAAAATGATGTATTTGTTGGCCGCATCCGCAAAGACTTGGACAGAGCAAACGGTTTTCATTTATGGGTTGTTTCTGATAACCTATTAAAAGGCGCGGCATGGAACTCTGTTCAAATTGCAGAAAGCCTGAAAAAACTAAACCTCGTATAATAGAGAGAATTTTCTAAAGACGAATAGAAGAGAGTAAGGCACTATCAGCCTGCTCTCTTCTGTTACGTCCGAATAATTTGGAGTGAAAACAGTGAAGATAATTGTTCAAAAGTTCGGCGGAACATCTGTAAAAGATGATAAAGGCCGCAAACTGGCTTTAGAGCATATTAAAGAAGCAATTAGTGAAGGATATAAGGTTGTCGTTGTCGTTTCAGCGATGGGCCGGAAAGGAGACCCGTACGCTACAGATTCTTTGCTTGGGCTGCTTTACGGCGATCAGTCAGCGATTTCTCCACGGGAGCAGGATTTGCTTTTATCTTGCGGAGAGACCATTTCCTCTGTCGTCTTTACAAGCATGCTGCTTGATAACGGTGTGAAAGCAACTGCGCTGACAGGGGCTCAGGCTGGCTTTTTAACGAATGATCAGCATACCAATGCGAAAATCATTGAAATGAGACCGGAGCGTTTATTCGGTGTGCTTGCGAATCATGACGCTGTAGTCGTCGCAGGATTCCAGGGCGCAACTGAAAAAGGTGATACAACAACGATCGGCAGAGGGGGCAGCGACACGTCCGCAGCCGCACTTGGAGCAGCAGTTGACGCGGAATACATCGATATTTTTACTGATGTAGAAGGTGTGATGACTGCTGACCCTAGAGTAGTGGAAAATGCGAAACCGCTTCCTGTCGTGACTTATACAGAAATTTGCAACCTGGCGTATCAAGGGGCGAAGGTCATTCATCCGCGGGCTGTGGAAATTGCGATGCAGGCCAAGGTTCCGATCCGCGTTCGTTCGACTTATTCGAAAGATAAAGGCACATTGGTGACATCGCATCACTCTTCCAAAGTCGGAAGCGATGTTTTTGAAAGGCTGATTACGGGAATTGCCCATGTCAAAGATGTTAGCCAGTTCAAAGTGCCTGCCAAAATTGGCCAGTATAATGTCCAGACTGAAGTGTTCAAGGCGATGGCGAATGCGGGAATCAGTGTCGATTTCTTTAACATTACACCTAGTGAAATCGTATATACGGTGGCCGGGAATAAAACAGAAACAGCTCAGCGTATTTTAATGGATATGGGCTATGATCCGATGATAACCAGAAATTGCGCGAAGGTATCGGCGGTCGGAGCGGGCATTATGGGTGTTCCTGGTGTCACGTCAAAAATTGTTTCGGCTCTTTCAGAAAAAGAAATTCCGATTCTTCAGTCGGCTGACAGCCATACGACGATATGGGTGCTTGTCCATGAATCGGATATGGGACCTGCTGTAAACGCTTTGCATGAAGTGTTTGAACTTTCCAAGTAAATGTGATTGAATCATGATGAGGTGAATAAAATGAATTTCGGAAATGTGTCTACAGCGATGATTACACCCTTTGACAATAAAGGGAACGTAGACTTTCAAAAACTGTCTACACTGATTGATTACTTGTTGAAAAACGGAACGGATTCTTTAGTAGTAGCGGGAACAACTGGAGAATCTCCGACCCTTTCAACTGAAGAAAAAATTGCGCTTTTTGGATATACGGTAAAAGAAGTGAACGGCCGGGTGCCGGTTATAGCGGGTACTGGAAGCAACAACACGAAAGATTCCATCAAGCTGACAAAAAAAGCTGAGGAAGCAGGCGTAGACGCAGTCATGCTTGTTACGCCTTATTACAATAAACCTTCTCAAGAAGGAATGTACCAGCATTTTAAAGCAATTGCGGCCGAAACGTCTCTTCCGGTTATGCTTTATAATGTGCCGGGCCGTACAGTTGCTTCTCTTGCACCTGAAACGATGATCCGTTTGGCGGCAGACATTCCGAATATAGTTGCGATAAAAGAAGCAAGCGGAGACCTCGAAGCAATTACAAAAATTGTTGCAGAAACGCCGGAAGACTTTTCTGTCTATTCAGGGGATGACGCCCTGACGCTTCCTATTCTCTCAGTCGGAGGAAGAGGAGTTGTGTCAGTGGCGAGCCATATTGCAGGCTCTGATATGCAGCAAATGATCAAAAATTATACGAATGGGCAAACAGCTAATGCGGCACTGATTCATCAGAAACTGCTGCCGATTATGAAGGAACTGTTTAAAGCGCCTAATCCTGCTCCTGTCAAAACAGCGCTTCAGCTGAGAGGCCTTGATGTCGGTTCAGTGCGTCTTCCTCTCGTCCCTTTAACCGAGGATGAACGGCTTAGCTTAAGCAGCACGATCAGCGAACTGTAAGAAAAATTTCATACAGTGAAACAAACGCGGTCAATCTCACATTCAGCTGAGCTTGACCGTTTCTTATACATATTGGTTTTCCCTAAACCTGCTGCTTTATCTTGTTTTCTAAATTTACTTTCAGTTATAATAGGAACAAGTGATGATGGACGGGTATGAGACTAGGAGGATATAGATTTTGAAAAAGAAAAATACAGAAAACGTTAGAATTATCGCCCTTGGCGGTGTCGGAGAAATTGGGAAGAACCTTTATGTCATCGAGATTGACTCAGACATATTTGTTGTAGATGCCGGCCTTATGCATCCAGAAAACGAAATGCTCGGTATTGATGTGGTGATTCCTGACATATCATATTTGATTGAACGGGCTGACCGCGTCAAGGCAATTTTTTTAACGCACGGGCACGATGAAAATATCGGCGGCGTTTTTTACTTATTGAACAAGCTGTCCGTCCCAGTGTACGGAACAAAACTGACGCTTGCGCTATTGAGAGAAAAATTAAAACAATACGGACATAACCGAAAAACTGATTTAAGAGAAATTCACTCCAAATCTGTCATTACATTTGAATCGACAAAAGTATCGTTCTTTAGAACGATTCACAGCATCCCTGATTCTGTAGGTGTGAGTCTTAAAACATCACTTGGATCTATTGTATGCACGGGAGACTTTAAATTTGACCAAACGCCTGCACTTAACCAAACGTGCGACATTGGCGAGATCGCCAAGATCGGAAATAGCGGCGTACTTGCCCTGCTTTCCGACAGTGCAAATGCGGAGCGCCCGGGCTATACACCTTCGGAAGCTGCTGTCAGCGGAGAAATTTCGGACGCGCTGTATAATTCAGTGAACCGGGTGATTATTGCTGTTTTCGCATCCAATATTAACCGGATCCAGCAAGTCATTCATGCAGCGGCTCAAAATGGCAGAAAAATTGCCGTTGCCGGAAAAAATCTTCAGTCTGTCCTGCAGCTGGCAAGAAAGCTCGGATATATTGAAGCAGATGATGAATTGTTTATTTCTGTACAGGATGTAAAGAAATATCCGAAGCGCGAAGTGGCCATTATTACAGCAGGCAGCCAAGGTGAACCGTTAGCTGCACTGACAAGAATGGCAAACAAAGCCCACAAACAGCTGAACATTGAAGAAGGGGATACTGTTGTCATTGCGTCAACTCCAATCCCTGGGCAGGAACTCATTTATTCTAAAACAGTAGATCTTCTTGCGAGGGCCGGTGCACAAGTCATCTTTGCACAAAAGCGTGTCCATGTATCTGGCCACGGCTCACAAGAAGAGTTAAAGCTGATGATCAATCTGCTTAAACCAAAATATTTAATTCCTGTAAACGGCGAATACAGAATGCAAAAAGCCCATTCAAAAATCGCTGAAGAAATCGGCATGAAGCGCAGTGATATCTTCTTAATTGAAAAAGGAGACGTCGTTGAATTCCGCGGCCAAAACGTAAAAATCGGGGATAAAGTTCCGTATGGCAATATTTTAATTGATGGTTTGGGTGTCGGTGATATCGGCAATATCGTATTGAGAGACCGCCGTTTGCTTTCACAGGATGGGATTTTAATTGTTGTCATTACACTTGATAAACAAAAGAAACATCTTGTATCAGGACCAGAAATTATCACTCGCGGTTTTGTTTATGTAAGAGAGTCTGAAGGCCTTATCGTACAGGCTACTGAGCTTGTTCGTTCCATTGTGACAGAAGCGACTGAAACATCAAATGTTGAATGGTCAACGCTGAAGCAGGCAATGCGAGATGCTCTGAACCAATTCCTGTATGAAAAAACGAAACGTAAACCGATGATCATCCCAATTATTATGGAAGTATAATGGCTGAATAAAGACCGGAGCTGTGGTCTTACCCTTGTCAAGTAGACAGCCACAAAAAGCCTAAGCAACCAGTGTGTTACGGTATTCTACCGGAGCACACTGGTTTAATTTTTTCTGGAATCGTTCGTGATTATAGAATTGAATGTAATCTTCAACGCTCCTGTGAAGCTCTTCTTCGGTTTGACACGTCGAAAAATTGTTTTGAGATGCGAGAAAAACGATTCGATACAGGCATTATCTAGGCAGTTTCCCTTACGCGAATGGCTGCCTTTCAAACCAACGGTTTCGAGTCGCTTTTGATATGCTTTTGTTGTGTATTGGAAGCCTTGGTCAGAATGGAGGATAGCTCCCTGGACGTCCCGTTGGGCTGTCATACTTTCTACTGTCTTCATGACCAATTCAAGATTATTTCGTTTTGACAGCTTCCATGCGACAATCTCATTGTTGTAAAGATCTTGTACGGCAGAAAGGTAATAGAATCGCTGTCCACAAGCAATATAGGTAATATCGGTTACATATAGATGGATAGGTCGATTGGTTTGAAATTCTCGGTTAAGCCGGTTTGGCAGGACAACCGGTGCCTGTCTTCCAAAATAACGTCGCTTTTTTCGAATGATCGATTGAATGTTCATCTCTTTCATCAATCTGTAAACACGCTTATGGTTGATCCAAAATCCTTCTCTCTTTAAAGCGATGGTAATCCGAGGATAGCCATAGAAAGGACGTGAGTGGTGAATCGCCATGATGTGTTCTTTTATGATCTGCTCTCTCTGTTGCCTTGCCATTCGAAATCCGTTGAGTCTTGCACCATTTATAGTACCCCGACCGTGACACTTTAGCGATACACACCAGCCACGTAATCGGATAACGATCCTTCAATTCGTGCACAGCTTCAAATCGTGCTGTCTTCAAAATCCGTCCTCCCCATGCAGATTTGGATAACGCTTTTTTAGGTATTCGACCTGTGCCTTTAAATAATCTCGTTCTTCCTCAACACTTTTAATTGTTGTCTTAGGGCGTCCAATAAAAGGATTGTCTGACTTTGTCTCTTTGCCCCTTTGATCATCTAAAGACTTGCCTTCTCGATAGGTTTTCACCCAATTTTTGAGCTGGACTCCGAAGCCCTAATTCTTCAGATAACGTGTTCTTTTGTTTCCTTCTTCATACATGTTGACAGCTTTCATCTTGAATTCTTTGGTATAGTGCTGAAAGTGTTGCCCTTTTCTCGCCATAAAAAATCCCCTCCAAGTATAGTGTAACAGCCACTTTTGAAAAGTGGGCTTTTTACACTGTCTACTTAGAGGGGATAATATCACTGCTCCGGTCTTTATTATTTTGCCTTTCAAGCCGGGATTGAATTGAGTATCTTTGTTCATAATACAAAGAGAAATTAGGAAAGGGTGAAAGCGAAATGGATCATCGTATGGAAAACGCAGAAGAAGAGCGTCCTGAAAAAAATGACGCGAAAGACAGCATTATGAATAAAATACAGCAGCTTGGTGAAACGACGCTTCCGCAGCTGCCCCAAGATACAAATATTCATTGTCTGACCATTATCGGACAAATAGAAGGCCATGTTCAGCTTCCTCCGCAAAACAAAACAACAAAATATGAGCATGTCATCCCGCAGATCGTGGCGATTGAACAAAATCCCAAAATTGAAGGCCTGCTGATTATATTAAATACTGTCGGAGGAGATGTTGAGGCGGGTCTCGCAATAGCAGAAATGCTGGCATCATTATCAAAACCGACCGTTTCCATTGTGCTTGGCGGAGGCCATTCCATCGGCGTTCCGATTGCGGTATCTTGTGATTACAGCTATATTGCTGAAACAGCAACGATGACGATTCATCCAGTTCGGCTGACCGGGCTGGTAATAGGTGTGCCGCAAACGTTTGAATATCTGGATAAGATGCAAGAAAGAGTTGTTAAATTTGTGACAAGCCACTCAAATGTAAACGAAGATAAGTTCAAAGAGCTGATGTTTTCAAAAGGAAACTTAACACGTGACATCGGAACAAATGTCGTTGGTAAGGATGCTGTCGAGTACGGATTGATCGATCACGTCGGAGGAGTCGGACAAGCGATCAATAAACTGAATGAGCTGATCGAGGAAGTAAGAGCAGAAGAAGGACGGATGATTCAATGATTCTGTATACTATGATGCCGCAGGAAATTGTTTTTGCTGAACAGAACCAACAGACAAGCGCACATGAGCAAATTGAATATAGAGGTGTGCCGCTTCTCGTTGAGATGAAAGGCAATGAAGCGGAAGTGATTCAAATCATGAGCACCAATCCAATGCATTTTCTGCACCCCGACATTTCACCGGGACAAAAGCTGAAAATAAACCTATAAGATCCACCCCTTTTTTAAGGGCAAAATATGCTATAATAGGGGAATCCTACAGAAAAAACGCAGCCTGTAAACGGCTGCTTTCTTCATTATGTATGAACTTACATTTTTTAACGCAGTAAGGTGATGAGTGTGGCAAAGAAAAAACGAAAATCAAGAAAAAAACAGGCGAAACAGCTCAATATAAAATACGAACTCAACGGATTGCTGTGTATAGCCATTTCAATTATTGCAATTCTGCAGCTGGGGGTAGTCGGGCAAACCTTTATTTACTTGTTCCGCTTTTTTGCTGGAGAGTGGTTTATCTTATGCTTATTAGGTTTATTAGTGTTAGGAGTCTCGCTGTTTTGGAAGAAGAAAACGCCAAGCCTATTAACGAGACGAAAGGCCGGGTTGTACTGTATTATCGCCAGCATATTGCTGCTTTCTCACGTGCAGCTGTTTAAAAATTTGACGCACAAAGGGTCTATTGAGTCTGCAAGCGTGGTGCGCAACACATGGGAATTGTTCTTGATGGACATGAATGGCAGCTCCGCTTCACCTGATTTAGGCGGAGGAATGATCGGTGCGCTGCTATTTGCTGCTTCACACTTTTTATTTGCGTCAACTGGTTCTCAGATCATGGCGATTGTTATGATTTTGATCGGGATGATTTTAGTCACAGGGCGCTCTCTTCAAGAAACGCTGAAAAAGTGGATGAGCCCGATTGGCCGCTTTTTAAAAGAACAATGGTTTGCATTTATTGATGATATGAAATCCGTCAAAACCAATATGAAGTCATCGAAAAAAACGAAAGCGTCGAGCAAAAAACAAAAACCTGCCCGCAAAAAACAGCAACTGGAACCGGAGCCTTCTCCTGAAGAAGAGGGGGATTTAGAAACGGTATCGCCTCTTATTCATTCAGAGCCGATTATCTCAAGCTTTTCAGATCGCAATGAAGATGAAGAGTCTCCAGTCATAGAAAAACGCACTGAACCTGTATCAGAGCCAATTCAGGACATCCAGACTGAAACAGGTGATCAGGAAACTGTTTCTGCTCCGCCTATGACCTTTACGGAGCTTGAAAATAAGGATTATGAGATGCCGTCACTTGATATACTGGCAGATCCGAAGCATACTGGCCAGCAGGCCGATAAAAAGAATATTTATGAAAATGCGAGAAAGCTCGAACGCACCTTCCAAAGCTTTGGCGTAAAGGCGAAAGTCACACAGGTTCATCTTGGGCCGGCCGTAACAAAATATGAAGTGTATCCTGATGTCGGAGTGAAGGTTAGTAAAATTGTCAATTTAAGCGATGATTTGGCTCTTGCACTTGCTGCAAAGGATATTAGGATTGAAGCACCAATACCAGGCAAATCTGCAATCGGAATTGAGGTTCCGAACGCAGAGGTGGCGATGGTATCGCTGAAGGAAGTGCTAGAGTCCAAGTTAAATGACAGACCGGACGCAAAGCTGCTAATCGGACTCGGCCGCAATATTTCAGGTGAAGCTGTGCTGGCTGAGTTAAACAAGATGCCCCATCTTTTAGTCGCAGGGGCAACAGGAAGCGGGAAAAGCGTCTGTGTCAACGGCATTATTACAAGTATTCTGATGCGCGCGAAACCGCATGAAGTGAAAATGATGATGATCGATCCTAAAATGGTAGAGCTGAATGTCTACAACGGGATACCGCATTTGCTAGCTCCGGTTGTAACGGATCCGAAAAAAGCGTCACAGGCTTTGAAAAAAGTTGTCAATGAAATGGAGCGGCGGTACGAGTTATTTTCTCATACGGGTACACGAAATATTGAAGGATACAATGATTATATAAAACGTGCCAACAATGAAGAAGGAGCGAAACAGCCGGAGCTGCCGTATATCGTTGTGATTGTGGACGAGCTTGCCGATCTCATGATGGTCGCTTCATCTGATGTGGAGGATTCGATTACGAGATTGTCCCAAATGGCGCGGGCTGCCGGCATCCATCTCATTATTGCGACACAGCGGCCGTCGGTTGACGTAATCACAGGGGTCATCAAAGCGAATATTCCGTCACGAATCGCGTTCAGCGTATCTTCACAGACGGATTCAAGGACGATTCTTGACATGGGTGGCGCTGAAAAGCTGCTCGGCCGCGGGGATATGCTGTTTTTGCCTGTCGGGGCTAATAAACCTGTCCGTGTGCAGGGAGCATTTTTGTCGGATGACGAAGTGGAAAAGGTCGTCGACCATGTGATTACACAACAGAAAGCGCAATATCAGGAAGAAATGATTCCTGAGGAGACGACGGAAACTCATACCGAGGTTACCGATGATCTATATGATGAAGCTGTTGAATTAATTGTCGGCATGCAGACAGCATCTGTTTCAATGCTGCAAAGAAGATTCAGAATCGGTTATACGAGAGCGGCGCGTCTGATTGACGCCATGGAGGAACGGGGCGTTGTTGGGCCGTATGAAGGCAGCAAACCTAGGGAAGTCTTATTATCAAAAGAGAAATATGATGAACTCTCTTCTTAATGAAGAGAGTTCAGCTTTCTTCAATTATTAATAATAACATTATGTAAACTGACAACCTTTCTATTTATTTTTTCGACAAAACATGATATAGTTGTCCCAATTGTTCAATAATTTTTATCGAAAGTGGTTTACGGAGGGGAAACATGTCTACAAAAGCTGATAATCGGCACTTGTATTTAAAAGTAATTGAACGAATTAAAGAGGATATTAAAAATGGCATCTACACAGAGAAGGAAAAGCTGCCTTCTGAATTTGAGCTTTCCAAAAAGCTTGGTGTCAGCAGAGCGACGCTTAGAGAAGCCTTGCGGATACTGGAAGAAGAGCATGTCATTATCAGAAGGCATGGTGTAGGCACTTTTGTCCATTCTAAGCCGTTATTTCTTTCGGGCATTGAACAGCTGAACAGTGTAACGAAGATGATAGAACAGGCAAATATGACGCCTGGTACGATTTTTCTATCATCCCAAGTGCTTATGCCGACTGAAGATGATAGCAAGAGATTTCATATGGAAGATGGACAAGAACTTTTTTACCTCGAACGAGTCAGAACAGCTAACGGACAGCCGATTGTGTATTGTATAGACAAAATTCCGATGGATATTTTGCCGAATTCTTTCTCTCATCAGCAAGAATCAATGTTTGACCTGCTTGAGAAAAATTCAGGCTCCGTGATCAGCTATGCCGTGACTGATATTGAACCGATCGGCTATCATGATACCATTTCGCCAGTGCTGGAATGCGATCCGGAAACAGCTCTTTTGCTGTTAAAACAAACCCATTACGATCAGCACGATAAACCGGTGCTTTACTCATTAAATTATTTTAGAGCGGATAAATTCAGATTTCATGTTTTGCGTAAACGATTCTAAAACGGGCGCTGTAAATGTGTCTGTTTTTTTGTTTGCACTGATTCATGTTTCTTTGTACATACTTTCACTCCTGTTAACGCAATATATAAGGGATGACAAGAAAGTGAATGGGTGAAAATGTTGAGAGAGAAAAATGGAATGAAAAATATTATTGCATTGTCTTCTGTACCGCTTGTGATGACACTAGGGAACTCCATGCTGATTCCTGTTCTTCCAATGATGGAGAAAAAGCTGGGAGTGACTTCATTTCAAGTGTCTTTAATTATTACTGTATATTCAGTAGTAGCGATTATTTGCATTCCAATTGCCGGATATTTATCAGATCGATTCGGGAGAAAAAAAATATTGCTTCCATGCCTTCTCATAGCAGGATTAGGTGGGTTGGTGGCTGCTTTTGCCTCAACTTATATGAAAAGTCCTTACGCTATGATTTTGGCGGGTCGGGTTCTTCAAGGTATTGGCTCTGCAGGGGCAGCTCCTATCGTTATGCCGTTTATCGGCGATTTATTTCAAGGAGACGATGAAAAGGTCAGCGCCGGCCTTGGTGATATTGAAACTGCCAACACGTCAGGGAAGGTATTGAGTCCTATACTAGGCGCCTTACTAGCTTCTTGGTACTGGTTTGTACCTTTTTGGTTTATTCCGTTTTTCTGTTTGATCAGCTTTTTGCTCGTGTTGTTTCTGGTGGCCAAGCCTGAAGAAGATGAAGATGCGCCAGCGGTTTCTGAATTTATCAAGAGTGTGCGAAAAATTTTTAAGCAGGACGGACGCTGGCTTTATACGGTCTTTATTATCGGGTGTGTCATTATGTTTTTGTTATTCGGCATATTATTTTATTTATCAGATACGCTGGAGAAGAAGTATGCCATTGACGGAGTAGCTAAAGGCGGATTACTGGCAATCCCACTTTTATTTTTGTCAACGAGTTCTTATATAGCTGGCAAGAAAATTGGTAAAGATAAAGGCCGAATGAAGTTTTGTGTTGTTACAGGAATGACTCTGTTAACCCTGTCGTTTATTGCCTTGTGGTGGAACCACAGTTTTTATTTTTTATTTGTCTTTTTAAGCTTTGGCGGGATTGGGATTGGAATGGCGCTTCCTGCTTTAGATGCACTGATAACCGAAGGAATTGAAAGTGAGGAATGCGGAACCATTTCCTCCTTTTACAATAGCATGCGCTTTATAGGAGTAGCTATCGGTCCGCCTGTTTTTGCGGCGTTAATGTCTAATGCAAACTGGCTGATTTTCATTCTATCGGCGTTTTGCAGCATCGTTTCTTTATTCTTAGTGCTCTTTACTGTAGATGCTAAAAAAAGTGAAGAGGAAGAAAAAAACTTAGGGACGGTCTAGCCAACCGTCTCTCTTGCAGTTTACAATTGTCGTGCTGCAGGCGCAAATGATTTAACCTATACAGCCTCCGTCCTGTCGGGCGGAGGTTATTGTTTCCTTATAAATCCTACAGTTGCTATAATTACATGTAAGAGTGTTTCTGCGTATGCTGAAAATTGGTCATAATACATACTAATAAGAAATGAACGAAGGAGGTTCCATATGTCATATGTAAATGAAATCAAAACAAAGCACGGCGGTTTAACCGCACACATCGTAAAAACAGAAAAATTCAAAACCGTCTCGCTTATTTTTAAAATGCTTGCACCGCTGACAAAGGATCAAGTCACTAAAAGAGCGTTGCTTCCGCATGTGCTTCTTCGCGGTACAAAAAGCCATCCGAAAACCGCAGAGTTGCGTTCTTATTTGGATGAACTATACGGGACGTCCGTTTCGGCAGATCTTTCGAAAAAAGGAGAGCGGCATGTCATTACGTTCAGGCTTGAAGTCCCGAATGAAAAATATTTAAGAGATCAAATGCCGCTTCTTGAAAAAGGACTGCAGCTCCTTGCAGAAATCGTCTTTTCACCTGCTTTAGAGGGAGGCGCATTTCAATCACAATATGTGGCTCAGGAAAAACGGACGCTCAAGCAAAGAATCCAAGCCGTCTATGACGACAAAATGCGCTACTCTAATTTAAGGCTGATACAGGAAATGTGCAAAAATGAGCCTTACGCGCTTCATGTCAATGGGGAAATCGACGATGTCGATGCCATTACGGCCGATCAATTATATGAAACATATCAAAGCGCTATCCAAAAAGATCAGCTCGATCTTTATGTCGTTGGCGATGTGGACAGTAACCAAGTGCAAGCGGCAATTGATAAGTATTTCCAAGCAAAAGAGCGTAATATCGGCATGCCAGAAAACAATCATGCTGAGCAAAAAGCCCAGCCTAAAGAAGTAATTGATGAAGAAGACGTCAAACAAGGAAAGCTGAATATCGGCTACCGCACCAGCATCACTTATACGGATCAGGATTATGCTGCTTTGCAAGTGTTTAACGGATTGTTCGGCGGATTCTCTCATTCCAAGCTTTTCATCAATGTTCGGGAAAAAGCCAGTCTTGCATACTACGCCGCTTCACGTATAGAAAGTTTTAAAGGCTTATTAATGGTGATGTCGGGCATTGAAGTGAAAAATTACGAACAGGCTGTTTCTATTATTGCTGAGCAATTTCAGGCAATGAAAAACGGCGACTTCAGTGAGCAGGACATCGCTCAGACAAAGGCTGTCATTCGAAATCAAGTGCTGGAAACCATTGATACAGCGTACGGTTTATCTGAATTTTTGTATCAGCAGGCCGCTGCCCAAGTCGATATTCCTATCGAAGACTTTCTTGCCAATATTGAGCAAGTCACAAAAGAGGATATCGTGAAAGCCGGTGAAAAGATTCAGCTTGATACGACTTATTTCTTAAAAGGGACGGAGGGTGCATCTTGATCAAACCAATCGAATACGAACAGCTTCAGGAGACGCTGTACCATGAAAAAATGTCAAACGGCCTTGACGTTTACGTTTTGCCGAAAAAAGGCTTCAACAAAACATATGCGGTTTTTACAACAAAGTACGGCTCTATAGATAACCGGTTTGTCCCTTTAGGTAAAAATGAGATGGTTCACGTACCGGACGGCATCGCCCATTTTCTTGAGCACAAGCTGTTTGAAAAAGCGGACGGAGACGTTTTTCAAGATTTCAGCAAACAGGGCGCTTCTGCCAATGCGTTTACGTCATTCACAAGAACGGCTTATCTTTTCTCAAGCACATCGAATGTTGAACGTAATTTAGAGACGCTGATCGATTTCGTACAGGACCCGTATTTTACTGAAAAAACGGTTGAAAAAGAAAAAGGGATTATCGGGCAGGAGATTAACATGTACGATGACAACCCCGATTGGAGGCTTTACTTCGGGGTCATTGAAAACATGTACAAAGAACACCCTGTCAGAATAGACATAGCTGGAACGGTGGAAAGCATTTCACATATTACAAAAGATCTTCTTTATGAATGCTATGAAACGTTTTATCACCCGAGCAACATGCTCCTCTTTATTGTCGGACCTGTAGATCCAGAAGCGATCATTACTCAGGTAAGAGAAAATCAAGAGAGAAAGCCGTATACCGACCAGCCGGAAATCAAACGGGAAGAAGTGAAAGAGCAAGAAGCTGTTTTCCGAAAAGAAAAAGAGATCAAAATGAATGTGCAGGGTCCGAAATGCCTTGTCGGGCTGAAATCAAAGAATCCGTTTAAACTAGGCAAAGAGCTGTTGAAGCATGAACTTTCCATGAACTTATTGCTGGAATCTCTTTTCGGCAAAAGCTCTGCCCAGTACGAATCACTTTATGAGAAAGGGTATATTGACGAAACGTTCAGCTTTGATTTTACAGCTGAATATGGTTTCGGTTTTGCGGCGATCGGCGGCGATACACCCGAGCCTGATCAATTGGCTGAAGATATATCAAGCATGCTTCTGCGGGCCGGTGAACTGATTAATGCTGAAAAGATTGAACTTGCCAGAAAGAAAAAGATCGGCACGTTCTTAAAAGCGCTGAATTCACCTGAATACATTGCCAACCAATTTACCCGCTATGCTTTCTTGGATATGAGCCTGTTTGACGTCGTAACGGTTCTCGAGCAAATTACTCTCGAGGATGTCCAGAAAGTCATACAAGAGGAAATTGCTGCGGACAGACTGACTGTCTGCAAGGTTGTTCCTAAATCATAAACAAACATCCCTCCAGTGTGGGGGGTGTTTTTCTGCGGAAAGAAGGAAAGAGGATGAACAAAACAGCACTAATCACCGGAGCAAGCGGCGGCATCGGCAAAAGCATAAGTGAAGCCCTTGCGGCAGAGGGATACAATCTGCTTTTGCATTATCATACAAATCAAAACGCGGCAGCGGAGCTTGCTGAAAAACTAAGAGAGACGTTTGGCGTGCGTGCTGAAAGTTTGCAAGCCGATCTGTCCGCGCCAGAAGGAGCAGATAAGCTGACAAGTTCAATTGTTCAGCCGGTTGATGCAATTGTTTTAAATAGCGGAAGAAGCCATTTTGGACTGATTACGGATGTGGATAATGCAACTGTTCAGGAAATGGTTCAGCTCCATGTGGCGAGTCCGTATATGCTAACGAGAAACCTTCTTCCAGGCATGATCCGGAATAAATCAGGAGCGATTGTGGCTGTCAGCTCTATTTGGGGCGAGACTGGAGCATCTTGTGAAGTGCTGTACAGCATGGCAAAGGGAGCTCAGCACTCGTTTGTAAAAGGACTGGCTAAAGAGCTGGCGCCTAGCGGAATCAGGGTAAACGCCGTAGCGCCGGGCGCGGTTGATACAAATATGATGAATCAATTCACCCCTTCTGAAAAAGAAGAGATTGCGGATGAGATCCCGATTGGCCGGCTGGCACGGCCGCAAGAAATTGCCGATGCAACAGCTTTTCTCCTGTCTGAAAAAGCATCATATATTACTGGCCAAATTCTGTCGGTGAATGGCGGCTGGCACTGCTGATTCGAAAATATTCGGTGCATAGTTTCTTTTGCGACGGACACAATAATCATGTAACTTCACATGAAATGGAGGAAACGAGCATGTCAGTATTAGAAAACTGGGATAACTGGAAAAACTTCCTTGGTGACCGTCTGAACTATGCGCAAGATAAAGGTATGAGCCAGGATACGATTACAGATCTTGCGACAGAAATCGGCAGTTACTTGGCTAATGAAGTGGAATCTAAGAACGAGCAGGAAAAAGTGCTGGCAGATCTTTGGAGCGTAGCATCAAAAGATGAACAGCACGCAATTGCCAATATGATGGTCAAGCTTGTTGAAAATAACAGCACTCACTAAGAAGAGAGGGGATTTTTCCTCTCTTTTTTATGTTTTCCTCATCACAGCAACATTCTTCTTTCTAATTAGAGAAAAATGCTTTATGATAAAGGAAGGTAAAATTTTGCCACAATGAAGGGGGTATATCATTTGGCAAAGCTCGAATGGTATTTTGAATACGAAATTCAAGTGAACCGCCCCGGACTGCTCGGGGATATTTCATCTCTTCTTGGGATGCTTTCTATTAACATCGTAACGATAAACGGCGTCGATCTTTCCAGAAGGGGAATGCTTCTCAGGTGCCGCCATATAGATCAAATTAAACGATTAGAATCAATCTTAAAAACGATGGAAACAATTAAAGTAACGAAGCTGAGAGAACCGAGGCTTCGTGACCGTCTTGCCGTCCGTCACGGCCGTTACATTCAAAGGGATGCCGATGACAAGAAAACCTTCCGCTTTGAACGGGACGAGCTTGGCTTATTAGTCGATTTTATGGCCGAACTGTTCAAAAAAGAAGGCCATAAATTAATTGGAATCAGGGGGATGCCGCGTGTCGGAAAAACGGAATCGATTGTGGCCTCGAGCGTGTGTGCAAGCAAAAGGTGGCTGTTTGTGTCATCAACCTTGCTGAAGCAGACGATAAGAAGCCAGCTGATTGCCGATGAATACAGCACTGAAAATGTCTTTATCGTTGACGGAATTGTGTCAACACGAAGAGGATCAGAACGCCATCTCCAGCTGGTCAGAGAAATCATGAGGCTGCCTGCAACAAAAGTGGTGGAGCATCCGGACATATTCGTTCAAAATACAGAGTATACACTAGATGACTTTGATTATATTATTGAACTTAGAAATGACCCTGATGAGGTTATTACATATGAACATGCCGAAGAACCCCAAATGTTTGATCAATCCGGGTTTTCAAGCTTTGATTTTTAAAATTGGAAGGTGTTTGTTGTGACTGAACTAGGAATCCGGCTCAAAGAAGCCAGAGAGGAAAAAGCAATGTCATTGGATGATCTCCAAGCGGCAACAAAGATTCAAAAAAGGTATTTAACTGCCTTGGAGGAAGGAAACTATGACATTATTCCGGGGAAGTTTTATGTTCGGGCATTCATCAAGCAATATGCGGAAGCTGTCGGGCTTGATGCGGATCAGCTGTTTGAGGAGCATAAAAAAGATATCCCAAATACGTATCATGACGATGTGTCTGAAAAGATCTCCGGCATGAATCCTCAAAAGGAAATGCCAAAACCGGCATCTAAGGTGCTGGAACTGCTGCCAACGATACTTGTCATTCTCGGCGTCATTGTCGTGATTGCGATCGTGTACGCGATCATTCAATTTACGAATCACAAAAACAGTGATGATAACAATGCCGCATCTGAAAAAACAATTACACAAAGTGAAAGCAAGTACGAAATCCCAAAAGATTCAACGCTAAAAGAGAATCAAAGCAACAGCTCTGAAAAAGAGACAGATACTAAAAAAGTAACGAAAGAAAAAGAAGATAAAAAAGAAGAAAGCGACAGTGATAAACTGGAGATTAAAGCAACTGGCACTGAAGGATCATTAACGACTTATGAAGTGTCCGGCGCTGATAAAATCGAACTCGAACTGAAGGCATTAGACAGTTCTTGGATTCGTGTGCGCGATGAAAACAGCAGTTCGTTAAAAGAGGGAACGCTGAAAAAAGATGAAACCTATAAAAAAGATATAACTGATCAGAAAAAAGTTGAAATCCGCACCGGATATGCACCTAATCTGAAAATTAAAATCAACGGTAAGGTTCTCTCATATGAACTTGATCCGAAACAAGTGATGGCACAAACCATAAAGATTGTAAATAACCAGGAAGAAAAGTCATCTTAATTACCAGATGACTTTTCTTCACGTCCGAGTATGAAATTGGAGGGGCTTTATGTTTAACTTACCAAATAAGATCACACTAGCTAGAATCGCATTAATCCCAATCTTCATGATTATCATGCTGGCGCCATTTGACTGGGGCAGGCTCAAATTTGGAGACGAATCGATTCCGGTCGCACACTTGGCGGGGGCTATCTTATTTATTATTGCATCCACAACAGACTGGATAGACGGATATTATGCTCGAAAACTGAATCTCGTTACAAACTTCGGGAAATTTTTAGATCCGCTTGCGGACAAACTGCTTGTATCCGCAGCGTTAATTATCCTTGTTCAATTTGATCTTGCTCCGGCCTGGATGGTCATTGTGATTATCAGCCGGGAGTTTGCCGTGACAGGTTTAAGGCTTGTCTTAGCTGGAACAGGAGAAGTTGTAGCTGCTAACATGCTTGGTAAAATTAAAACCTGGGCACAAATCATTGCGGTTTCCGCATTGCTTCTTCATAATCTTCCGTTTGAACTTGTGTCATTCCCGTTTGCTGATTTAGCGCTGTGGGTAGCTGTCTTCTTTACTGTCGTATCAGGCTGGGAATATTTCGCTAAGAACTGGGAAGCGTTAAAAACATCTAACTAAGAAAGAAGGACTTCGTCATGGAATTTCCAAAAAAAGCAGAAATTATTGCAGTCGGTTCAGAGCTGTTGCTTGGCCAGATCGCTAATACAAATGCTCAGTTTATTAGCAAACAGCTCGCTGAAATCGGAGTGAACGTATTTTACCATACAGCAGTCGGAGATAACCCGGAGCGGCTGAAGCAGGTCATCCGTATTGCTGAAGAACGCTCTGACTTCATTATTTTTTCAGGAGGTCTTGGACCGACAAAAGATGATTTGACGAAAGAAACGATTGCAAATGCGCTGGGGCGTCCGCTTGTGTTAAATGATGAGGCGTTCCAATCCATTGAGGACTATTTCAAACGAACAAAACGCACGATGTCACCCAATAACCGAAAACAAGCGCTTGTGATCGAAGGATCTGACGTACTGGCAAATCACTTTGGAATGGCACCGGGAATGCTCACTGAGCATGAATCGCGCTTTTATATGCTTCTTCCTGGGCCGCCAAGTGAATTGCGTCCCATGTTTGAAAATGAAGCAAAACCTCTTCTGATGAAAAAGATGGGTTCCAATGAAAAAATTGTGTCAACCGTTCTTCGCTTTTTCGGTATCGGAGAATCTCAGCTTGAAGCCGATTTGGAAGATATTATTGATGCACAAACCAACCCGACAATCGCTCCATTGGCGGCAGATGGAGAGGTAACGCTTCGTCTGACAGCCAAGCATGCTGACGAAAAGGAAACAGAGCGTCTGTTAAAAGAAACAGAGGCTGTTATTTTAGAACGTGTCGGTGAATTTTTCTATGGTTACGATGATACTTCTCTTGTAAAAGAGCTTTCTAAAGCATGTAAGGAAAAAGGCCTTACGATTTCCGCGGCGGAAAGTTTTACCGGCGGGCTGTTTTCTGAATGGCTGACGGATCTGAGCGGTGCTTCAAAACGATTTGCCGGCGGCGTCGTTTGCTATACAAACGACGTGAAACAGAATGTGCTTGGCGTCAAGAAGGAAACATTAGATCAATTTGGCGCGGTCAGCAAGGAGTGCGCATCAGAGCTGGCAAAGGGTGTTCAAAAGCTCACTGGCAGCGACATCGGCATCAGCTTTACCGGTGTAGCAGGACCGGATACTCAAGAAGGGCATGAGCCTGGACATGTGTTTATCGGTATTTCAGCAAATGGAAAAGAAGAGGTGCACGAGTTTCACTTTGCGGGTTCCAGAACGGGAATCAGAAAACGCGGTGCTAAATACGGCTGCCATTTACTCTTGAAGCTTTTAGAGCGAAAATAATATTTTCAGTACCTTATCCTCCTAAGAAAACATGATTTCTCTGATACATTATGTTATTTTGATAGAAATCACGACAAGAAAAAATCCGAATATGCGTTCGCTTTTTTCTTGGCAAATCCCTTCAAACAGGGTATAGTATATGTAGTGGTAGCATAAAGGAGGAAAAAATAGAATGAGTGATCGTCAGGCAGCCTTAGATATGGCTCTTAAACAAATAGAAAAACAGTTCGGCAAAGGTTCCATTATGAAACTGGGAGAAAAGACAGATACAAGAATTTCTACTGTCCCAAGCGGCTCCCTCGCTCTTGATACAGCACTGGGAATTGGCGGGTATCCGCGCGGACGGATTATTGAAGTATATGGTCCTGAAAGCTCAGGTAAAACAACTGTGGCGCTTCATGCGATTGCTGAGGTTCAGCAGCAGGGCGGACAAGCCGCGTTTATCGATGCGGAGCATGCGCTAGATCCGGTATACGCGCAAAAGCTCGGAGTCAATATCGAAGAGCTTTTACTGTCTCAGCCTGATACAGGCGAGCAGGCGCTTGAAATTGCGGAAGCGCTGGTTCGAAGCGGTGCAGTTGACATTGTTGTTGTCGATTCTGTGGCAGCTCTCGTGCCGAAAGCGGAAATTGAAGGAGACATGGGGGATTCACATGTCGGTTTACAAGCACGCTTAATGTCTCAAGCGCTTCGTAAGCTTTCAGGGGCCATTAACAAATCGAAGACAATCGCGATTTTCATTAACCAAATCCGTGAAAAAGTCGGCGTTATGTTCGGGAACCCGGAAACAACTCCTGGCGGCCGTGCGCTGAAATTCTACTCTTCCGTGCGTCTTGAGGTGCGCCGTGCTGAACAGCTGAAACAAGGCAACGACGTAATGGGGAACAAAACGAAAATCAAAGTCGTGAAAAACAAGGTAGCCCCGCCGTTCCGTACAGCCGAGGTTGACATTATGTACGGAGAAGGCATCTCAAAAGAAGGCGAAATTATTGATCTTGGAACTGAACTTGATATCGTGCAAAAAAGCGGTTCATGGTACTCTTATGAAGAAGAGCGTCTTGGCCAAGGCCGTGAAAATGCAAAACAATTCTTGAAAGAAAATAAAGATATCATGCTGATGATCCAGGAGCAAATTCGCGAACATTACGGCTTGGATAATCACGGAGCAGCTCAGCAGCAAGCTGGAGACACACAAGAAGAACTCGAATTTGAAGAATAAAAATAAAATAAGTTTGAAATGATACAAAAGGCTGAGTTAAAAAACTCAGCCTTTTTGTATTTTTGCAAAAACATGATAAAAATCTTGCTTTTTTTGACAACTTTTTCAGTGCTTTATTCGTCTACAAAACGTGTGCAAAATGGAATTTATTTTGGGAGGAAAAGAGGAAAAAATGAATGACAAGCCCAACCCGCAGAAGAACTGCGAATCGCAGACGGAGTAAACTAAATAAAAGAGGAAAACTTTTGCTTGGTCTTTTAGCTGTGATGATTTGCTTTGCGATTTTGAATGCGCTACACCGAAATAGTAAAGAGAACGAGCTATCTCAAGAAACTGCAGCTGTTTCAGATAACGGCCAGAAAAAAGAAGTCAAAAAGAAAACCGCCAAAAAAACAGAGGAACAAATCAAAACAGTCGACCTTAATCAAAAAATCAGCAATTATTTAAAAGAGATCGGTTTCAGCGGTACAGCCATGATTGTCAGAAATGGAGAAATCGTAACAAATAAAGGTTTTGGTTATGCAGACCGTAAACACCACATTCAAAATAATCCGTTGACATCTTTTTATGTCGGTTCATCACAAAAAGCATTGATTGCAACCGCTATTTTGCAGCTTGAGGAAAAGGGGAAACTGCAAACAAGTGATCCGGTAAGCACATATTTACCTCATTTTCCTAACGGTCAAACGATTACTTTGAAGAATCTGCTAACACATACATCGGGAATAAACGGACATATTGAAGGCAACGGGGCAATCGCTCCGGACGATTTAATACAAGACATAGAACGTCAGGGAATCAAACGCCAGCCGGGCGTATGGGACTATAAGGATTCCAATTATTCTGTTCTCGCTTATATTATTGCTGAAGTAAGCGGTGAGCCCTATGAACAGTACATAACGAATCATATTTTTAAACCAGTGGGAATGACGCATGCAGGCTTTTATAAAACATATCATAAAGAACCTTATCCTGCTGTCGGGTATAAGCTGAAGGGCAGCAGAATTGTTACACCGTATATGCTTAATTTATCTCAGTTGTATGGAGCCGGTGATATTTATATGAGCGCTATAGATATGTACAAATTTGACCAAGCGCTGATAGACGGCAAACTGTATTCGCAAAAAAGCTACGAAAAGATGTTTACGCCAGGGAGCAGCTCCACATATGGTATGGGATTTTATGTCGCTCCCGGGAGCTATTCAAACCATGGTGTCATGCCGGGCTTTAATATCTTGAACAGCTTTAGCAAATCAGGGCAAACCATTGTTATTTTGTTGTCAAACATTCAAAATAACGCTAAATTAGGCCAAGTGAACAATAAGATATACCAGCTTCTGAATCAAGAATAGTTTATGATCTTCTTTGGAAGGATTGCATTCGGCACGTAAAAAGACGGCAGGTCGGTAAACGTTAAGATGGCAAGCTTGACAAGTATTTCCGACACATTTACAATGAAGTTGTAACATTTGTTTTTTTAACATGATTGTTAAACCATTTTAAACTTGACAAGGGCGATGAAAATACTCATTCCCTGTGAAGGTTCTGTATGTTGAGAAAACTAGACAATGTACATGCCGACACTTATGTAAGCAACAACCAAGTTCATAGCAAGAGGAGGTGAAAGTATGACCCCAATTATGATGGTTCTCATCTCCATTTTGCTGATTCTACTCGGTTTAGTTGTTGGCTACTTTGTTCGTAAAACCATTGCCGAAGCGAAAATTGCGGGCGCACGCGGTGCAGCCGAGCAAATTCTTGAAGATGCAAAGCGTGATGCTGAAGCACTGAAAAAAGAAGCTCTGCTTGAAGCAAAGGATGAAATCCACAAACTTCGAATAGATGCTGAACAGGAAGTTCGTGAAAGACGAAATGAGCTTCAAAAACAAGAAAACCGTTTACTCCAAAAGGAGGAAAACCTTGATCGCAAACATGAGGGAATTGATAAACGGGAAGCGATGTTGGAGAAGAAAGATCATTCTCTGAATGAACGACAACAACATATTGAAGAGATGGAAAGCAAAGTGGATGAGATGATTCGTATGCAGCAGTCAGAGTTGGAACGAATTTCGAGTCTGACTCGTGATGAAGCAAAACAAATCATTCTTGAGCGGGTTGAAAACGAGCTTTCACATGACATCGCCATCATGACAAAAGAAACTGAAAACCGCGCGAAAGAAGAGGCGGATAAGAAAGCGAAAAACATTCTTTCACTCGCCTTACAGCGCTGCGCAGCGGACCACGTTGCCGAAACAACGGTATCAGTTGTCAATCTTCCAAATGATGAGATGAAAGGACGTATCATCGGACGGGAAGGGCGTAACATTCGTACGCTTGAAACGCTGACAGGAATTGACCTGATTATTGATGATACGCCTGAAGCTGTCATTCTTTCTGGATTTGATCCGATCAGACGTGAGACAGCAAGGATTGCTCTTGATAAACTCGTTCAGGATGGCCGTATTCATCCGGCACGGATTGAAGAAATGGTTGAAAAATCTCGCCGCGAGGTCGATGACTATATTCGTGAGATGGGGGAGCAAACGACATTTGAGGTTGGCGTTCACGGACTCCACCCAGATCTCATCAAGATCCTCGGCCGCTTAAAGTTCCGTACAAGCTATGGTCAAAATGTGCTTAAGCATTCTATGGAAGTCGCATTCTTGGCTGGTTTAATGGCATCGGAACTTGGAGAAGACGCAAAGCTTGCTAAACGTGCGGGACTTCTTCACGACATCGGGAAAGCAATTGACCATGAAGTAGAAGGAAGCCACGTTGAAATCGGGGTAGAGCTTGCAACCAAATATAAAGAGCACCCAGTCGTGATTAACAGTATTGCATCACACCACGGGGATGAAGAGCCGACTTCTATTATCGCTGTCCTGGTAGCTGCAGCAGATGCGCTTTCAGCTGCAAGACCTGGCGCAAGAAGCGAGACGCTCGAGAATTATATTCGAAGACTTGAAAAGCTCGAAGAAATTTCTGAGTCCTACGAAGGTGTTGAAAAATCATTTGCCATTCAGGCTGGACGTGAAGTGCGTATTATGGTGAAGCCGGATTCAATTAATGATCTTGAAGCTCATCGACTGGCGCGAGATATCCGTAAGCGAATTGAGGACGAGCTCGATTATCCAGGTCATATTAAAGTGACAGTGATCAGAGAAACTCGAGCCGTAGAGTATGCAAAATAAAGTGATGCGCTAAGCATCACTTTATTTTTTTGACGGCTAAGAAATTTTTAAGATAGAAGGGAATTACAAAATGAGGATTTTATTTATCGGAGATGTCGTCGGTTCACCGGGCCGCGACATGGTAAAAGAATATGTACCAAAGCTAAAAACAAAATATAAGCCGCACTTTACCATTATTAATGGTGAAAACGCCGCACATGGAAAAGGATTGACTGAAAAGATTTATCACAGCCTAATCCAGTCCGGCGCAGATGCCATCACGATGGGGAACCACACATGGGATAAAAAAGAAATTTTCGATTTTATAGATGATGTTCCGAACTTGGTTCGCCCCGCAAACTTTCCTGAAGGAACACCGGGGAAAGGGATCACATATGTGAAAGCAAACGGCAAAGAGCTTGCCGTCATGAATTTACAAGGGCGTACGTTTTTACCGCCGCTTGATGACCCGTTTTTAAAAGCGGATGAGTTGATTGCCGAAGCCTCGAAAAGAACGCCGTACATTTTTATCGACTTCCATGCCGAAGCGACAAGTGAAAAGCTTGCACTCGGCTGGTACACAGACGGACGGGCATCAGCTGTCGTTGGAACTCATACACACGTGCAAACAGCGGATAACCGCATTTTGCCGAAGGGGACGGCATATATTACTGATGTAGGGATGACTGGACCATACGATGGTATACTGGGGATGGACAGAGAAACGATTATTAAGCGATTTAAAACGAATCTCCCGGTCCGTTTTACTGTCGCTGAAGGAAAAACAACACTGAGCGGGGTCGTCATTGACATTGACGATCAAACGAAAAAGGCTGTCAAAATTGAACGTATTCTAATCAATGATGATCACATGTTCTTTGAATAATTGAACATATGGTTATTTTATAAAAATATTAAAAAGAAAAGCAGGAATATAGCAACTCCTTAGTGAATATAGTAAAAATGGAAGGTAGCCCGCTATTTTTGAAAAGCATTGTGGGGATGGCTTTTTGGATAGCAACATCTAATAATGATTGTTCTAATGAACACTCACTTATCCATTGTAAAACTAAGGGGGAGCAGAAATGGAAATCTTAAAAGTTTCAGCAAAATCAAGTCCAAATTCAGTGGCAGGTGCGCTTGCAGGTGTGTTAAGAGAGCGAGGAGCCGCCGAGATTCAAGCGATTGGAGCGGGTGCATTAAACCAGGCTGTAAAAGCTGTGGCGATTGCCAGGGGATTTGTGGCGCCTAGCGGCGTTGATTTGATTTGTATTCCGGCTTTTACAGATATTCAGATCGATGGGGAAGAAAGAACAGCAATTAAATTAATCGTAGAGCCTCGCTAAAAACAAATAAAGCATTCTCAACCTGTTTGCCGAGGGCAAACAGGTTGTTTTTCATTTATTGTGATATTTTCTTCCTATAGTATTTTCAGCATGTAAATCGAGGAAATGCAAAAGTTAGAAATGATCTGGAACGTTTCAAAAAAAAATTTGCGCCCATTTTTCAAGACGGAAACTTTTGTCTTTCTCAGAGAGACAGTGATGTTTACGCTTATTCCATATCATGGTACAATCCGAATATAACAAGAAATTTTCAAGGAGGATTGTACATGCAGAGTGGAAAGATGAAAGCTCTAATGAAAAAGGACGTGGCATTCGGTGCTGTACTGACTGAAGTTCCCATTCCTGAGATTGAAAAACATGAAGTCCTCATAAAAGTGAAAGCTGCTTCCATATGCGGTACGGATGTGCACATTTATAATTGGGATCAATGGGCACGCCAGAGAATCAAAACTCCCTATGTTTTCGGCCATGAGTTCAGCGGGATTGTTGAAGCTGTAGGAGAGAATGCCGGCAATATAAAAGTAGGGGAATATGTGTCTGCGGAAACGCATATTGTCTGCGGTAAATGTGTCCCTTGCTTAGCCGGAAAATCTCATGTTTGCACCAATACAGCTATTATCGGGGTGGACACAGCAGGATGTTTTGCGGAGTATGTGAAAGTCCCCGCTGATAACGTTTGGAAGAATCCCGCCGATATGGACCCGGCGATTGCTTCCATTCAAGAACCTTTAGGAAATGCGGTTCACACAGTACTCGAGAGCCAGCCTGCAGGAGGAACAGCTGCAGTCATCGGATGCGGACCGATTGGTCTTATGGCTGTTGCGGTTGCAAGAGCAACAGGTGCTTCTCAGGTGATAGCGATTGATAAAAATGAATACAGATTGGCGCTTGCCAAACAAATGGGAGCCACACGTACGATTTCAATTGAAGAAGAAGATCCGCTCAAAATTGTAAGCGCTTTAACGAATGGGGAAGGAGTGGATCTCGTTTGTGAGATGTCGGGTCATCCCTCAGCGATTGCCCAAGGTCTTGCGATGGCTGCAAATGGCGGCAGATTTCATATTCTCAGCTTGCCGGAACATCCGGTGACAATTGATTTGACGAATAAAGTGGTATTTAAAGGACTTACGATTCAAGGAATCACCGGAAGAAAATTGTTTTCAACATGGCGGCAGGTGTCTCAATTGCTCAGCTCAAACGTGCTCGATCTTTCACCTGTTATTACCCATCAGTTTCCGTTAGAGGAGTTTGAGAAAGGATTCGAACTGATGAGAAGCGGCCAGTGCGGAAAAGTGATTTTAATTCCATAAAAGGGGGATAAACATGACGAAGGAATTTGAGTTTTTAAAAACAGAGCTTGATAAAATGAAGGAAAACCATACATGGCAAGAGATAAAACAGCTTGAATCAATGCAGGGCCCATCTGTCACAGTGAATCACAAAAACGTCATTCAGCTTTCTTCTAATAATTACCTCGGATTTACTTCACACCCAAGACTCATCAAAGCCGCGCAGGAGGGCGTTCAGCAATTTGGAGCAGGCACCGGATCAGTGAGAACGATTGCCGGTACATTTACAATGCATCAAGAACTTGAGAAAAAGCTGGCAGCCTTTAAAAAAACGGAAGCGGCACTTGTATTCCAATCAGGCTTTACAACAAATCAGGGCGTACTTTCAAGTATTCTTTCAAAAGAGGATATTGTCATCTCAGATGAATTGAACCATGCCTCTATTATTGATGGAATCCGATTGACAAAGGCGGATAAAAAGGTGTATCAGCATGTCGATATGAGTGATTTAGAGAGGGTGCTGAGAAAGTCAATGAATTTTCGGATGCGTCTGATTGTGACAGACGGCGTATTTTCCATGGATGGCAACATAGCTCCGTTGCCTGATATTGTAGAACTCGCTGAGAAATATGACGCATTTGTGATGGTGGATGACGCCCATGCATCGGGAGTGCTTGGCGAAAACGGCAGGGGGACTGTGAATCACTTCGGTCTGGACGGCAGAGTCCATATTCAGGTCGGAACGCTAAGCAAGGCAATCGGAGTGCTCGGCGGCTATGCTGCCGGTTCAAAGGTGCTGATCGATTATTTGCGCCATAAAGGCCGTCCGTTTTTATTCAGCACGTCCCATCCGCCGGCTGTCACTGCAGCTTGTATGGAAGCGATTGATGTCTTGCTGGAAGAGCCGGAGCATATGGAGCGCTTGTGGGAGAATGCAGACTATTTTAAATCTATGCTTGTGAAAATGGGTCTGACTCTCACGCAGAGTGAGACGCCAATTCTTCCTATTTTAATAGGTGACGAAGGTGTAGCAAAGCAATTTTCTGATCAGCTCCTATCTCGCGGCGTTTTTGCTCAAAGCATCGTTTTCCCGACTGTAGCAAAGGGAAAAGCCAGAATTCGCACGATTATTACCGCCGAGCACACTAAAGAAGAACTGGATGAGGCCCTTGACGCCATCGAAAAGACGGCTAAGGAGCTTCAGCTGTTGTAAGAGGAAGAGCATACTCTTCCTCTTTTGATTCCTTATTGATTATTATTCTCAATGATTGTACAATGATAGGTTGCCAGTTGTGCAGAGCTTCAATAACCTTTATACTGAAGGGTGGAAGTTTGGTTTGAAAGGAGAAATTATGACATGAATGAAAAGCAAAAATTAGAGAGCGGACAAGTTAATCCATCGGACAAAAAATCCGAGAAGGATTACAGCAAGTACTTTGAAGCTGTGTATATTCCGCCTTCCTTAAAAGATGCGAAAAAACGAGGCAAGGAAGCCGTTACTTATCATAATGACTTTAAAATTTCTGAACAATTTAAAGGTTTGGGAGACGGAAGAAAGTTCTATATCCGTACGTATGGCTGTCAAATGAATGAACACGATACAGAGGTTATGGCAGGGATCTTTATGGCGCTCGGTTACGAAGCGACAAATTCTGTTGATGATGCCAATGTGATTTTGTTAAACACATGTGCGATCCGTGAAAATGCCGAGAACAAGGTGTTTGGTGAGCTGGGGCATTTAAAAGCGCTGAAAAAAAACAATCCCGATCTCATTTTAGGCGTGTGCGGCTGTATGTCCCAAGAGGAATCAGTCGTGAATCGGATTTTGAAAAAGCATCCGTTTGTCGATATGATTTTTGGAACGCATAACATCCATCGCCTGCCAGAGCTTTTGTCAGAAGCATACCTTTCAAAAGAAATGGTCATCGAAGTTTGGTCCAAGGAAGGGGACGTTATTGAAAACCTTCCGAAAGTCCGGAACGGAAAAATTAAGGGCTGGGTCAATATCATGTACGGCTGTGACAAATTCTGTACGTATTGCATTGTGCCTTACACACGCGGAAAAGAAAGAAGCCGCCGCCCTGAAGAGATCATTCAGGAAGTGAGAAGGCTCGCAAGTGAAGGCTATAAGGAAATTACACTATTAGGCCAAAACGTAAACGCGTACGGAAAAGATTTTGAAGATATGACGTACGGACTTGGTGATTTGATGGATGAACTGAGAAAAATCGATATCCCGAGAATCCGTTTTACTACGAGTCATCCACGCGACTTTGATGACCGTCTCATTGAAGTGCTGGCAAAAGGCGGCAATCTGCTTGATCACATTCATCTTCCGGTTCAATCAGGAAGCTCAGAGGTTCTGAAGCTGATGGCCCGCAAATATGACAGAGAGCGTTACATGGAGCTCGTGCGAAAAATTAAGGCAGCAATGCCAAACGCATCTTTGACAACAGACATTATCGTCGGATTCCCGAACGAAACGGACGAACAGTTTGAAGAAACGCTTTCTCTATACCGTGAAGTAGAGTTTGACAGCGCCTATACGTTCATTTATTCTCCGCGTGAGGGCACTCCAGCTGCCAAAATGAAAGATAATGTACCGATGCGCGTAAAAAAAGAACGTCTGCAGCGTCTGAATGCATTGGTAAATGAAATTTCTGCTAAAAAAATGAAGGAATACGAAGGCAAGGTTGTCGAAGTATTAGTTGAGGGTGAAAGCAAAAATAATCCTGATATTCTTGCAGGCTATACTGAAAAAAGCAAGCTTGTCAATTTCAAAGGGCCGAAGGAAGCCATCGGCAAAATTGTCCGCGTGAAAATCCAGCAAGCGAAAACATGGTCGCTTGACGGAGAAATGGTAGGAGAAGCAATCGAGGTGAAATAAGATGACGCTCTACTCAAAAAAAGACATTGTGCAGCAGGCTCGAAACCTTGCAAAAATGATCTCTGAAACAGAAGAGGTTGATTTTTTCAAACGGGCTGAAGCGCAAATCAATGAGAATGACAAAGTGTCTACAATTATTAATCAGATTAAAGCCCTGCAAAAGCAGGCTGTCAATCTGAAGCATTATGAAAAGCATGAAGCACTCAAACAAGTAGAAGCAAAAATTGACGCGCTGCAAGAAGAGCTTGAAGAGATTCCTGTCATCCAGGAATTCAGAGACTCGCAGATGGTAGTAAATGACCTTCTGCAGCTCGTTGCGCACACCATTTCCAATCAAGTCACAAATGAAATTATCACGTCAACCGGAGGCGACCTCCTGAAAGGGGAAACCGGTTCGAAGGTGAAGCATTCAAATAATAGCTGTTCTCTCTAAACACGGTGCCTTTACAGGCCCGTGTTTTTTTATATTCAAATGGATAAAAATGAACTAAATAATCTATGTGCCAAGTGTTCAATTTGTTTTTCTCTGCTCAGCCGCAAGTAAACTTTATCGCACTTAAAAGTAAAGTTTCTAGGCGGGCCTGCATACAATGGAACAGAAACTTTGTATTTTTATATTTTATTTATAAAAATGCACACTAGACAAATGCCCAGCATAAGATAACACGAAGAAGAACAAGGAGGCATGCCGGAATGTCTGAATACAGGGAAATTATTACGAAGGCGGTAGTAGCGAAAGGCAGAAAATTCACCCAATGCACCAATACCATCTCCCCTGAGAAAAAACCGAGCAGCATTTTGGGCGGTTGGATCATTAACCACAAGTATGATGCTGAAAAAATCGGGAAAACGGTAGAAATTGAAGGGTATTATGATATAAACGTATGGTACTCTTACGCGGACAACACAAAAACAGAGGTTGTCACAGAACGGGTGAAATACGTAGATGTCATCAAACTCAGATACAGAGACAACAATTACTTAGATGATGAGCATGAAGTGATTGCAAAAGTTCTTCAGCAGCCTAACTGTCTAGAAGTGACCATTTCACCGAATGGAAATAAAATTGTTGTGCAGGCAGAAAGGGAGTTTTTGGCGGAAGTGGTAGGAGAAACAAAGGTAGTGGTTGAGGTCAATCCTGATTGGGAAGAGGAAGACGAAGAAGATTGGGAAGATGAGCTTGAAGAAGAGCTGGAAGACATCAACCCGGAATTTTTAGTAGGAGATCCAGAAGAATAAAAAAGGGACTAGGGGAGACAGTACCCCCAAGTCTCTTTTTTATATTGATATATCATTCTTTTATCACTTTTTGTTTATGTTATAATGAAGGCTGGAAAATAGAAACGTTGATACATAGTGAGGGATTAAACAATGGCCGGTTATACGCCTATGATACAGCAATATTTAAAAATAAAGGCAGAGCACCAGGATGCCTTTTTATTTTTTCGCCTTGGTGATTTTTACGAAATGTTTTTTGAGGACGCCAAAAAAGCGTCACAAGAGCTGGAAATTACGTTAACAAGCAGAGACGGCGGTGCGGCTGAAAAAATACCGATGTGCGGTGTGCCCTATCATTCTGCTTCCGCGTATATCGAGCAGTTGATTAAAAAAGGGTATAAAGTGGCTATCTGTGAACAGACGGAAGATCCGAAAGCCGCAAAGGGCGTTGTGAAACGTGAAGTGGTTCAGCTTATTACACCCGGAACTGTAATGGACGGCAAGGGTATCCATGAATCAGAAAACAACTTTATCGCATCTGTTTCCGCTTGCTCAAACGGATACGGGCTGGCGCTGTCTGATTTAACAACAGGAGAAAATTTGGCTGTCTTGATTGAACGGCTAGAAGATGTCATATCAGAAGTTTATTCAGTTGGCGCACGGGAAATCGTCGTTTCAGGCAGCCTGGATGCGGATACGGTCGCACAGCTGAAAGAGCGGTGCGGTGCCACGATCTCGATTGAAGATGGTGAAACAGACGAACACGTCATGATCATTGAGCATTTAGAAAATGAAGATGTGACAAAAACATTTTTGCGCTTGTATACGTATCTAAAGAGAACTCAAAAGCGCAGCCTTGATCATCTTCAGCCCGTACAGGTGTATGAGCTTGAGGAAGCGATGAAAATTGATTTGTACTCAAAGCGAAATCTGGAGCTGACCGAAACGATCCGTTCGAAAAATAAAAAAGGCTCTCTTTTGTGGCTGCTGGATGAAACAAAAACTGCAATGGGAGGCCGGCTGCTTAAACAGTGGATTGACCGGCCGCTTATTAGAGTCAATCAAATCGAAGAACGCCAAGAAATGGTGGAAACATTGATGTCTCATTTCTTTGAACGGGAAGATCTGCGTGAGCGGTTAAAAGAAGTATATGACTTAGAACGACTTGCAGGCCGCGTCGCATTTGGGAATGTCAATGCACGGGATTTGATTCAGCTGAAGGAATCGTTAAAGCAAGTGCCTGGCATCAAACAGCTGGTTGCTTCACTGGCTCATGACAAGGCCAAGGAACGTGCGGAGCGCATTGATCCTTGCGGGGATGTGCTTGAACTGCTGGAAGAAGCGCTGTACGCAAACCCTCCTTTATCGTTAAAAGAAGGGAACCTGATTAAAGACGGATATAATCAAAAGCTTGATGAATACCGTGACGCAAGCAAAAACGGAAAAGACTGGATTGCCCGCCTGGAACAGCAGGAGCGAGAATACACAGGCATTCGCTCTTTAAAGGTCGGTTTCAATAAAGTTTTCGGTTATTATATAGAAGTGACAAGAGCGAATCTGCATTTGCTTGAGGAAGGGCGCTATGAGCGGAAGCAGACGTTAACGAATGCAGAGCGCTACATTACACCTGAATTAAAAGAAAAAGAAGCGCTCATTTTAGAAGCGGAAAATAACATCTGCGAGCTGGAATACGAGCTATTCACCGAGCTGCGTGAGAAAGTGAAACTGTATATTCCGAGGCTGCAGCAGCTTGCCAAACAGATGAGCGAGCTTGACGCACTGCAGTGCTTTGCGACAATCAGTGAAAATCGTCACTATACGAAACCGAAGTTCTCTAAAGATGAAGTCGAAGTGGTAGAAGGCAGACACCCGGTTGTGGAAAAGGTCATGGACAGCCAGGAATACGTCCCGAACAATTGTATGATGGGCGATAATAGACAAATGCTTCTCATTACCGGTCCAAACATGTCAGGGAAGAGCACGTATATGAGACAAATTGCGCTCATTTCTATTATGGCGCAAATCGGCTGCTTTGTACCCGCGAAGAAAGCGGTGCTTCCGATTTTTGATCAAATTTTCACGCGGATCGGCGCTGCTGATGATTTGATTTCCGGACAAAGTACATTTATGGTGGAAATGCTGGAAGCTAAAAATGCAATTGTAAATGCGACGAAAAACAGCCTGATTCTGTTTGACGAAATCGGGCGGGGAACGTCCACTTATGACGGCATGGCGCTGGCACAAGCCATTATCGAATATGTTCACGATCATATCGGCTCCAAGACGCTGTTCAGCACGCACTATCACGAGCTGACTGTTCTTGAGGACAAGCTGCCGCAGCTGAAAAATGTTCATGTCCGCGCTGAAGAATATAACGGAACGGTTGTCTTTCTTCATCAAATTAAAGAAGGAGCCGCTGACAAAAGCTACGGGATCCATGTAGCCCAGCTTGCTGAGCTGCCGGAAGATCTTATTTCGCGCGCTCAAGATATTTTAAAAGAGCTTGAGCATTCTGGGAACAAACCGGAAGTACCGGTGCGGAAACCCCAAGTAAAAGAAGAACCGGCACAGCTGTCCTTTTTTGACGAAGCAGAAAAGCCGGCTGTTGCGCCAAAGCTTTCAAAAAAAGAAAAGCAAGTGCTCGATGCTATTAAATCACTTAATATATTGGATATGACGCCGCTTGAAGCGATGAATGAAATGTATAAGCTGCAAAAGAAATTACATTAAAACGGGGTGATGAATGTGGCAAAAGTCATCCAGCTGTCAGATGAGCTTTCAAATAAAATAGCGGCGGGCGAGGTTGTGGAGCGGCCCGCCTCAGTCGTCAAGGAATTAGTGGAAAATGCGATTGACGCTGACAGCACAGTCATTGAAATCGATATTGAGGAAGCAGGTCTTGCATCCATTCGGGTGCTTGATAACGGCGAAGGAATGGAAAATGAGGATTGCAAGCGTGCTTTCCGCCGCCACGCAACGAGTAAAATAAAAGATGAAAATGATTTATTCAGGGTGAGAACGCTTGGTTTTAGGGGAGAAGCACTGCCGAGTATCGCGTCAGTCTCTCATCTGGAGATGACGACCAGCACCGGTGAAGGAGCAGGGACGAAGCTCGTACTCCAAGGAGGAAATATCATTTCCGAATCACGTACCTCAAGCAGGAAGGGAACCGAAATTGTCGTTTCCAATCTGTTTTTTAACACACCGGCCCGCTTGAAATATATGAAAACCGTTCATACAGAGCTTGGGAACATTACAGATGTGGTCAACCGTATTGCACTTGCCCATCCGGAGGTATCGATCCGCCTGCGCCATCATGGGAAAAACCTGCTTCAAACGAACGGGAACGGAGATGTGCGCCATGTACTGGCAGCGATTTATGGCACAGCTGTCGCCAAAAAAATGCTTCCGCTGCATGTGAGCTCTTTGGATTTTGAAGTAAAGGGATATATCGCTCTCCCAGAGATCACACGGGCGTCGAGAAACTATATGTCGTCTGTGGTCAATGGCCGTTACATTAAAAATTTCCCGCTCGTCAAAGCGGTTCATGAAGGATATCATACGCTTCTGCCGATCGGACGCCATCCAATTACTTTTATAGAAATTACGATGGACCCGATTTTAGTTGATGTCAATGTGCATCCATCGAAGCTTGAGGTCCGTCTCAGCAAGGAAACAGAGCTTCATGATTTAATTCGTGACGGAATTAAAGATGTGTTTAAACAGCAGCAGCTGATTCCAAGTGCCCAGCTCCCGAAAAGATCAGCACCTGCCATCAAAAATGAGCAGCAGTTCATAACCTTTGATGAAAAGCCTGCTGAAAGAAAAGTTCCGGAAAAAGCGCCTGCACCATCTTATTCGCCAATGAAGCTCAGCTCAGTCGTGAAAGAGCCGGTTAATACGGAGGAAGAATGGCCCTCTGCCCAATTTAATTCGCCATCTATTGTTGATCAGGAACAAAGCATTGAAGCGCCTGATGTTTCAGAGGATCAGCCTGTGGCACTTGAGCAGGAACACCATCAAGAAGAACAGTCGGAGCCAACGTCTGAGCGGGTTCCGATTATGTACCCGATCGGCCAGATGCATGGGACTTATATATTGGCGCAAAACGAAAACGGCCTGTATATTATCGACCAGCATGCCGCCCAAGAACGTATTAAATACGAATATTTCCGTGAAAAGGTGGGGGAGGTTGAGCCTGAGGTGCAGGATATGATCGTGCCACTGACATTCCACTACTCCACGAACGAGGCGCTGATTATTGAACAGCACAAACAAGAACTCGAAAGCGTCGGTGTCTTTTTAGAGTCATTCGGCTCAAACAGCTACATCGTCCGCTGCCACCCGGCCTGGTTTCCAAAGGGGGAAGAAGCTGAGCTGATTGAAGAAATCATACAGCAGGTGCTCGATTCCAAAAATATTGATATTAAAAAACTGCGCGAGGAGGCAGCGATTATGATGAGCTGCAAGGGCTCCATCAAAGCAAACCGCCACCTCAGAAATGACGAAATCAAAGCGCTTCTGGACGACCTTCGAAGCACATCAGACCCATTTACATGCCCGCACGGCCGTCCGATCATCATTCACCATTCTACGTATGAGATGGAGAAGATGTTTAAGCGTGTGATGTAGCGGGGTTTGGCGAAGGGGTAAATTTAGCATTGAGACATTCTTTGAATGGATCAATGCTTTTTTTGTACTCATTTGGTGTAATACGTTAAGAATCAGTTTTGAAACGTTCAAAATAGTGACAAGGGTTATACTTTCTAATGAGTTTATGGATATATCTCATACCATAATAAATTGTTTGCAAATAATTGAAATAAATGTATATTTTGAGTTAAGGAGGTGGGAATATGACAATCGAACCGAATAGAATCATCCTTTTGGATGAGCTTGAGCATGAGATTGAAGGAATTATTTATGAATGCAGAATCTAAATCAAATCAGCATTGTTTTGCTTCCTGTTTTATGAACAGGGAGTTTTGTTTTTCATTGAGAGCGTTTGGGCTGTCGTCCAATTTTATAAATGAATAATCTTAAAGTAAAAGGAGGGTGTTTAGTGTGATTGAAATGTATTTGGGGCGTTCATTCTATTCTTATTGATCTACGAACCGATATATGGATACATTGATTTTCAAAAGTTTAAAAGAAACATTAAGACTGGTGAAAATGGAAATGAGAGAGTGAAGTATTATGTTCGTATAATGATCAGATTATGGGGTCCAGTTTTGTTTATTTTAGCTTTAGTGGCTTTTACCGATCTCTCATTCAAACAAATTGGATTCACTATGCCGACAATACATACAGATCCTCTCGGTCCGCTTGCATCCTATCTTTTGCTGGGATTAGGTGTTTTATATGTAATCCTTGTGATGTATTGTATTATTGGTTTCACGTTTAGTCCGAAGACCAGGAAAGATATAATAAATAAAAAAGCGGAAGAGTTAAAGACCTCGGCTGCCGCGCCCATCCTGCCTGTTTCATTGTAATGAGAAAAAGGTTTGGAATTATGTATCCTTAACAGCCGGTGTAACGGAGGAAATCATTTATAGAGGGTTTTTAATATTTGTTCTTGTGTTTTTGTTCCCGCAAGTTTCAATCTGGGTCATCATCCTGCTTGCATCACTCCTTTTTGGAGTAGCTCATATATATCAGGGGCTGTGGCAGGGAGTGATCAGAACTTCACTGGTTGGGGCTTTGTTTTCTGCTTTATATATCATCATTGATTCTATTATTCCACTCATCATTTTACATTTTACATTTTCTTATGGATTATTTAGCAAAATTAGACGATGAGAATGATATAAAAGCAAAAACCGCTATGAATCATCATAGGCGGTTTTAAGCCGCTTTCCCATTTGGCCGGTCATCAAAGGCAAGTTCAATGAAAGCCATCAACGCTGATATCACAACAAGAAAGACATCTGGAATATATATAGACTGCATAAAGTAATCTGCAAAACAGATCGTTATGAAATTGCTCACAAAGTACAGTATAAAAGCAAAAAGTGCAGTCTTTTTCAATGAGAGTGATCTTGCCAAAATTATAGAGACAACCTTTGTGAGTGGGTCTATGATCAAGCCGACAGCAAAACAGACTAAAATAAATAAAACTAATGTTTGATTTGAATCATATGTGAGGCCCAGTATGGAGAATAATCCTTTTAACCCAAAGAAATAGCCGCCGAGGATCACTACAAGTGCAATGGCAACGATGAAAGTGATCGATACAATTCCGATTAATCTTGATCTCAGGCTACAATCTTTAGAGTGCTCGTTCTGTTCTTTTTGGCTCATGTATGACACTCCCTTCACCTGCTTACTCATACCCTTGAAGGAGCCCAAAAGATCTATAAGTCTGTTTTCTAATGAAAATAGTATAACATATTTTTACAAGAAAATGGTCCTTTCCGCTGGGGAAGGACCTTTTTCATCGTGTTAACTCCTGAGATTCGCCGAAGCTTTCTCTTTTTTTGGCCAAATAAAATAGCTGGCTGTAATGAGAAAATCAATGCCTATGATGACAGTCCACAGTTTTAGAATGCCGCTCAATGCCTCGGTTCGGGCAGAATCGTTGATAAAATAGATTATCCCTGCTAATAGTCCCGCACCAATAAGGTAGGCTAGCACATGTTTGATCCAGCCTTTCGCATAGTGCTTGGCATGATCCATTCCAAAACGTTTCATCGGTTTGGCGCCTTTTTTTGTCACATAATATTGAAATGTTTCATCTGCCCATTGAATCATTTGTTTCCCATAGGCGATCGATACCCCGATGTAAACAGCAGCAATCCCGTGGGCAGCAGTCGCTGAGGCTCCGCGGTAAAGGTCCACACCAGTTGCCGCTAATAAGATCAAATCAATAATTGGAGTTAAGGCAAGGAATAGCAGTCCTAATGTATGCTGTTTGAATAGGTAGCGTACAGATAGCCCTAAAACAATCACAATCCAAAACGCAATTTCACAGAAGACAATCATCCATGCGATACCGTTCAATCCATCTCCCTCTTTTCAATACAGCTGTATTATGTAAATAATATGTTACCACCTTTGTTTTTGCAACACAACTGTATTATAAAAATTGCTCTCTTATTCTTTTCTTGTTACAATAAAGCTATGCCAAAACAAATTGACCATGAGAAAAGAAGAAAAGAAATTGCAGAAGCAACGTGGCGGGTGATTTTAGAGCGGGGGATGGAGGGAGCCTCAGCCAGAAACATTGCAAAGGAAGCAGGATTGTCATTAGGTGCGCTGCGCCATTATTTTTCTACTCAGGATGATCTGCTTGTTTTTGCAATGAAACTCGTTAAAGAAAAGGTGATGGCCCGAATTAAGGACATTACGATGAGGGATATGCCCCCTAAGGAAAAAGTGTTACATATTTTGCTTGAAATTGTCCCAACGAATGAAGAAACGGTTAGAGAGATGGAGGTGTGGTTTGCTTTTACGGTTTACGCCAGACATAAACAGGATATGTTTGATGCAAATCATGACGGGATTTACAGCGGCATGCGGAATCTGATTGCCTATTTAGATGAATTCAATTTACTGAGGCAGGATGCTGATAAAGATATTGAAGCTGAGAGACTTTACGCGCTTATTGATGGCTTGGCTTTGCATGCGATGCTTGACCCTATGAGAGTGAATAAAGACAGAATCAAACGTGTCATTATGCAGCATGTTGAATCAATTTGTGTAAATGGGAACATATGAGACAGAGGGGAGGGAATATTGATCAAGCTGTAAAAAGAAACGGGTCAAATCACTAAGTATAGAATGCATAAACGATATACTCCTACGCGATATACTTTTGAAAGAGACCATGTAAAGCAGCGCCTTTGAATGAAAGCTCAAAGGCGCTAAGCTGTATGATTTAATTGACTGTTAGCTGTGCTGGACATCAAATGTATAGACTGCACGATCTGTTATAACCTTCAATCCTTCGTTTTCTTGGTGAATATGCATATCGCCTAATAAAGGAATCTCATAGGCATTTTGCGGAAGCGGTACGTTGCCGTCCTCAGTGAATGTTGTTCCTTCGCCTTCTAAAACGAGTTCTTCTTTTGCAACATAGTCATCAGGATGATTCGTGCTGCGTATACCCACTTTTTGAAGGTGGAGAACAATCTGATCCAAGTCTGAAATCTCTTCATCATGGGTCAATTCACCTTTTCTAATATCAAGCGTTTGGCCGACTTTTGATTCCAGCCATTGAGAAAGCTGTGTATTCGTGTGTGCCATCAATATTCCTCCTTTTATCTACACGATACTATTCCCAATTGCTGCATCTTTTACACGGAAAAGAGCCGCCTCACCCTCTATGTATAAAACAATTCGCTGTTCAGAGCCTTGATATAACGTACGGCAGAACGCTGGACCGCTTCGCCGGCATTCTCTTTGACAACTTTTGAAAAAGCATTATCAATCCGGTTAAATTGAAGCGGTTCTACTTTGGCTGCTATTTCTTCAACTTTGGAGGCGGGGAGGGGAATGAGATTTGGATAGCTGTACATAAAGCTGACCCAGTTCCGATCCGCCGTAACTGTAATGATATCCCCGGTCAATAGGAAGCCTTTCCTAGCATTGCCGCTGCTCCAATGAAGAACGGCGCCGCCCTTAAAATGTCCGCCCAGGCGGTAAAGGTCCAGTCCCGGCTTCATGTTAAGAGTTTCTCCTGTCCAGAAATGAATGTAATTGCTGGGCCTTGTCAACCCATTCTTTGTCATCCTCGTGAATATAAATCGGAGCCTGAAACGCTTCAGCCCATTCAACCTGAGTAGAGTAATAATGTGGATGAGACAAAGCGATGGCTTGAATACCGCCTAATTCTTTCATTTGGTCAATTGTGTTTTGGTCAAGATATGAAATGCAATCCCATAGCACGTTGAAGCCCTTATGCTGGATCAAATGTGCTGTTTGTCCGATCGCAAACTCTGGTTCCGTTTTGATGCTGTAAAGATGCTCTTCTTCATTTTTAAGGATGTTTTGAAGGTTTCCTTTTTCATGCATGTCTTCAAGGGTTGTCCAAGATTGTACATCCGGATGAATATACTGCCTTTCATCATCGCATATCAGACATGAGTTCGGCGGCTTTACACTCTGCGCATGTTGTACTCCGCATGTTTTGCAGATATAATATGGCAGCTTTTCCAGATCCTTTATCTATTTTTCGTTATCTTATCCTATTATTATGAAAATTGAAAACATAAAACCGGCAAGTCTGCTGAGGGAGAATTACCGGCTTTTTAATGCTGTCTATTGGCCAGGAACGGAATTTTCCGCGTTGACGGCGCCCGCTCCGTAAACATTCGGATCTTCATCTTTCCATTTGTCCGTGCCATTTTTCAACAGCTCTTTTACTTCATCAGGTGTAAGGTCCGGATTTTGCTGAAGGATTAAAGCAGCAATTCCTGCACAGATCGGAGTTGCCATCGACGTTCCTGACATTGTAAAGTACTGAGATCCTACACGGCTTGACTTTTGAAGCTTATCGATATAAGAATTCGGAGAGCGAAGGGAAATGATATCAACACCCGGCGCTAAAATATCGGGCTTTACTTTCCCATATACTGTCGGCCCGCGGCTTGAGAATGAAGCGACCGTATCATCATCGCTGTTTGCGGTATTGTTATCGTCAAGGGCACCTACTGTAATCACCTTTTCGCTCACGCCTGGGCTTGCAATCGTTTGTGGATCAGGCCCTGAGTTTCCGGCAGCGACACAGACGACAATCCCTGCGTTCCACGCTTCGTCAACCACTCTGACTAACGGGTCTTCCTGTTCATTATCATATCTAAGCGCATCGCCACCAAGCGACATACTGATAATATCAATCGGTTCATTCGGGTTGTCCTCATTGTATTGAATACACCATTCTACACCTTCAATAATATCTGCTAACGTTCCTGAACCTTGCTTGTTCAAAACCTTTACACCGATTAGATTGGCTTCCGGTGCAGGCCCGCGGTATTGGCCGGAAGAGGATGCGCCGCTGCTTGCGACATCACCTGCACAGTGTGTGCCATGGCCGTTATCATCATACGGTTCTGTTTTTTGATTGACCAAGTCCGCAAATCCGATAATTCTGTCTTCTAAATCAGGATGCGGGTAAATGCCTGTATCGACAACAGCGACAGTAACACCTTTTCCTGTCAGGGTTTGCCCGTTTCTGATGACTTCCTTCGCATGGCTTGCTTCGGTTGCCGTGTCTAGAAGCGCTTTGATTTCGCGGTTTAAATACACTTTGCGAATATCGCTGCATTCAGAAAGAAGGGAATGTAACGCTGAAGGGGTAACCTCCGCGGTGCAGCAATTGATTTTATTGAAGCGGCTTTTTAGCTTGCTGCGCTTTTCTTTTTGCAGCACCTCTCCAGCCATTTGAAAGCCGGTCTCTTGACAGCCTTCTTCAAATTCAATAATGACTGACATTTTTTTTCTGTTTTTCAATTTGGTTTCAAAAAACTGATGCAAGAAGCAAGGAGTCCATTTGAAGGGCTTGTAAAGCTGCAAGACGCTCTCCCGCAACGGCCAATCTAGCTTATGAGCATTTGCTCTCACCATTTGTACCATAGAGTACCCAAACATGTATTTTCCTCCTATTATAATGTTCTCTGTATACTCTATGAATAGATGGTAGCTTTGGTAAGTTTGTTTGTCCTTTAGAAGAGGTGGATAAGAGTTGGTTTTTATGAATCTTTCAATCAGATTCAGAAGTCATGGCAATCATTGGGGATTGAAAAAGAACATTTGTTCGCGTTATAATGAGGTCATATCAAACTGGCAAGGGGAGAGCAGCTGTATGAATTTCTTCTTACATCGGTCTTTGGAAAGCCAAATACCAATTAGCATTATATATATGAAGAAAGACGGGACGATTAGTAAAAGAACGATTATTGTAAGACAGAAAAAACAAACACTAATCAAAGCATTTTGTTTTTCGAAACAACAGATCAGAACGTTTTTGTTGGATTCGATCCTCTCCTGTGACTTTGTGGGAACAAATAAACAAAATCTCTATTTGGCAGATCGATAACAGGCTGTCCGTCTCATAAACCGGGCAGCCGCTAATAAAACCCTCCTTAAACCTTTATACATGTAATTGCCAAGTGAGGTTATGCCTACTTTTTTTATTTTCCTCTCAATCTTTTTTCACTCATATTTCAAATGAACCGCTATGATCCGTGACAATCAATTGATTTTTTGAAACCGGGAACTTTTTCACTGATGATATACTGTATACAATGGTAAGATAAAACCTATTGGCTAAACCTCATATAATGAACCTCGCCATTCTTATGAAAGGAGTTAAACATGAGAAGATTTATACTAAATGTCATATTAGTCTTAGCCATTGTCTTATTCCTGAGATATGTTAATTACTCATTAGAACCTGAACCATCTAATCAGCCAGATACATATTCAAATTTCAGTAGCTTGGCAGAAAATGAGAGCCCAGCCAATTATGATATTTCTTATAGTGAAAAAAAAGGAAGCAAAGTGTTAATTATGTCTCCACACGGAGGAAGAATTGAAGGCGGAGTAAGCGAGCTTGTGCGGTATTTCAATAATGAATTCTCTACATACCTATTTGAAGGGTTGAAGTCACACGATAACCAGACGCTTCACATTACAAGCACTAACTTTGATGAGCCATTGGCCGAAAAGAAAATCAAGGAGCACCAATATGTTGTGGCTTTTCACGGATATAAGGGGGAAGATAAGAATACACTTGTTGGAGGCACAGATCGAAAGCGGGCGAAAATGATCGTAAGAGCCCTTGAGAGAAGAGGGTTTCCCGCTGAGTTAGCGTCGTCTAAAAGCGGTCTTGCAGGATTGAGTGCCGAAAACATTAACAACCAAGGGGAAACGGGGCTGAGTATCCAGCTGGAGATCAGCCGCGAGCAAAGAGAAGCATTTTTCGATGACTTTTATTATAAAAATAGGAAATATACAAAGAACAGTGAATTTTATTCTTATGTACGTGCGATCAAAAGTGTCCTTGAAAAAGAGTATTCGTAACAAGCAGTTCAGAAGACAAAATAAGAGAAAATCAGTAGACTGAAATAGGATTATAAAAGGAGGCAAAACATACGATGGCAGATCATCATTTTTATTTAAAAGCGAACTGGCCGGGTAACCGCAATGACGTTGGTACGATCGAAAGCGGGAACTTAATCACATCTATTTCCATTCCTAAAGAAATGGATGGGCCGGGAGAGGGGACCAACCCAGATGAAATGCTTCTCGGCGCGGCAGCTACCTGTTACATTATTACACTTGCTGCGATGATGGAAAGAAGCGGGATAGATAAGGAAGACTTGCAAATGGAGTCAGAAGGTATTGTTGACGTCACAAAAGGAGTTTTTACATACAAAAAGATTATTCACCGTCCCTCTGTCGTGCTCAAACATGATGCCTCACAAGAAGATGTCGCATTGGCGCACAGGCTTTGTGAAAAGGCGGAGTCGTCATGCATGATTTCACGCGCAATTCAAGGTAATGTTGAGCTGCAGCTTGAAGCCTCTGTAAAACGAGCTGGAGAATAAGAAACAGACGGTCATTCACAGACCGTCTGTTTTTTTTTCTTTAGCAGGGGCTTTCGACCGATTTAATACGACGACGCCTGCAATGACAAGCGTGAGCCCGAACACGCCCTTTAAACTGATGGTTTCGCCAAAAAGCAAAAATCCGACAATGGCTGTAAGCGCCGTTCCAACGCCAGACCATGTCGCATACGCGCTTGATAAGTCAATTGTTTTTAAAGAAAAGCTTAGAAAGGTAAAAGCAGAAAGAAATCCGGCAATGACTCCAACAACGGGCCAGGCCTGTGTAAATCCTTCTGAAAGCTTTAGCATTGTGCTCCCGAAAACCTCAAATACAATGGCAAGAGCCAAATAAAGCAATCCTTTCATCATTATCACTCCTTTACTGCCAGTTAAGTAACACGACCCCTGATAGTAATAAAAGAATCCCGATAAGCCCTTTGACATTCAATTCTTCCTTAAACCATTTCACTCCGATCACTGCCGTCAGCACCGTGCCTACACCACTCCACGTCGCATACGAGAGGCTGAGGGGGATATGGTTTAAGGTGAGCGACAGCATATAAAAGGCGAGGGAATAGCCAATCACGACTAAAGCGCTTGGCTTCCATTTTTTGAAGCCGTCAGATACTTTCAGCATGGCCGCTCCTATCGATTCCGAGCAAATGGCAATCGTGAGGAATATATATCCTACCAACATGTTACATTCTCCTCACTTCAACTACATTTTTAGATTTGAAAAGATCTACAGCTAGAAAAATATTAGTGTATGCTTATGTATGAGTCAAGAGATTCATTTTCAATCACCGAAGAAGACCCCTTTTGAAGAGGCCTTTTGTGTTTAATAATAGTAAGGAAATGGAGCGTACGGATAATAGGGATATCCGCCATAAAAATAAGGATTAAATAAAGCGCTTCCTACCAGCCCGCCAACTAGGCCGCCGAAAAAAGGTCCCCCGTAAAAACCGAATGGCCGGCCAAACCCGAATCCAGGTCTTCCAAACCCGTAGCCGAATCCAGGCCTCCCATATCCGAAGGGTCTTCCAAATATTCTTGTATCTTCAGCAGTAAAATTGCTTATCTCGTTCATCTTTTCTTTCCTCCTGAAATAAAGTGTAGATGATGCAGTGTATTCAGCCTACCCAGATTTGATTGGGCGTTTGTTGAAAAGGAAGGGGTGTGATCACTTTGGGCCTGTATCCGTCTGACTGGTCAAAAGCGCCGCCTCACGCACACGCTTATCATGTCAAAACGACAAGAGAACAGGGGCATTATCATCTCATTGAAGGCTTTACTCAGCCAGCTAATGGATCGAATATTGATCAGCATACACATTACTTTACAGGGATCACTTCTTTTGAAAACGGCCATTTTCACCGATATTACGGAATCTCAGGGCCTGCAATTCCCTTATCAGACGGCACACATTATCACGAAATCGAAGAAACGACATATCTGGCCTATAATGATCCGATTGACATCCGGTACGGAGGCGTTGTGTATGATCCGAAAGATGACGGAAGAAAAACGCATCGGCATGCCCTGAAAGGAAAGACGAGAGAAATCGTCGGCAATGAACCCCTCGGGTGGTAGAAAGATGTTTACCGGTTCAAAAAAAGGGCAAAATGGATAGGTGGTTGTACATGATGAATGCTATAATGGGGGGAGATTTATAAAAGAGAGTGATACACATTGAATAATACGAAGCAGCCCGTTGTCATTTTAGTCGGACCGACGGCAGTGGGGAAAACAAATTTAAGTATTCAGCTAGCTAAATCTTTGAACGCGGAAATTATCAGCGGGGATTCGATGCAGGTTTATAAAGGAATGGATATTGGAACAGCTAAAATCACTGAACAGGAGATGGAAGGGGTACCCCATCATCTCATTGACATTTTAGACCCCCAAGATTCCTTCTCCACCGCCGATTATCAAAGCTTAGTGAGAAACAAAATCAGCGAGATTGCAAAAAGAGGAAAGCTTCCGATGATTGTCGGCGGTACAGGGCTTTATATACAATCTGTGCTTTACGATTATACATTTACGGAAGAGGCGAATGATCCTGCGTTTCGACAGAGCCTGCAAGTAGCCGCCGAGCGGCAAGGCGCTGATTTTCTTCATGCCAAACTTGCTGCGGCAGATCCAGAGGCAGCAGCTGCGATTCATCCCAATAATACGAGAAGAGTCATTCGTGCGCTGGAAATTTTACATACGTCCGGAAAAACGATGTCTCAGCATTTGAAGGAACAAAAACGAGAACTTCTGTACAATGCAGTGTTAATCGGACTGAAAATGGATAGAGACACGCTTTACGCAAGAATTAATCAGCGGGTCGATATGATGATGGAGGCAGGTCTTCTTCCGGAAGTGAAACGACTCTACGACAGGAATGTGAGAGACTGTCAATCGATACAGGCAATAGGCTATAAGGAGCTATATGCATATTTTGACGGTTTTGTGACACTTTCTGATGCCGTCGATCAGCTAAAGCAGAATTCAAGGCGGTACGCGAAACGCCAGCTGACGTGGTTTCGCAACAAAATGCAGGTTACCTGGTTCGATATGACACCGCCCGTTGATATGGAGCTAAAAAAAAAGGAAATTTTCAAACATATAGCAGGAAAACTCGAACTTTAATCGAAACTGTATGATATAGAGAATCAAGGAGGACGAAACATGAAACCGATTAATATTCAGGATCAGTTTTTGAATCAAATCCGGAAAGAAAATACGTATGTCACTGTTTTTTTGCTGAATGGCTTTCAGTTGCGTGGCCAGGTGAAAGGCTTTGATAACTTTACCGTATTGCTGGAATCGGAAGGTAAGCAGCAGCTTATCTATAAACATGCGATCTCAACATTTGCACCGCAAAAAAACGTCCAGCTTGAACTCGAATAGATTAAAAAATACCATGTCAAGACATGGGGAGGCTGTCGGGGGAATCCCGTCAGCCATTTTTTTTTGATCCACTTTCGTTTCAAGCTTTTTGGTAAGCGGACCATGCAAGGCACGGTCTTTTTTATGAGATCAACATATGCAAGACTAATCGAATATCATGTAAAAAATCGTAACTGGGAGTGGCGCGGCCTTGTTTGAAAGCGAAGCAGAACTGAGACGAATCAGGATTGCACTTGTGTGGATAGCTGTTTTTTTACTGTTCGGGGCGTGCGGGAATCAAGATACCATCATCGAAACAGACAGCGGCAATTCAGGCTATGAAACGCCTCGGCCAACCTCGTTCCCGCTTGAACATAATCATTTTGGTGTTGTGGAGAACGGCTATATCAAAATTTATGAGTATAATGAATCGCGAAATGAGGTAAAGCTGAAGAAAGAATACCCGGATGATGGGCTTGAATAAAATTCACAAGCATCCGAATTTACAAAGCGAATGCTACCCGCTAAACTAAATACAGACACAGATCAAACAGAGGGTGAAAAAAATGAAGCATAAAGTGATCGTGAATCATTGGGAAGAAATTTGTGAAGATGATTCTTGCTATGAATACGGAACAAGCATCATTGTAAATGGAAAAGAATTAATCAGAGAAGCGTCAATTATCAGCGCTTTGAAGGCGGTTTTAGAAGAGATCGGTGCGGATGTTGAAATAGAAGAAACAGTAGAGAGCGAAAAATGCTGTGATAGCTTAAGAAAAAAAAATCTAGACTACTAAGCAGTTTTTTTTCATGTTATGATATACATCGGCTTAAAAACGACACCATGAGTAGGACGAGAAATGATTCTCGTTCTGCTCTCTTTTTTGGGCCCTTATGAGTCTGCCCCCATTGCCTGATTTGATCAAAATATGAATTTTCCACAAAAACAAATCTATATATTGTGTTTTTATTAGAGGGTAGTATACTATATATAGTGCTAGTGATGAGAGATTCATATTTTTTGATAGGTCGTGATAAAACGTGGTACAAATCATATTTGATTCGAAAACAGGGAATGTTCAGCGGTTTGTGAATAAAATAGGCTTTCAGCAGATACGCAAGGTGGACGAAATTGATCACCTGGACACTCCGTTTGTTTTGGTCACCTACACGACAAACTTCGGTCAGGTACCGGCTTCAACACAATTATTTCTCGAAAAATACGCCCATCTTTTATTGGGAGTCGCTGCGAGCGGCAATAAAGTATGGGGCGATAACTTTGCAAAAAGCGCCGATACCATTTCAAGACAATATCAGGTGCCGATCTTGCACAAATTTGAACTCAGCGGCACATCTAAAGACGTTGAATTGTTTACTCAGGAGGTAGAAAGAGTTGTCACAAAATCAAGTGCCAAAATGGATCCAGTTAAATAACGAAATCATGATCCAAAAAGATGGAAAATTTCAGTTTGATAAGGATAAAGAGGCTGTACATAGCTATTTTGTAGATTATATCAATCAAAACACAGTTTTCTTTCACGATTTAAAAGAGAAGCTGGATTATTTGATTGAAAACCAATATTACGAAGAGGAATTCTTAAGCCTTTATTCTTTTGAAGACATTAAAGAAGTGTTTAAGACAGCTTACGCTAAGAAGTTTCGTTTTCCTTCCTTCATGAGTGCGTTTAAATTCTATAATGACTATGCTTTGAAAACGAATGACAAGAAAAAAATCCTCGAGCGTTATGAGGACCGAATCTCAATTGTTGCGCTGTTCTTCGCAAACGGCGACACTGAGAAAGCAAAAGAATATGTGAACCTGATGATTAACCAGGAATATCAGCCAAGCACACCGACATTTTTAAACGCGGGCAGAAAACGCCGCGGAGAGCTGGTGAGCTGCTTCTTGCTCGAAGTCAATGATTCATTAAACGATATTTCAAGAGCGATCGATATCTCCATGCAGCTTTCTAAACTGGGCGGCGGGGTTTCTCTTAACCTGTCCAAGCTTCGCGCGAAAGGTGAAGCCATTAAAGATGTTGAAAATGCCACAAAAGGCGTTGTAGGCGTCATGAAGCTTCTTGATAACGCGTTCCGTTATGCTGATCAAATGGGGCAAAGACAAGGATCTGGCGCGGCGTATTTAAACATTTTCCACCGCGATATCAATGATTTTCTCGATACGAAAAAGATTTCTGCCGATGAGGATGTGCGCGTCAAAACACTTTCAATCGGTGTAGTCATTCCGGACAAGTTCGTTGAGCTTGCGCGTGAGGACAAAGCGGCTTATGTATTCTATCCGCATACCATCTATAAAGAGTACGGACAGCACATGGACGAAATGGACATGAATGAAATGTACGATAAGTTCGTCGACAACCCTCGGGTGAAAAAAGAGAAAATCAACCCGCGTAAATTGCTCGAAAAACTGGCGGTGCTTCGCTCTGAATCAGGCTATCCATACATCATGTTCCAGGATAATGTCAACAAAGCACATGCGAATAACCATATTTCAAAGGTGAAATTTTCTAACCTTTGCTCTGAGGTACTGCAGGCATCTCAAGTTTCTTCTTACACAGACTACGATGTAGAAGATGAAATCGGTTTGGATATTTCATGCAACCTAGGATCGCTTAACATTCTCAACGTGATGGAGCACAAATCGATTGAAAAGACTGTTAAGCTTGCGACTGATTCTTTAACTCACGTTTCTGAAACGACTGATATCCGTAATGCGCCTGCTGTAAGACGGGCAAACAAAGCAATGAAATCAATCGGTCTCGGCGCTATGAACCTCCACGGGTACCTTGCGCAAAATGGGATCGCGTATGAAAGCCCGGAAGCGCGCGACTTTGCAAACACATTCTTTATGATGGTGAACTTCTACTCTATCCAGCGTTCTGCGGAGATCGCAAAAGAAAAGGGCGAGACGTTTAATCAATATGAAGGATCAACCTATGCAACTGGTGAATACTTCGATAAGTACGTTTCAACTGATTTCTCGCCGAAATACGAAAAAATCGCAAATCTGTTTCAAGGTATGCATATCCCGACGACAGAGGACTGGAAACAATTAAAAGCTTTTGTCGCTGAACACGGCATGTATCACAGCTACAGATTATGCATTGCGCCGACAGGCTCTATTTCATACGTTCAGTCAAGCACGGCATCTGTCATGCCGATTATGGAACGGATTGAAGAAAGAACATACGGCAACTCAAAAACGTACTACCCAATGCCTGGTCTTGCATCTAATAACTGGTTCTTCTACAAAGAAGCCTATGATATGGATATGTTCAAAGTTGTAGATATGATCGCGACTATCCAGCAGCACGTTGATCAGGGAATCAGCTTTACATTGTTCCTGAAAGATACAATGACGACTCGTGATTTAAACCGGATTGATTTGTATGCACATCACAGAGGAATTAAAACCATTTACTATGCAAGAACGAAAGATACTGGGCAAGACAGCTGCCTTTCTTGTGTTGTTTGATTAAAGGAGAGTTTATAGTGACAAAAATTTATGACGCAGCAAACTGGTCAAAGCATGAAGACGACTTTACCCAAATGTTCTATAACCAAAATGTGAAACAGTTCTGGCTTCCGGAAGAGATTGCTTTAAACGGCGATCTCCTCACATGGAAGTACCTCGGGAAAAATGAGCAAGACACATATATGAAGGTACTGGCCGGACTGACTCTTCTTGATACAGAGCAGGGGAATACAGGAATGCCGATTGTGGCTGAACACGTAGACGGCCACCAGCGGAAAGCCGTGCTGAACTTTATGGCGATGATGGAGAATGCTGTTCACGCAAAATCGTACTCTAATATTTTCATGACCCTGGCACCGACTGAAACCATCAATGAAGTATTTGAGTGGGTTAAACAAAATAAATATTTGCAGAAAAAAGCGCAAATCATCGTCGGGCTTTACAAAGCCATTCAAAAAGATGACGAGATTTCATTGTTCAAAGCGATGGTTGCTTCTGTCTATCTGGAAAGCTTCCTCTTCTACAGCGGTTTCTATTATCCGTTATATTTCTACGGACAAGGGAAACTAATGCAAAGCGGGGAAATCATTAACTTGATCCTTCGTGATGAAGCGATTCACGGCGTCTATGTGGGTCTCCTTGCTCAGGAAATCTACAATAAGCAGACAGAAGAGAAAAAAGCAGAGCTTCGCGGATTCGCAATCGACCTTCTGAATGAGTTATATGAAAATGAGCTTGAGTATACAGAAGACTTGTACGATCAAGTTGGACTCTCACACGACGTAAAGAAATTCATCCGCTATAATGCCAATAAAGCGCTGATGAACCTTGGATTTGATCTATATTTTGAAGAGGAAGATATTAATCCGATCGTTTTAAACGGATTAAATACAAAAACAAAATCACATGACTTCTTCTCTATGAAGGGGAACGGCTATAAAAAGGCGACAGTTGAGCCGCTCAAAGACGATGACTTTTATTTTGGAGATGAAAAAGAGCAGATATAATATCTGCTCTTTTCGGCTTGAAGATTCAAATGAGGAGGACGCAGTAATCATGGGAAAAATGGACGAAAAGATTTTAGTCGCCCCGCGCGAGGACGTGTTTAAGAAAGAAAGCTTAACCTTCCAGGGTGTGAACAGTGAAGATCGCAAAGTAGCAGAAATCATGGCTCAGATCGAAGCGGGCTATCGTGAAATGAGAAGGGGAGACGCAGAAGAAGATCCGCATTTCAAGCAGCCAATTCCTTATGTCGTCATTAAGCGCGAAGATGAAGTTTTCCTTTACGAACGGCTGGCGGGCGGCGGAGAATCACGTCTGCACAATAAGCTTTCTCTCGGCTTTGGAGGCCATATGAACGCGATTGAAGGAGCAGCCTCATTTGCTGAAGTCTTAAAGCTGAACACAGACCGTGAGCTTGACGAAGAACTGCAAATAAACGAAGAAGATAAACAAGCGATTGTCACACTGGGACTCATCAATGATGATGAAAACAGTGTCGGTAAAGTACATATCGGTATTCTATCTGCGCTTCAATTAAAACCAGACTCACAAGTGGAAGTGAAGGAAAAAGAACAAATTGCTGGAAAATGGATGAAAGTCTCTGAATTAAAACAGGACGACATCTATAAACGTCTGGAAACATGGTCACAATTTGTTGTTGATATTCTTGAATAAAAAAACCCGGTTTCTCGTGATGAGGAGCCGGGTTTTTTATAGGACGCTCGTCCACGTCTAGACTAGGATTCTAGAATCACAATAGCGTCAAAGCCAGCGTTTCTCGCTCTGGCAGCAAGAGCGTCTGCATTGTCTTTGGATGAAAATGCGCCAATCTGTACTTTGTATAATCCATTCTTTAAAACGACAATTGTGTCAAAGCCTTTCGCTTCGGCACTGCTTGCGAGTGAGTCCGCATTTGCTTTTACTTTAAATGCACCGACCTGAACCTTATATAATCCTGAGCTGGATGTCTTTTTAAGGCTAAAGGCTTGCTCCAGCCCATTTGCATGGCCTCTCGCTATGCTTTGAATAAAGCTGTTTGTTTTCAGCTTATTTGCATCTGCAACGGTATCGATGAAGCCGTTCTCGGTCAATAAGGCAGGCATTGCCGACTCCCTTAGGACGTGGAAGTTTGCTGTTTTTCTGCCGCGGTCTGCAAAGTCGACAGCTTGTATCACTTCAGAGTGAATTGCCGATTGATAAGTCGTCGTCGGGGCTCCCACACCCGGATAAATATAGCTTTCAAAACCTGTGCCGCCCCCGGAATTAATGTGAATGGACAAAAAGAAATCGGCTCCCCAGTTGTTAGCAGCGTTTGTCCGATCGCTTAAGCTGACATATTGGTCGCTTGTCCGGCTCAGCAGCAAAGAAACGCCTTCATACTCATTTGTCAATATCGTACGCAAAGCTAAAGCGATTTGCAGGGTTAACGTTTTTTCTTGAAGTCCATTTCCAGTTGCGCCTGGATCGGACCCGCCATGGCCAGGATCAATAAAAATTTTAACCATTCTTCATCACCTCATTACAGGATATGAAAAAATACGTTTCTGGCTTGTACGATTATCATTCATCTGAAAAATGAGGAAATAACCCTTTGCAAGCGGAAATTATTTCTCGGGAAAGCGCACAATTCAACATGGAGCGACAGCAGATTCTATCTGAATGAAAAAATGTAAATATGTCATTTGTTTGGGAGAATTATGTGTTTCGCTTTATTTCCGCTTATACCGTCTTGTCTTCAGCTTAGCGTTAGGCATTTGGCATATGCTGAGAAGAAAAAGGCAAGGAAAACGTGTCACTGGAGACATCTCTTTATTAATAGAAGAAAAAATGTCTCAGGTATCTTAAGATGAGGACAGCAAATTAAGCCCGATCAATATGCTGACAGGTGTGATCAATTCGTATTTATGGCTCGCTCCCTGTCCAAGACCGAAAGTGCCATGCCAAACAGGGTGCGCAGCGGACAAAGAACACAGCTTCGGAGGATATCTTCCGCTGTGAGAGATTCATTTGAGCTGTTAAAAACGATATAGGAAGTGTCCGTGATAAAGAGGTTTATATATCACAAAGGCATATCACCATATTCATAGCTCAGTGTTCCTTACAAAATTGTTAAAAACAAAATCTCTTGGTTTGTCCACCTCATGTCTGTGAATACAATAAGAAATAAAGTATTTCTCGGGAAAGCGCAAGATTCCTTATCATTCCCGAGAAAAGCAATTGTTTCGACACATGATAGGCGTTTGTCACAAACGGCATCCGCTTGAATATCATATAGAGAGAACAGAGAGGTGAAAATGTTGGAGCGCGCTGTGACATACAAAAACAACGGACAGATCAACATTATTCTTAACGGGCAAAAGCAGGTGCTGACGAATGCTGAGGCAGAGGCGGAATATCAAGCTGCATTGCAAAAAAACGAAGCTAAGCACGGCATTTTGAAGGAAATTGAAAAAGAGATGAGCGCACTGGTTGGGATGGAGGAAATGAAACGTAACATCAAGGAAATATACGCCTGGATTTTTGTGAACCAAAAACGCGCGGAGCAAGGCTTAAAGGTGGGAAAGCAAGCGCTGCACATGATGTTTAAAGGAAATCCGGGGACAGGAAAAACGACGGTTGCACGGCTGATCGGCAAGCTGTTCTTTGACATGAATGTCCTGTCAAAAGGCCACCTGATAGAAGCGGAGCGGGCTGATCTGGTCGGCGAATATATCGGCCACACCGCTCAAAAGACGAGAGATTTAATCAAAAAGTCGTTAGGCGGCATTTTGTTTATAGACGAAGCCTACTCGTTGGCAAGAGGCGGCGAAAAGGACTTTGGAAAAGAAGCGATCGACACACTTGTAAAGCATATGGAAGACAAACAGCATGAGTTTATTTTGATCCTTGCTGGATATTCTAGGGAAATGGATCATTTTCTCTCATTAAATCCCGGTCTTCAATCAAGATTTCCCATTTCCATTGATTTTCCTGATTATTCTGTCACCCAGCTCATGGAGATTGCAAAACGCATGATTGCTGATAGGGAATACCAGCTCAGTCAGGAAGCGGAATGGAAATTGAAAGATTACTTAATGACAGTCAAAAGCACGACAAGTCCCATTAAATTCAGCAATGGCCGTTTTGTCAGGAATGTGATCGAAAAATCGATCAGAGCGCAAGCCATGAGGCTTTTAATGGGCGATCAATACTTAAAAAGCGATTTGATGACCATTAAAAGCCAAGATCTTTCCATTAAAGAAGAAGCGTCTGGCTCTGTATAGACCTCTCAGTTTTCGAGAGGTCTGTTTTTTGCTTGTATTTCTTGCTTTTCGAAGCAATCGATTTGTGGTATAGACATGCAGGGTTTGGTATGATAATACTACTGCCCAATATGCAAAAGAAAGGAACATCCATTTGAACGAACAGGAAACTAGACAAGAAAAAGCTATTTTAGTCGGATGTCAGCTGCCGCATATCACGGATGAGCATTTTGAAAATTCTATGGAAGAACTTGCATCTCTGACAAAAACAGCAGACGGAAACGTACTGACCAGCGTCACACAAAAACGGAACAGGGCTGACGCCGCTACATATATAGGAAAAGGGAAGGTAGAGGAGCTAAAGGCACTGGTGGAAGAACTTGAAGCTGACCTCCTTATCTTTAATGATGAGCTGTCGCCAAGTCAGCTGAAGTCATTGGCAACAGCGATTGAAGTAAAGATGATTGACCGTACGCAATTGATATTAGATATTTTCGCAAAGCGGGCGAGAACGAGAGAAGGCAAACTTCAGATTGAGCTGGCTCAGCTGCAATATGCACTTCCGCGGCTGACGGGACAAGGGATCAATCTTTCCCGTCAAGGCGGAGGAATTGGGGCGAGAGGACCCGGGGAAACGAAACTGGAAACCGACCGCCGCCATATCAGAAATCGCATTCACGAAATTAACACACAGCTTTCAACCGTTATTCGCCATAGAAGCCGGTACCGTGAAAGAAGAAAGAAAAACGGTGTGCTTCAAATTGCACTTGTCGGATATACAAACGCGGGGAAATCTACATGGTTCAACCGCCTGACAAGTGCTGACAGCTATGAAGAAGATCTCCTGTTTGCCACACTGGACCCAATGACCAGGAAAATGGTTCTGCCAAGCGGCTATAGCGTGCTTCTGTCAGATACAGTAGGGTTTATTCAGGATCTTCCGACCACACTGATTGCTGCATTCCGATCAACGCTTGAAGAAGTAAAAGAAGCGGATTTGATCCTGCACTTGATTGACTCTTCAAATGAGGATTATGTAGGACACGAAAAAACAGTGCTTCGGTTGCTTGAGGAGCTTGAAGCCGATGATATTCCGATGCTGACGGCTTACAATAAACGTGATCAAAAACAGCCTGATTTCATACCGTCTGCCGGAAGGGATCATATTATGGTCAGCGCGAAATTTGAGGAAGACGCTAATGCGTTTAAAGAAGCGATTCAGCGCTATCTGCGCCAAGAGCTGTTAATGTCATTTGAAGCGCATGTGCCGGCAAGTGAAGGGAAACTCCTTTCCAGAATCAAATCGGAAACGATGGTTGATCGCTTCTATTTTAATGAAGAAAATGAACGGTACGACATATCAGGCTATGTACAGGAAGAGCAAAGCATTATCGGTGAATTAAAGAAGTATATGTAGGAAGGAAATTCAAAACATGTTTGACACATTAACACACGGAGAATTACTGAAAAAAACGGCAATGGAAGTGGAAGCGGACATTGCCGGTGTTCATAAACAAATAGAAGAAATGAGCGAGCGCAATGAATGGAGAGTGCTTCAAAGCTATAGAAAACACAAAGTAAGCGACACTCATTTCACGCCGTCGACTGGATACGGCTATGATGATATCGGAAGAGATACGCTTGAAAGCATTTATGCGGATGTGTTTGGCGGAGAAGCGGGGCTTGTAAGACCGCAAATTATCTCAGGCACGCATGCCATCTCGATTGCTTTGTTCGGTGTTCTCAGACCGGGGGACGAGCTTCTCTATATAACGGGCAAGCCATATGATACGCTAGAGGAAATTGTAGGCGTTAGAGGCGGAGAAAACGCTGGATCGTTAAAGGATTTTCAAATCGGCTACAATGCGGTTGATCTGACGGAAGACGGAGAAATAGACTATGATGCAGTCGCCGCTGCGATCAATCCGAAGACAAAAGTAATTGGCATTCAGCGCTCAAAAGGATATGCGAATCGTCCTTCTTTCTTAATTAGTGAAATAAAAGAAATGATTCGTTTTGTAAAAGAAATCAATGAAAACTTGATCGTCTTTGTGGACAACTGTTACGGAGAATTTGTGGAAGAGCTTGAGCCTTGTCATGTCGGAGCCGATCTGATGGCGGGATCTCTCATTAAGAATCCCGGCGGCGGTCTTGCGAAAACAGGAGGCTATCTCGTCGGCAAAGCGAAATGGATTGAAGCTTGCTCATACCGGATGACGTCACCTGGCATCGGCAGAGAAGCAGGAGCATCTCTTTACTCGCTCCAAGAAATGTATCAAGGATTCTTTTTGGCGCCTCACGTTGTGTCTCAAAGCTTAAAGGGAGCGGTGTTTACAGCGAGATTTCTTGAAAAGCTGGGCTTCAATTCTAACCCGAAATGGGATGCGAAAAGGACAGATTTGATACAATCCGTTGAGTTTTCTGACAGAGAAAAGATGATTGCCTTTTGCCAAGCCATTCAATTGGCATCGCCGATCAACGCCCATGTGACGCCTTATCCAGCCTACATGCCAGGATACGAAGATGATGTCATTATGGCAGCAGGCACATTTATTCAAGGAGCAAGCATCGAATTATCAGCAGATGGCCCTATCCGCCCGCCGTATGTAGCGTATGTTCAGGGTGGATTAACCTATTCGCATGTGAAGAATGCCATATGCAGTGCAGTGGATTCGTTGATGGAAAAGCAATTAATTTAAATTTTTTAAAAATTTCACTGAATTTGATGTTAAGAATCCTTACATCTTATTGACACATTATATAACATCACCTATAATGAAACTAAGTTAAGAAAAGGAGGAAATTGAGATGAGTGATAATATTCGCCGCTCAATGCCTTTATTTCCAATAGGAATTGTCATGCAGTTAACGGAGTTATCAGCAAGACAAATTCGATATTATGAGGAAAATGGACTGATATTTCCAGCCAGAAGCGAAGGGAATAGACGATTATTTTCATTTCATGATGTAGATAAACTGTTAGAAATCAAGCACCTGATTGAACAAGGTGTAAACATGGCAGGAATTAAACAGATTCTGGCGAAAGCTGAAGCCGAGCCGGAGCAAAAACAAAACGAGAAGCCGAAAAAACCAATGAAACATGATCTGTCCGATGACGAACTGAGACAGCTCCTGAAAAACGAGCTCATGCAAGCCGGCCGTTTTCAAAGAGGGAATACATTCCGCCAAGGCGACATGTCCCGCTTCTTTCATTAATCCGTTAGCAACTGTTTTGCTATATACATTTACCTTTTAGAGGAGGAGTTTTACGAAATGGCAAAGTATACTAGAGAAGATATCGTAAAATTAGTAAAAGAAGAAAATGTGAAGTATATCCGTCTTCAATTTACTGACATTCTTGGAACAATCAAGAATGTTGAGATTCCTGTAAGCCAGCTTGAAAAAGCGCTTGATAATAAAGTCATGTTTGACGGTTCTTCTATTGAAGGGTTCGTTCGCATCGAAGAATCAGACATGTACCTGTATCCAGATCTGAATACATTTGTTATCTTCCCATGGACAGCTGAAAAAGGTAAAGTAGCACGTTTCATCTGTGATATCTACAATCCGGATGGCACACCTTTCGAAGGTGACCCGCGAAACAACTTAAAACGGATTCTGAAAGAAATGGAAGACCTAGGCTTCAGTGATTTCAACCTAGGGCCTGAGCCTGAATTCTTCTTATTCAAATTAGACGAAAAAGGCGAGCCGACGCTTGAGCTAAACGACAAAGGCGGATATTTTGACTTGGCTCCAACTGACTTGGGAGAAAACTGCCGCCGCGATATCGTTCTTGAGCTTGAAGAGATGGGCTTTGAAATCGAAGCGTCTCACCATGAAGTAGCGCCTGGCCAGCACGAAATCGACTTTAAATATGCTGGCGCAGTCCGCTCTTGTGACGACATCCAAACGTTTAAACTAGTTGTGAAAACAATTGCCCGCAAACACGGCCTGCATGCGACATTTATGCCAAAACCATTGTTCGGTGTGAACGGTTCCGGTATGCACTGTAATCTATCACTCTTCAAAGATGGTGTTAACTCATTCTATGACGAAAACGCAGACCTTCAGTTAAGTGAAACAGCGAAACACTTCATTGCAGGTATCGTGAAGCACGCAACAAGCTTTACAGCAGTAACAAACCCGACAGTAAACTCATACAAACGTCTTGTTCCTGGCTATGAAGCGCCTTGCTACGTTGCATGGAGCGCGCAAAACAGAAGTCCGCTTATCCGTATCCCGGCTTCCCGCGGCATCAGCACACGTGTTGAAGTCCGCAGCGTAGATCCGGCTGCTAACCCGTACCTTGCACTTAGCGTATTGCTTGCTGCAGGCTTAGACGGAATTAAAAACAAACTAGAAGCGCCAGCTCCAATCGACCGCAACATCTACGTCATGAGCAAAGAAGAGCGCATGGAAAACGGAATCGTTGACCTTCCTGCAACACTTGCGGAAGCGCTAGAAGAATTCAAATCAAACGAAGTCATGGTCAAAGCGCTGGGCGAGCACCTCTTCGAACACTTCATCGAAGCAAAAGAAATCGAGTGGGATATGTTCCGCACACAAGTACATCCTTGGGAGCGCGAACAGTATATGTCTCAATATTAATCTCTCAATCCCTTGGCACTATTGGTGTCGAGGGATTTTTTGATTTTGATTAATAGAATGAAGAATTAGTATTTTTGGTCAATGACCAAATTATGACCAAAAATATTTGAAGTTAGAAATCTAACTCTACAATTGACGAAACGTAATTCTCGTAATTCTTTATCCGGTTTTGGTCAAGTCTTTTACTTACATGGGAATAAACAACGGCGGTTACCATCATACTTTTATGTCCTAAGCGCTCTTGAATATATTTCATGTCTGCACCCGATTCTAAAAGTAATACAGCATGCGTGTGCCGCAATGCATGGACTGGCATTTTATCAATGTTTGCTCGATTTAGAATGCGAAAAAATGCATTGAAGAGGGTAGACTTCGGCACAAAAATTCCCGTCAACCCGACTAAATTGGGGGTGTGAAGTACTGATTTACTACTGGTTCTAAGCATTATTGATGTAATAACCAGTGTGGTCAAGGCTTGGAAATTTAAAAAGCTGCGAAGCCGAAGCGCTTGGTTTGGTTACGTCCGGAAAATGCTTAGTTTTTTAATCAAATAGTTCATATAGCTTCGTTAATATAACCATTAATTGATTGAATAAAACCGGTGTCAGCTTTTATCTTTGCGTTAATTTCACCTGTTACATTTATTTCTAATAAGCCTTGTTCATCCTTAGTTATCTCAATGTTTCCTCTGTATGTATCTGAAGAAGTTTTCATTTCTAAGGAATGGATATCGAAGAAGTCCACTTGAAGGGCGATTGAGTTGTATCCTAGATTAACCCATTTCTTAGGTGGATTATCGGCATAGAATGGCATATCAAAATGCAATGTTACTTTTCTGCCTTCCTCTTTTATATAAATACCCTCAATGCGTACATTTTCTAAGCTTGGGACCTCGCTATATAAACTATTTAAAAAATGACTTTCTTCTATATTCTTGTACCACATAAAATCACCTCAAATTATTTGTTAAAAGGATAATGTTCTTTTGTCCCAGGGACCTTTCCCGTTCGAGTATTATCAATTGGTCTAACGTTAAAGTGCGGACCTTGACCACCTTTTTCATGTCCAGTGCTATGATCTTGTATAATAATTTTTCCGCTTGGGAATCTTCCCATAAACTGTTGATAAGAGTGTTTATTCCTCTCCTTTAAAAAATTTTTCTTTCTTCTCAGTTATTGATGTAATAATGACTATACTATTTTCTGCTTGACTTTTTTACTGTAGCCTTTTAAAGTATGGAATGTTGTTTAGACGACTTTGATACTGAAATTAGAGGTGGCTGCTTAGATGAAACAAAATGGAAATCCTTGGGCGCTATTTCCACTATTTTTATTTGTAGGTCTTTTTGTCGGCTCTGGTGTAATAACTGGAGATTTCTACAAATTGCCAATATTGATTGCAGCAATTATAGCATCAGCTTTTGCGCTTTTATTAAACCAAAAGCAACCGCTCAATCAAAAAATAGAATGGTTTGCTTCCGGTGCAGGACAATCTGACATTATTATTATGGTTATCATTTTTGTATTAGCAGGTGCTTTTGCTTCTGCGGCTGAGGCGATGGGAGCTGTACACTCAACCGTCAACCTTGCTTTGAGTTTTATTCCGCAGCAGTTTATGCTGCCAGGGCTTTTTATCATTTCTGGTTTTATTTCTGTTTCGATGGGAACATCAATGGGCACGATTGCGGCAGTTACTCCAATTAGCGCCAGTTTGAGCGGAGAAATTGGCTTGTCCGCTGCAATAGCTATTGCAGCTGTTGTGGGCGGAGCTATGTTTGGAGATAATCTTTCTTTTATTTCGGACACTACCATCGCGGCAGTACGGTCACAAAAAACACAAATGATAGATAAATTCAAAACAAATTTTTTGATCGTTTTTCCTGCTGCTATCATAACTGTCATTTTATTATTTTTTATACCGACAGGACACGTAGGACATACCGGAGCTGAATCTTACAGCTGGTTTAAAGTACTTCCTTATGTTGCCGTGTTAGTCTTTGCGTTAATTGGATTTAATGTGGTGGCTGTCATTTTCTGCGGATTGATCTTAACAGGAATTATAGGGTTTGCAAGCGGAAGCTTGACGCTTGCATCTTATTTTAAAGCAATTACAGATGGGATTGCAGGAATGTCTGATCTTATCATCCTTTCAATGTTAATTGGCGGAATGGTCGGCGTCATGAAACAAAACGGAGGGATTGACTTTTTAATGGGATTCATTTCTAAAAGAATCCATTCGAGAAAGGGCGCTGAAGCTGGTATTGCCGGATTGGTCAGCGTTACAAACCTAGCTACTGCCAATAATACAATTGCTATTATTGCAGCCGGGCCAATTGCGAAAAATATCTCTGATGAATTTAAAATCGACAATAGAAAATCAGCAAGTATTTTAGATATCTTTTCCTGCGTAATTCAAGGTTTAATACCTTATGGCGCGCAGATGTTATCGGCAGGGAAGTTTGGAAAAATATCGCCTGTCAGTATCGTGCATTATTCTTTCTATCCTGTTATAATCGGGATCTGCGGTATCATAGCAATTATATTTGGTCTGCCGAAATTCACTAGACGTTCAAAATAAATATAAAAAATAGGTATCGAATAGTACCTATTTCTTAATTCTTTCATTTTATGATACACAATTAAATGTTGATGGCCTAGTGGGTGAATAACGAGAGTTCAAGCCCTCTCGGCCGCAACAATAATAACAAGGGTTTTGATGCCCTTGTTTTTTTGTGTCTTCGAATTGTTAGAGGTGTATTTGTTAAGTAAGGGTCATTCTAGGCTATGGAATGGCATTACCAACATTTACATCGAACCTTTGTTCCTGTTGTTATTGAATGAAGAACGTTTGTTCTGTTAATATTAGATCAATAAAGGAGTGAGCCAAATTGCTTAGAGATCGAGGAACAATCAAATGGACATCAATGATGCTTCCGGAACATTTAACCCAGCTTAAACAAGATTTAATTGATGTATCAAAAATTGAAAAGCCGTCCTTAGATGACCAACAAATTGAAGAGATGGAGCTTCTCGTCTCTGAGGCATTGGAATTTAATAAAGAGCTGCAATTCAAGCTTTTTAACGATGGTTTTGTTGAAATTGTCGCCGGCAGAGTGCATTACATTAATTTTGAGCAACAAAAGCTACACGTAAAAGACCAGAACGACAATACAGTTTATATCAACATGAGAGACATCTTAGGAGTTACATACAATGATTGATTACTCACAATTTACACGTAAGAATATACTTTGTGTCGATATGAAATCCTTTTATGCTTCTGTATCGGCTGTAACAATGGGGCTTAACCCTTTAACATGCTATCTTGCTGTTGTAGGAAACACGGAGAGACAGGGAAGTGTAGTGTTAGCTGCATCTCCTGCACTTAAAAAAGATTTTGGAATCAAAACAGGGTCGAGACTATTTGAGATACCTGAAGATCCAAGAATACACATTGTAAATCCGCAAATGAAGCTTTTCATCAGAGTTTCAACTGAGATTACAAAACTGTTTTACAGATTTGTTCCTGAAAAATGTGTCCATACGTATTCAATTGATGAATCTTTTTTAGATGCAGGAAAAGAAAATCCTGAAGAAATGGCCAAAGCCATCCAAAGCAGCATGTGGAGAGAATTTGGCCTAATGTGCACAGTAGGTATTGGAGATAATATGTTACTCAGTAAGCTTGCGCTTGACCTGGAGAGTAAGAAAACGAAGAGTGGGATTGCACGTTGGAGATATGAAGATGTGCCAAATAAACTCTGGAATGTTCATCCGTTGTCAAAAATGTGGGGGATAGGAGGGAGGATGGAAAGAAACCTGAATCTGATGGGAATATCAACAGTAGGTCAGTTAGCCAAATTTCCTTTAGAGCTGCTTGAAAAGAAGTTCGGAATAATGGGAAACCAGTTGTATTATCATGCTCATGGAATCGATTTATCAGAAATTGGAGCTCCATTGATGGAAGGACAGATTAGTTTTGGTAAGAGTCAGATTTTGCTGAGGGATTATACAAGGAGAGAAGAGATTAAGGCTGTTCTTCTGGAGATTTGCGAGGAAGTCGCAAGAAGGGCACGTACACACAACAAAGTTGGTCGAACAATTAGCCTCGGAATTGGATACAGTAAAGATGAGCTTGGTGGTGGATTTCATCGATCCAAAACAATTGATCTTCCCACAAATATTACCATGGACATTTATAGATGCTGCTTGATGCTCTTTCATAAGTTTTACTCGGGTAAAACAGTGAGAAGTATCTCAGTTACGTTATCAAATATTGAGGATGATGTTAATCAGCAGTTGAGTTTATTTGAAGTGGATAATGAAAAGAGAAGGAAACTCGGATTTGTAATGGATGGGATTAGGAGTAAATATGGGTCGAGAGCAATTCTGAGAGCCGTTTCTTATACACCTGCAGGAACTGCACTTCACAGAGCAGGGCTGACTGGTGGACATAAATCGTAAAATATGATCTCCTTCTTACATGTAAAGTGGAAATCTTTCAACCATAAAAGTGTTGTGGAACAGTGCCTAATTATTAACAGGACAAACACCTATACAACACTTTTGCGATAGTCTAATGATGTAAGGAGGCTATCGTATGACAAACTTAATGAAAGGAATTGAAGCAGCTGCCCAAGCATGTCTTTTACCTTGGCAAAAGGATGCACTGAATGCTTTTAGTAACAAAATGAAAGATAAAGAGCATCTTTTTCCATGTATTCCAGCTACTCAATCTTTCTCACTTGGGCACCTCAGGTATGGATTTGTAGGGCAACCTCAATATGACCAAACATCCCTAGAACTAGCCAATTTACTAAAAGAGTTCACGATAAACTGTAGGGATTACGGGAAGTATACAACGTTGATTGTATTCTTTGACACGCCTCAAGATCTTATTAATAAAAGCAGCGTAGAGGATTTTGAATTATTGTTTTGGGAGCAACTTAACAAATTGCATGACCTAGATGAGAAGGATTGGCCCATTCATATTCCCCAGAATCCATCAGAACATGAATGGGAATATTGTTTTCATGGGGAGCAGTATTTTATGTATTGTGCCACCCCAAAGCATGAAGAGAGAAAGAGTAGGCATTTTCCTTATATGATGATGGCCATTACCCCGCGTTGGGTTCTTCAAGAATTTAATAAGAATGAAAAATACGCTAAAAAGATTAAAGAACAAGTAAGAAAAAGAATTAATCAATATGATACCATACCCATTCATCCTGCTTTAAATAGTTACGGGAATGTAGATAATCACGAATGGAAACAGTATTTTCTAAGAGATAGTGATACTGAACTACCAAATTGTCCATTCTTAAGAAGTTTAATTGACAAAGAAAATAGAAACTATTAATAAAATGATTGAATTCATCATAATTACCTGTACCCTCATCAAAAAAGCGCACCTGCAGCAAAAAGCAGCGCGCTTTTTTGATGAGGAATCATAAAAAAACAACAATACTACACACAATGAAGCCAAACTTCAATAGAAGAATTAATATTAGATAGATGATATAGTCCAGTAGGTAAAGTTTGATGAAGATATAAATAGATGGGTTTTAAACTAGCTTTCTTGGTCATAGTGACATGAACGTATCAGGACGGCCTTTTGCATCTATTCGGTTATTCGTATGATTATTCTTCGCTCTATTTATTGTTCCAAAGAACACCTTAAAATTTGTAATGGGATATGAAATTTACTTATATGGCATTTCGTTTGCTTTAATCTTTTGGGTCTGGGACTCAGTTTTTCTCAACAGGCAAAGACAGCATTTTCCCCTGAAACAACTACCCTCTAAATTCTAATTCATATTATAATTGAAAAAAGAGGTAGGGGGATATTTACTTTAAGGAGGAATTTGAGAAATTAAGAAACTTCCAGGAGCAGTTGATTCTTAAATCATTAATGACCAAAAATTGGGGATGATGTCAAAAATGGTATTGTATAATGAATTTATAAATATAGCTAAAACTCTTAATAAAGAGTTAGATATCATTCCGTTATTATATGGATCTTTAGGTCTGGAAAAGGTAACTGGGTTGGATTTCTCCCCAGAAGATATTGATATCCTTATTCCTTTAATCTTTTTAGAGGAAAAGTGGGAAAAACTAAAAAAACTTATGGAACTGCAAGGATACAAAATGGTTGATTTACACGAGCATGAATTTAGGAAAACGAATATTAAAATAGGCATTGCTTACATTGAGGATTTAAAACCATTTGCAGATATAGACTATAATAGTTTAGAGGTTTTTGAAGATGACGGAGCGAAATATCATTTGTTAACTATTGATGATTACCTCAAGGTTTATAATAAATCTTTGTTAGATGGCTATAGAAGAACAAAAAAGAATCATAAAGACCAAAGTAAAATTAACATATTGAAAAAACTAATACAGCATTAATTTCTATTATTCTCTATTGTTCCAACGACAAACATAAGTTTGCAGCAATGTACTAAGATTCCTTCATTGATTAACGGTGGATTTAAAGGAACTGAAACGGGTCAACAAATATGATGAATACCCTGAGTTGGAATGGGTGTGTATCTAATTGTTTAAGGTTATAAAAATATTAGCCAATGGGCAATAACGGGCTTAGCTATTTTATATGGTGTTAGCTGGTGTCCCCAACAGGAACTGCTTGTGTACATACTGCGTGAATTATTCATGTCAATGCATTCTTTGACTGTATGGAGGAGTGTAAATAATTAATATCTTAAGTAAAATACTATTTATTTTGTCTGGTTGTGCATTGTTGATTTTTGGAATTGTCTTAAAGGATGGGTCAATGGCTTTTGGATTGTTCGCTTTATTCTTCTTAGCGGCTATCATTGTTCGTGTATTTCATAAACGAACTGAATAACATAAGTAGAAGCCATATTGTAGGAGAGGAAACTACTGCTTAAAATAAAATGAAGATTTAAAAATCAAAAAATACTAACATAAATTTCTTGTTGTTGTTGTTGAGATCGGATTTACATGACCTTTAATGGTCCAATAATGTTTAAGATTTCAATTAAGCTGTTTTCAATGAATGGGTAAGCAAGTGGAATTTTTTATGAAGGGGAAGGCAAAACAATTTTCACTTATGTAGGGAAAATAAATAGATCTTTAATGAGGTACTGAGTGGTTTATGTTATTTAGAAATACTCTGGAATGTCTCCGGTTGACGCTGAGGGGAAGAGGCTTTATTGTCACTTTCAGTGGCAAATACCGGACATGTTTGGAGATACATGCTGGTCCTTTGTGCTACTCCGGCTGTAATGTTATTTGCCAGTATGCTCAGAGTTCCAAAAAGCCCGAGATGGCTAATCTCCAAAGGCAAAAAAAGTGAGGCGCTGCGTGTTCTTAAACAAATTCGAGAAGAGAAACGTGCAGAAGCTGAATATAGAGAAATACAAGCAGCGGTAGAAAAAGATACAGAACTTGAAAAGGCATCACTCAGTGACTTTTCTACACCATGGCTGCGCCGTCTTTTACTGATTGGAATCGGTGTTGCCATAGTGAATCAAATTACAGGTGTTAACTCGATTATGTATTATGGCACTCAAATCCTTAAAGAATCTGGTTTTGATACAAAAGCAGCTTTAATCGCTAATATTGGGAATGGGCTAATATCAGTCATTGCCGTTATATTTGGGATTTGGCTGGTCGGAAAAGTAAGAAGGCGCCCAATATTATTGATTGGTTTGGCGGGAACGACGACAGCACTTTTATTAATAGCAATATTCTCAATAGTGCTTGCTGGAACTGCAGCACTCCCTTATGCTGTTCTTTCTTTGACCGTTTTATTTCTTGCCTTTATGCAAGGATGCGTAGGGCCTGTGACTTGGCTGGTCATAGCGGAAATATCCCCTCAAAGATTAAGAGGGCTTGGTTCTGGAATTTATGTGTTTTTCCTGTGGATTTTAAACTTTATGAACGGTTTTGCTTTTCCGATATTGCTTAGCTCTGTAGGTTTGTCTTTTACATTCTTTATATTCGTGGCGTTGGGTATATTGGCACTCCGTTTTGTTTACAAATTCATGCCGGAAACAGAGGGGCGTACACTTGAAGAACTTGAAGAGCATTTCCTTCTCAACATGATAAAGATACCCCAGAAAAATCAGCTATTGAGGTATCATGATTTATAATACAATCATGATACTGACGCATGAAATCTCTCTGCCTATAGGAGGGATTTTTGTTTGGTTTCAGAAAAGTAAAATCCCTCCGGTAGAGGAAGCTTGATTCAGCATAAAAGGCATAAACGCAAGTGCAAACCTACACGTATAATACTGGAGTTGATACCTTGAAAATCTCACCATCTCTTATATAAAAACGAGGGATGCGGCGGCTTAATGTAGACACCACTTCATAGTTAATCGTATTAAGCATTTCAGCAACTTCATCGACGGAAATCTCGGCTCCCTTTTGCTGGCCGTAAATCACGACTTCCTCTCCTTGTTTACCTTCACCGCTCTCGCCTAAACTCACCATGATCATATCCATCGTCACTCTTCCCGCCACCGGGACTCGTTTTCCGCGATGAAGAATAAACCCGCGATTTGAAAGTGCACGGGAATAACCGTCAGCATATCCGATCGGAAGGGTAGCAATGACTTCGTCGGGTTCTGCGATGTATGTCGCGCCATAGCTGATGGTTCGGGGTTCTGTCCGCATGGTTTTCACATAAGCGATACGCGCTTTTAAACTTAATGCAGGAGCAAGCTTCACGACGTTTAGTTGTTTGATATAGGTTGAAGGATATAACCCATATAAGCCGATACCTAAACGAATCATATCAGCACTAAATTCAGGAAAAGCAATAGCTGCAGCCGTGTTGCTCATGTGCACGGTGGGCAGTTCAATGCCCTGGTCTTTTAAAAAGCTGAGAAAACTAATGAATTTATCGTGTTGCAGCTCGGTTAGTGTGGTGTCAGCTTCATCAGCTGTAGAAAAATGTGTAAATATCCCTGTCCATCTGAGAGATTTGCTTGCCTTTAGTGCCTTCACTACTGCTAAAAGTTCTCCCTTTGTGCGTACACCTAATCGTCCCATCCCAGTATCCACGTTAATATGAATAGCCAGCCGGTCAGTACTAGCTTCTTTTTCCAATATCTCGTTAGCTTCTTTAATCCAATCAACCTGGAATGCTGATAATGTTATATTCCAAGCTGCTGACTTTTCCACACAACTAATGGAGGTAAATCCAAGCACAAGGATAGGTGCTGTAATCCCCGCTTTTCGTAAAACGATTCCTTCCTCCACGCTGGCAACAGCGAGCTCACTCGCCCCATGTTCCAGTGCATGGCGCGCCACTTCTACAGACCCATGACCATAACCGTTTGCTTTTACGACAGCCATAATTTTGCTCTTATCTGGAATATGACGGCGAAGCGCTCGTAAATTTTTTTTTACGGCATCAAGATTGACTTCAATCCAAACTTCTCGGCAAAGCTTTGTCATTAACGCTTCCTTCCTTCTTATGGAATAGTAAAAAAGCATTTAACCGCAAAATTATTGGATAGTTTCGATCTTATTTTATTCAACTTCATTTGAAATCATTCAACAGCAAATCTATGATTTACGAGAAGGCTTCATCAATGCCGAAATAACTGCTTCCAAACGTGAAACTGAGGTACTGGCCGGGCTAACTCTTCTTGATAAAGAATTGAGAAACGCCTAACTGAACGTTAGAAGAAATTTCTAAATGGGCAGGGCTGAGAAAATGTGTGAAAGAAGATTGGAATCAATCGGTTCAGAAAATCGTTTAAGTGAGGAGTAAATATGAAAAGGGGAGTTAGTTTTCAGATAATATGGAAATTATCTATGGAGAATACTGCAGACGTTAGATATAGCTAATTATATAAAACAAATCAGTACTATACCATTTTCGTTGAACTGGAAAGACGGTTAATCAAAGTCCAGACATATGAAGAGTTTATTAGCAGTGATTGCGAACTTGTCCTTTTGATTGCAGATAATAGCTATGTTTCGATATACTGTAAAAGCAAAAATGCCATTGAAAAACTTTACTTCAATGCTTTAAAGAATGATTTTGAAGAAGTTCAATTTATAACTGATGAAAACGATACAGGAATAGGTCTTACCGTATGATCATGAAAAAAATGATAAGGAGTAATACATATGACAATACAAATTAAAATCAAATATCTAGATGAAACACAAAAAAGAATCAGCAAAATTGAGCAAGGAGACTGGATTGATCTTCGGGCAGCTGAAGATATAGCAATTAAAAAAGGTGAATTTAAGCTTGTTCCATTAGGTGTAGCTATGGAATTGCCTGAAGGTTACGAAGCACATGTTGTTCCTCGTTCAAGTACTTATAAGAACTTTGGCGTTATTCAAACAAACTCAATGGGTGTTATCGATGAGTCGTACAAGGGAGACAACGATTTTTGGTTCTTTCCTGCTTATGCGTTACGTGACACAGAGATTAATAAAGGGGAGCGGATCTGCCAGTTCAGAATCATGAAAAAGATGCCGGCAGTTGAATTAATTGAAGTTGAGTGTTTAGGGAATGAAGATAGAGGCGGACACGGTTCAACGGGAACAATGTAAGCAAATTTAAAAACCTTGGCTGTTTTCATGCTGTAATCTGACAATGGAGGTTTCAGCCAAGGTACATATAATGATATGTATAAAATGAATATTTAATACGAAGCATTTCATTTTAAACAAACTTTAAAAAGGAAAGCTTTGAAAAAGTGAAATAGTAATGACTAAAGTAGATAAAGATCCTAAAGATGTCAAAGAAACAATTTTTCGGGTGCTTTGCTTTTTTGAAGGTTTATTTAGTTCATGAATAACTTCACCCCATAAAAGCATGGATGCTAAAATTATAATACTAATATACATATCAATGCTCCTTTTTCTTATATTTACGATTTTCGTATTTTTATCGATTTTACCACATTTAGGATTGAGGAGTCGATAAAATAAGCATTTCATAAAAGAATACTTTTATCTACATTTTTGTAAGTAATGGAAGACATGTTCATTAATAATTGAATTTGCAGCAGCCATAACACAATTTCAAATATTGACAAAATGAGACACAAGACTTCACAAAAAAATCTGAGTATCGTCGACTGATTTTATAAAAAAACCCCCGGTATGTCACCGGGGCAATAAATAGAGATTTAAGATATTTAGTAATGTTTTCTATACGATTTGACAAAATCATAGTAATGATCATCGTCATGGTAATACTTTTTGTCGCAATCATAATATTTTTTATCATCATCATGAAACTTTTTGTCGCAATCACGATGTCTTTTATCATCATCATGAAACTTTTTGTCGCAATCACGATGTTTTTTATCATCATCATGAAACTTTTTGTCGCAATCACAATGCTTTTTATCATGGTCGTTATACTTTTTGTAATACGTTTTTTTCAAAGTGTAATACTCTTCTTTATATTTTTTATAATAACCCAATTAAATTCCTCCTTTTATGTTATTCAATATTAATTTATGAAGTTTAAATGATATGGTATGGTCAAATGGACAAAAAATAGTAAAAAGAGGCTTTAAAAAACTTATGAAAACAACACGGATAACTGCTTATCAAAATAAGAGAGGGAGAAAGGCCGTAATTCCTGTAAAATAATAAAGTGTATGGAGAAGATTAATATACGTAAAGAGAGACCTTCTCTAATAGAAATAATATTTGAACGTCTTGGTTAAGATTCAAGCACTCTATGATGTTATTTCTGACGCTGCTTTGAAAGACTTAAAGTAAGGCGTCAACAACGGTCAGAAATAGATGAATGAAGGAATGACTTTCTGCCCAATATCGAAAAAAATGTCGATGATCAAATGAGTGAAATGAGAGGGGATTTGTTTGAAAGTAAGCCCAATTGCACATAGACAAGTGACATTTGATATTAGGTAAAATAAAATGCATTAAACCAGAGGGAGCGAGTGGATGTAATGTGTTTAGACATATCCAATTTGGTATACACCAACACCTCACTATTTAATGTTCATGTGCCTCAATATCTAGTGATTTCTTTATTATAAACGTAGTATGCATCAAACTAGCGGGTAACTATGAGACTATGTTATGAAGAAATACAGGTGTAAAAGAGGAGGCTGACTCTTCCCTCTACACACGTGATTGGAATAAGAATCTCATTTTATCTGCACGTGCTTCGTATTTGCGTTAATATTGTTTTCGTAATAAATTATGCCAAGTAACTGAAAATGAAAGAAGGATATGAATAGTCATGACACAATTCGATAAACAATACAATTCCATCATAAAGGATATTATGAATAATGGGATCTCAGATGAAGAATTTCATGTAAGAACCAAGTGGGACTCTGATGGAACACCGGCTCATACACTAAGCGTGATTAGTAAACAAATGAGGTTCGACAACTCAGAAGTTCCTATTTTAACGACAAAAAAGGTTGCCTGGAAAACAGCCATTAAAGAGTTGCTTTGGATTTGGCAGCTAAAATCTAACGATGTTACTGAATTAAACAAGATGGGTGTACAAATATGGGATCAGTGGAAACAAGAAGACGGCACTATCGGCAATGCTTATGGATTTCAGTTGGGTAAGAAAAACAGAAATCTAAATGGAGAAAAGGTGGATCAGGTTGATTATCTTCTTCATCAATTGAAGAACAACCCATCTTCACGCAGACACATCACAATGCTATGGAATCCAGATGAATTAGATTCAATGGCCTTAACGCCATGTGTATACGAAACTCAATGGTATGTTAAGCAAGGCAAGCTCCACCTCGAGGTAAGAGCACGGAGCAATGACATGGCGTTGGGGAATCCATTCAATGTATTCCAATACAATGTTTTGCAGCGTATGATTGCTCAAGTCACTTGTTATGAGCTTGGTGAATATATCTTTAACATTGGGGATTGCCATGTGTACACACGGCATATAGACAATTTGAAAATCCAAATGGGAAGGGAGCAGTTTGAAGCACCTGAATTATGGATCAATCCTGAAGTCAAAGATTTTTATGACTTTACCATTGATGATTTCAAGTTATTCAACTATAAGCATGGGGACAAGCTTTTATTTGAGGTAGCAGTTTAATGCTGCCTCTTTATTGTTCATTGGATTGAAAGTAAGTAATCCTAATAATAAATTTGTCTTTTACTTCGATGTACGTTTCTTCATTTTTGGCTCCAGCCTTCATGGCAGGCTTCCAGACGTTTTTGTTTGCTGTACTGCCCGATGTCTGCCTCAGTTCCGCTTGTTGCCCTAAAGCCTGAATAAATATAAGGTGTAGAGAACGAGTCCTCAGTTTTACGGTGTCGGGAAGCTTGATTTTAGCTGTAAAAACAGTGCCAATACTGTTCAGATAGGCACGGCCGCCAATGCCTTTAGGCAGCTGGGTCGCTGCTTTAGCGACCTGAGTGTCTGCCGCGGGCAAGCCTGGAATACCCGCTGAAAATGTTCTGAAAAGAACTGCTATTTCTACTGCACCTGCAATCAATATTTTTTTTATTAAAATTTCTCCCAACGCAAAATACTTCATTTTACCAATAAGTTTCATGTTAGATGGTTTATGGGTCAAATATGAAAAACTATATACACTCAATAGATGACAGGATGAGCTCACTAGGGTAACCGATTTGAGATCTTTCTCAAAATAAAAACACAAATGCTTAAAGAAACGATAATCAAAAGAATGTTGGCTATTGTTTCCCAGCCGGTAATGAGGGGATGATCTTTAATAAATGCTTGCCCCTGTAAAATCATAAAAGTACAGATACTGACTAAGAAAAGAAAACAATTACTGAGGATCACCAACGATTTGCGTGTATATGTTTTCAATTCCTCTTTAGCATAAAGCAACAAGAAAACAAAAAAGCTAACATTGGAAATTATTTGTATAACATCAAAATTTTTCATGGTAATTGATATAATTAAACAAAGTACTATGAGATAAAATACTATATTTTTAGACAAAGAATCTCTCCTTTTAAGTATGGCCCTCAAAGAGTTTACAAAAGTTTCTTTAAAACTGCAATACTTGGAAGGAGAACCAGTGGAACTTATATAAACTAATTAAACTATGTACTAAATATTCAATATAATTATAGATTCAGTCATTAAGGAACTTCAGATTATATAGTAGACCAAACAACAAAAAAAACCCGGCATTAGCCGGGTAAAAAGAGAATCGAGGAGATGTTAAGGGAGTTTTTAGTAATGTTTCTTATGCTTTTTATACTCTACTACATAATCATAGTCTTTTTTGTCGTGATCATAATGTTTTTTATCACAGTCACAATATTTTTTATCACAGTCATAATATTTTTTATCATCATGATCATCGTATTTTTTATCATATCCGTAATACTTCTTATAATACGTTTTTTTGACCGTATAATACTCTTCTTTATATTTTTTGTAATAACCCATATTTACTCCTCCTTTATTGTTGATACGCTTTATTATATGGCGAATTGATTGTGCGGCTTGGACAGTTAGAATCATAGAAGAAAAAAAGGGCTATCCAAATCATAGAAAAAGAGGCAGATAACACAAAAACAAAATCAACATAAAAAGCCGATTATTCATCGGCCTAAATTATTTATCTTATATTGTTGTTCTTCCTTATTTTCTGAATCACTTTTTCATACATCTTTAGTCCTGTCCGATGGTCGCTTTTTACATTCTGATAGGCTCTTCCTGCATAACGGTCAAGCGGCATTTATCAGGACCAAATACGAAAAAGTTTACAAATAAAATAACGCGTATTTTTTACTTTGAACATTTTAAAAGCCAGCAGCTGGTGCAATGATATCCCAAGAGTTGATTCATAAAATGGCTGGGCCGAGTATAATGTCCAATGCCATTTGCAAAAAAAGCGGAGAGGTGGTCTGGGTCAAATGTTGAAGCCCTTATATGAGGATGATGCCGGTGACAATCCTGATGATTATGTAGGAGCAAACTATTTTTCACCCGGAGAATGCCACACTTTTATATTTGTTGATGGGAGCAATAACAGGGCAGAGTTCTTTGTTACCGATTACTCTGGTAAATCTAAAACAGTTACGTTCTATGATTGACGAACTCAAACTGGGAAGTATGATCTTTGAAAACAAAGAGAGAGAAACCTATCTCTTTTGTATCTTCGACAGTCTTACTAAGCTGTTCATTTAAATGCCGATCCGGCCTCCATCCATCTTATCGCGGATGATGGAGCTTTTTTCGTTTGCTTTGCCAATCACTTTATTTGGCTCCTTCCAGCTGCTGTGAATAAGGGTAAACCTCGTTTTTTCTCCCAAGTCGTGTAATTAAAAAGTAACGACCCATCAATCTATATTCCACTTAAATGAAAGTTCAGTGGGAACTTGAACAGTCAAAACTTTACAAGGAGACAACCGTTGATTGTAATTCTTGTCTTTCTTTCAGCTGAAAGTCATTGGACATAAACCACTTAGCGATGCCTTCTAAAATGGTACTGTTTCCCAGACTTTCTGAATAGATGCCTCTAGGATAATGTTTTTCGTTATTATCGCGATTTTGATCAATTTCATATTCCTCTTACATATGATGTTTTTTTGATTACATCATATAATAACTAATAAGATCATGCCATGGGTTTGTTGATGAACACTGTATCAGTCCCATCCAGTTGGGTCTGTTTAAGGAGAGTGCTTTTCATGTACGAGAAAGAAAATACAGTGAGAGAGTGGAAAGTGTATCTTTTCGTCTTTTCATTCATGGTTGTTTGTGCAGTTGCAATTGTTATTTTTGAACCGAAAATTCTGTCCAGCCAAATTGTTTTGTGGGATTTGATGCCTTCATCAGTTTTGTTTTATTAGCCAATGTGCTGTTTTTCTGGAGGAGGAACAAACGTATAGCCTATGTTTCGGGAGTTTTAGCTATCATCAATTTGTTTATGGTCATATCTCAGGTTTAATTTAAAACAGGAGGTTTTTTTATGCTTGGAAACATTAAAGCAGCCATTGATAACAGTCCGGGAAAGCCGGCTAGAATTATAGTCAGTGAAAAAACGTTTCAGCAACTAGAGAAAGAGATGCGTTTTGTTTACGTTCCCAAACCGAAAACGATAATGGGAATACCTGTGGAAGTGTCAGATCAGGAAGAAAGCTTCAAGCTTGAATTTTAATCTATTCTTAACCGCTCATGTTGAGCCTTTTTAATATAATAAAGTTAAGTTTTGTTATCATTTTAAATAAGCGCTTGCAAACATGTTTCATTTTTTTATACTTAAGTGGAGTATTTCAGCTTTTTTAAATGCTGAGAACATGGGAGGGAGCAATGCACAAACATAAGCGTTACAGCTTTAAAACTCTGATAGAAATATTAATGGTTTCAACAAGACTTGGGGTTACATCATTCGGAGGTCCCATTGCTCATCTGGGCTACTTTTATGAAGAATATATTCGCAAAAGAAAATGGCTGGATGAAAAAAGCTATGCTGATTTGGTTGCTTTGTGCCAATTTTTGCCTGGACCGGCGAGCAGTCAAGTTGGGATTGGGATTGGAGTTATGCGTGGCGGGTTACTTGGCGGTATCGTTTCATTTCTCGGCTTTACACTGCCCTCTGTATTGGCACTAATCATATTTGCACTTTTATTAAAAAGTACCGATATAGAGCAAGCCGGCTGGATTCATGGTTTGAAAATCGTGGCGGTTGCAGTTGTTGCACATGCTATAACAGGAATGGCTCAAAAACTGGCACCTGATGTTAAGCGAAAAACGATTGCTTTGTTTGCATTGGCTGTTTCGCTTTTATGGCAAACTACGTTTACCCAGGCAGGTATTATCATCATATCAGCAGCGATTGGTTTTCTGTTGTTTAAAGAGTCTATCGACAAAAAGGAATCAGCATTCCATTTTCCTATTTCTAAGACATTTGGGACTGTGTGTCTTTCATTATTCTTCGGATTGCTTTTTCTTTTGCCTGTTCTGCGAGAAACTTCAGATTTGCGCTGGCTTTCTATGTTTGACAGTTTTTACAGGGCAGGTTCCTTGGTTTTTGGCGGGGGACATGTTGTATTGCCGTTACTGGAACAGGAATTTGTACCAGCTGGAATGATCAGCAAAGAAGCATTTTTAGCAGGATATGGTGCAGTACAAGCTGTGCCGGGGCCTTTATTTACTTTTGCTGCCTATCTAGGTGCAGTCATGGGCGGCTGGCAGGGCGGAATGTTAGCTGCCATTGCCATATTCTTGCCTGCGTTTTTGCTGATTTTAGGTGCGTTGCCCTACTGGGATGTTTTGCGGAGGAATTCCAACCTAAAGGGAGCTCTTGCAGGAGTGAATGCAGCGGTAGTCGGAATTTTAATTTCAGCTTTTTATTTTCCGATTTGGACAAGTGCGATTTTGAATCCGATTGATTTTGCGTTGGCGGCTTTATTGTTTAGTATGCTTGCTTATTGGAAGCTGCCTCCTTGGGTGATTGTCGTCACCGGTGTAATTGGCGGCTTTCTTCTGAACCATCTTTACATTTGACTTCTTTAAAGCATGATGAAGACATTCATCAGGCTTTTTTTATTGGGAAAAAAAAACGAACACGGGAAAAATAATCCTATGAAACTGGAATACAAATGAGGCGGTGGACACTCAGTTTTTAAAACGTATGGAAACAAATACTGAAAACGAAGGAAAGAAATTAGTCAGTAATGTATTAAAAATTCAACATGAATATAAAGCAGATGTTGCGGGTTTTGATGAATCTTTAAGGCTTGAGCATCCGGACTTATGGAAAATAATTGGGGTGATACCTTCAGTAAAATTAACATCACGTACAGCGTAAACGCCAAACTTACTCATTATAGAACGGTTAAAACACAGTGATGAATCAAATAGATACAATAAGAAGGCAACTATCTCTTCTTTTTCTTTGCGTATTAGAATTCATATACTTTTTTTGGAGGAAATGGATTTTCTGAATGGTCAATATGCTAATATAGGAATTGCTTCTAATTGAAGGGAGGAGGAGCTGTGAAACAGAAACCGATTTATGTAGAAATTGAAATGAGATCCGATCTGGATAAGCTTTGGGAATATACACAAAACCCATCACTGCATAGGGAATGGGACCTCCGGTTTTCAAATATCACGTATTTATATAGGCCGCCATACGAAAAGCAGAAGTTTCTTTACGAAACAAGGATAGGCTTTGGATTAAAGGTATCGGGTACAGGAGAAACAGTCGGTGTTTTCGACAAATCGTCATCTGCAAGAGTTTCCTCACTGGCTTTTGGCTCTGATCATCCGTTATCTCTAATTCAGCATGGCAGCGGGTACTGGAAGTATATACAGCAAGACAACGGGAATTTGACGTTTTTAACGCAGTACCAATACAAAACAGCCTACGGGCTGCCGGGAAGATGGATCGATCGTTTATTATTTCGGCCGCTTCTCGGCTGGGCGACTGCATGGAGCTTCGATGTTTTAAGACTTTGGATTGAGCAAAATAAACATCCGAAATACTTCATTCGATCTGCTATTGTCTATGTGTTCATGTGTCTGTTTTTCAGTCTATTTTGGAGTTATCAAGGTTTTACAGGTTTTGAAACAAGCATTTTGGCAGGAACAGCGGATATAGGATTGGGTATATTGTGGCTGATTCCATTAAAGAGAAAATGGATCATTCATGCTGTCCAGGCTTGTCTCTTTGCCGGATTCGCTATTTTAGGCTCCGAAATAGTATTGTGGATACTGTTGAGTGTGTTTTCTGCGGCAAGCGGCATTGTTAGTCTGCAACTCCCTAGTGCCAGGAACACAAAACGAAAGAGAAAGAAGTGACATTGTGAGTTCGATTTATGAAAAAACAATCAAGAACTATCATTTGCTGCACCCCAAGCTGCAAAAACGATATCAATTAGACGAGTCTCATACATTCAGCGGGACAGGAACGATGTCAGAAATAAGCGGAGGCACTTTTCTGGTTAGAATGCTTCTAAAGCTGGGGGTTTTTTTCAGGTGTTTTTTTTCAGAAAGAGGCAAAGACATCCCTTTTACGATACAAAATAGAGCTTGTCTAATGAATCGGGAACATACCGGGATAGAATGGAATCGTACATTTTTCTTTAAAGGCAAAAAACGTTACTTTGATGCGATTATGGTATACGACGAAAAAGAAGATAGGGTACTTGATTTCTTCGGCAAACCTCATGTTTTGCTGTCTGTTTTAGCGTTCGAGGCATCTGCTGAAGGCTCTCTTACGATTACATCGGGAAAGCAATGGCTGTTGATAGGAGGAAAAAGAATAGCGCTCCCAAAATGGCTGACCGGTACATCCGTTGTTTGCGAAACGTTTGACGAAAGCAAGAATTGCTTCACCATACAAGTGCATGTCCAAAATACAATACTCGGCACCCTTTTCTTTTATCATGGAATGTTTCAGGAAGAAGAGAGAGAATCATGCTAAAACGAAATGGAATGATCAGTGGGCTTTGCTTTATAGGATATCTTGCAGCGGAAGCACCCCATATATCAGTGGCAGAGGCACTTGTTTTGGTATCCATTCTTTTTTTCGTGCCGGGAATTTTTCCTTTTGTCTTTCATCAATCGCAGCTTCGGTCTGCTCAATCTCTAGAATCTGGGTTGATAAAGTGCTATCCGGCTGCCGCTTTTTTTGCGGTACTGGCTCTTGTGACAGACATCGGAGGGTTCGCGCTAATCTGGTGGATATACACAGCTTTTGTGGCTCTGTTTGCGATCCTTCGCCTCTGGGAAACAAAGATACATAGAATCGAAGAGACATCAGTTTTGTTCGGGCTTATCTATTTGGCGGGAGGAGGTTTTTGGTTTTTTGCTTATGCTGCACATTTGCAGATCATGCAATTTGCCCCTCTTATCATTTTGCTGACTGCTGTCCACTTTCATTATTCAGCCTTTCTGATCCCAATCTTTAACGGCTTGCTCGGGAGAATTACCAGGAAAAATCGGATGTTGTACAGTTGGATAACATGGGTGATTTTGTTATCACCCCTTCTGATTGCGCTTGGTATCACATATTCAAAAACACTTGATGTCTTTGCGGTTGCCATCTACATGGCGGCACTTTATCTGCACGCATTTTTGGTGTTCACTACAGCTTTTCACCGCAAGACGGGAACATTTCTTATTCGGCTTTCTTCTGCCGTTCTACTGATAACGATCTCTTTCTCGATGATTTATTCATTTGGTGTATTTCGGCAAAACGTCACATTGACCATTAATCAGATGATTTGGATACACGGTTTTGTTAACGCATTTTTTGTTATAGTGCCTGCTCTCATAGGATGGAGAATAGTAGCTCCGAAGCCTTTTGATGCAGACAGCGTAAAGACATTCAGCCGTATATACGGAAGAAGAAGGATTGGAACAAACTTTTTAGCTAACATTCAAGCTGAAAATAACGTTCAGTACAGAGGGCTTGTGGATGATATGGGAAGCCTTCGAGCAAAAAATTTTTCGCCCGAAAAACTGGCACCGTTCATTCTATCGTTTTATGAACAAACCATAAATTATGATGTAAAAGCAAAAGTGGCGTGGAGCACGTGGTTTCGGCCGCTTGCAATGGTTTACGAATGGTTCAGCAGAAGAACCGGCCAAATACATCTGTCGACGAACCCTGACTGGTATAGGATGTACAGTACGATAAAGGGTGTTCATTCGAAAAAAGACGGAAGAGAAAAAGTGCGTGCCTGGATCAGAACAAATGAAAAAAACGAAACCATTTTTACCGCTCTATATTCAGTGTATCGTTCAAATGGAGAAGGGTATATGAACATTTCTCTACCGCTTCCATTCAGCAGTATGACAGGCATTTTAAAACCTTATCATCATCATGAGAAGCTGGTTTTGACAAGCAGGCGGAGAAAAAGCAGGGCCGGAGATGAGGGGATTTATCTGCAAACAAGTGCAGGGACTTGTCCGCTTCCTTTATCTGAAACCTTTCTGATAGAAGCTATGCAGGACAACAAATTAACCGCTGTTCATCACATGTGGCTGTTTGGAATAAAATTTCTAACTGTACATTACATCATTACATATTGTCCGCCCAAATGAAGAACCTAACACAAAGAAGAGGATTCGTCAGCCAGCTGCTTAGTGAGTAGATCAGCGACATTTTAATTCTGCGCCGCATCTAGACGGGAAAGGAAGGATTAATGATGTTTTATATCGGTTGTTTTCTGATCCTTTGGCTGGCTGCGGGATTTATAGTGGGAATGAAACAAGTGTATGTCGATCAGCTGTTTGATAAAGGCGTAACCGAAAGATTGGAAAAAGAAGCGGGTGATCATGCGCACGCTGACCGGAGGATCAAACAGCGTGTCCTTTACATTGCAACAGTGACATTAAGCGGGTTTATCGCTGTTTATGATGAAGTGAAAACTATCCCGCAAAGGCGAAAAATAAGAAAGATTGAAAAAAACCTTATGGAATTGAATAAAGAAATGAAACAAAGAATGAAACGAAAATAAAAATGCACAGGCCGAAGGGCAGGTGCATTTTTTTCTGTTTGATATGGGAATTGGGTAAAAGGCTGTTGGTGCCAACTTACTTTTCATAAATTCAGAAATAGGAAGAACAGCGCCCGGGCTAATGGTATATAATATTGTGAATTTAACAAAAATTTAACAAGGAGGACGAGAATTTCGTGCTAAAGCCTCAAAGAAACCGACATCCTGTAAATTTGGACTTAGAGGCGGAGTAGATGAAACCGGCCAAAGTATCCCTGCTCCGCCGTTTGCTCCATTCCTTGAAGCATGTTGATTGTAACATAACCAAACGTTTTCCATCAACTCCTAAAATTGTAAGATTGTTGTTTATTTTTATGGTGTTTGCTCCGATTTCTTCAATATATGCTGAAGATGTATATCAGAATTTTGAGGAATTAAAAAACAATGAAGATCCTTCTGATTACGGCATTGTTACGAAACAAACGTGCAGCCCTGTTCTTGTTTTAGCCATTCACGGAGGAGGTATAGAGGGCGGGACAAGTGAAATAGCGAGAGAACTCAGCAAAGAGTACTCGTTGTATTTATTTGAAGGCTTAAAATCGTCAGGAAACTCGGTGCTGCATATTACGAGCACGCGTTTTGATGAGCCTCGGGCCCTGAAAATGACGGGAAGTCATGAATATGTCATATCATTGCACGGATATGCAGAAGAAGATCAGCAGATCGAAGTCGGCGGTACAGATCGCGTAAGAGCGGCAGATTTAGTTAAAAGACTGCAAAATGCCGGTTTTCCTGCGGTACTGCTCGGTATGGATCATCCGCACGCAGGTGTAAGTCCGAATAACATCGCAAATAAATCAAAAACAGGTTTGAGTATCCAGTTAGAAATGAGCACTGGTTTTAGAAAATCTTTGTTCGGCATTTTTTCTTTAAAGAGCAGATCTGTCACTCAAAATGAGAGGTTTTACGATTTTACAGAAGTGCTGTCCCGTTTTATCAATAATAGCTACTGAAAAATAGGAGGCGTTTAGCCTCCTATTCCTCGTGATTCTCCTTCGTAACGTCAGGAAACAGCTCGTCTGCGGCTTCTATTTGATACTGCAGAGTGTTATCCCTGGCTGACAGTTCATTTCGAAAGGTTTCATCCAGCACATTTTTTAGCAAATACCGATGAAAAAAGTATTCAAAAACAGTAAGACAGGCAGCGGAAAGTAGAGCAGCTGCAAACGGTGGGAAATCATTTCTTGTTTGGGTTAAAACAAAGACCCAAAGAATAACGAATGAAAGTCCAAAGTCAGCCAATGAAGCTGTAATATTGTTTGTTCGCGGAAGGACGAGCATGTCACCGGATAGATAGGAAACAAAACCTAGGAAAAGTGCTATAAACATCACACTTAAAAAGGGCGCGTGATAGACTCTGTCCAATATCACATATAAAAGGGCAAAAGTGAAAGCAACCTTTGAAGCAAGAGCAATGATATGTTTCATTTAACCACCTAAATTGTTATTTTTGAAGAAAACCCTTGGCTGTAAATGAATGACAAAGAACATTCACAGTCATTAGTGTAAACAATCCGATGTTGTTTACACTGGTATTTTTTGCTGACTGAAACTTTTTTGGGAAAAAGTCGTACATATGGATGATCAGCTTTCAAGGGGGAATGATTTGTGAAGGTAAAAGGAATCAACCATTTATTATTTTCAGTTTCTCATCTGTATACATCGATTGATTTTTATCAAAAAGTATTTGATGCCAAGCTTCTGGTAAAGGGAAAAACAACAGCATATTTTGATTTAAATGGCATATGGCTTGCGCTTAATGAAGAACCTGACATTCCGAGAAATGACATTAAGGCGTCTTATACCCATATTGCATTTACTATCGAAGATCATGAGTTTGAGAAAATGTCAGCGAAATTAAAAAGGCTTCATGTCAATATTCTGCCGGGCAGAGAACGAGATGAACGAGATCGAAAATCAATTTATTTTACCGATCCAGACGGTCACAAATTTGAATTTCATACAGGAACCCTTCAGGACAGGCTTCGTTATTATAAACAGGAGAAAAAGCATATGGATTTTTATGATTGAAACAACCTCTTGGTATTACACAGAACATGTACATAAATCTTATGAAAGGTTAAAATATGGAAAAGAAAGGATGTGATTGAAAATAAAAATCTTGGGCTTAACAGCAGTTTTGATGTGTTTTTTCGGCATTGGCAGTACCCACGTGTCAGCTTTAGATTTTGATCACAAAACAAACTTTATTTTAAATGACAGCACAAAATCGTTTGTTCTGGACAATATTAATGATGTTCCGGCGATCGACTATATTTTAGGCTATCAGTTGACGATCTTGGGAGCCAATACTTGCTCAGTTGAGATTAAACTTCAGCGAATGAGGCTTACGGGAGAATATACCACGCTGAGCACGAAGCAATTCAGCGGAAGCTGGTTTGATTTTAGCGCTCAGGATAAGGTTTCTATCGATCCATTTCACCGATACCGTATATTTGCAGAAGAACACTCAGAAAACTGCACAAGTGTTCGGGTAAAGGGCAGTTATGGTGTACAGTATTTACAATTTGATTGAAGCTCACGTTGATCAGGAGAGGTGAGCTGTTTTTTTTAGATTATGTTGAACTAAGTTTACTGTATACTAAATTTTCATTAAATTTCAATGTCGCGCTCCATAAATATACATGAAGCCGCGCTATTCCACGCCCTATGAGAATGAAACATTTTTCAAGAAAATAACGTCTAATATTTTAAACAACAATAACCTGATAAAAGTTTCCTGAAGGAAAGAAAATTTCTTGACTTCAACAATTATCCGGTGGATAATTATGGTGTAAACATGATGTTCTTTTCCCCTCCTATTCAGGCTCGCACCCAAAAGCCAGGGCGAGCCTGCTTTTTGTACAATAAACCCCCTCTCCGTAAAGGAAGAGGGGGTTATTTCATGCATTTGATAGATTAATAGGTTAATGGACGGTTCTGAACACGCCAATCACTTTCCCTAGAATACTGACATTCTGCAAGATGATAGGTTCCATCGTTGGGTTTTCAGGCTGTAAGCGAATGTGAGTATCCTCTTTATAGAAACGTTTAACCGTAGCTTCATCATCTTCTGTCATCGCAACTACAATTTCCCCGTTGTTCGCTGTATTTTGCTGTTTAACGATGACATAATCCTTATCGAGAATACCAGCATCAATCATGCTGTCTCCCATGATCTCCAACATAAATACATGCTCGTCCGGAGGAACCATACGATCAGGAAGCGGAAAATATTCTTCAATATTTTCTACTGCTGTAATAGGAGATCCCGCCGTGACTTTCCCGATGACGGGTACATTAACGATCTGACTTTGCGGAATGTCTACTTCTTCATCAAGGATTTCTATTGCTCTAGGTTTTGTCGGATCCCGTCTAATCAGCCCTTTTGTTTCCAAACGGGCCAAATGGCCGTGGACAGTTGAGCTGGACGCAAGCCCAACAGCCTCTCCGATTTCTCTCACGGAAGGCGGATATCCTTTTGATTTTACCTCTGCTTTAATAAAACGGAGGATATCTAGTTGCCTTTTTGATAGCTTCGTCATTTTTTGCACCTCAAAACGTCGATTTTAAGAAGATTATAGCATGATTTTCCTTACAGTACAAACATAGGTTCGAAAAAACAATTGACAGAAACGTTTGTTCGTATATACTGAAATTATAAAAAGGCGAACAAACATTCCTGTTGGAGGTTATGAGCATGAGTAAAGAATCTATTATTTTTGTTGGTCTATTCTCAGTGATTTTGAGCGCAGTTATCCTTTTGCTGTCATATACAAGCAGCGGTCAGGACCTTAATCAGTATGCTAAAATAGAAGTCCAGCAAGGCGACACACTTTGGTCAATTGCTGATCAGGTTGCAGATACAAAAAAGATAAACAAAAACGATTTTATTGAATGGGTAGCTGATAAAAATCATCTGCAGACGTCTGATATCCAGCCGGGAGACGAGCTGGTGATCCCATTGAAAAAAAAACATCAGGATGCATATGAATTAGCAACTGTAAGATAGAGAGGAAAGATAGAAAAAAAATGAAAGCACTCATATATGCCCGCGTAAGCACAAATAAAGAACAGCAGGAAACCTCATTAAAGCGGCAGGTGGAGGAGCTAACAGCCATTGCAGCAGAGAACGGCATGGAAGCCGTCAAAGTGATTTCTGAAAAAGCCAGTGGATACGAAATGGATCGGGACGGTGTATTTGAACTGCTGGATGAGATCAAGAATTCGGGTATTGATGTTATTTTGGTTCAGGATGAGACTAGGCTCGGTCGGGGAAATGCAAAAATTGCCCTGCTCCATTGTATCTACAGAGAAGGTGTGAAAGTCTATACAACGGCTCACAGAGGTGAATTGGAGTTATCGGAGGCTGATTCTATGGTGCTGGAGATCGTCAGCATAGTGGAAGAGTATCAGCGCAAAATTCACAACATGAAAATCAAGCGGGGAATGAAGCGTGCAGTAAAAAATGGCTTTAAACCGCAAAAAAACTTGAAAAACCAACATGAAAACAGCGGAAAAGATAGAATAGAGGTCCCAATCTCAGAGATTGTCCGCCTAAGAGCGAATAAACTGACGTTTGCAGAAATTGCGGCAACGCTAAGAGGGTTTGGCTATGATGTGTCTAAAGCTACCGTCCACCGGCGGTATCAAGAGTACATAGAGAATGATGAGACAGCCGAGTGAATAGGTTGTAAAACTCTTTTTGATCTAGTACTATATAGACAAAATGCAATAAAGGAGTTTAACATGATTTCAAACGCTAAAATTGCCAGAATTAATGAACTTGCTGCTAAAGCCAAAGCTGGCGTTATAACAGAAGAAGAAAAAGCCGAACAGCAAAAGCTCCGTCAAGAGTACTTAAAAGGTTTTCGCTCATCTATGAAAAACACGTTGAAAAGTGTGAAAATTATTGATCCAGAAGGCAATGATGTGACACCAGAAAAGCTAAAAAAAGAACAAAGAAATAACAAACTTCACTAATATGAGAGGAATACGGAAATATCGTATTCCTCTTTTGCATATACTATGAGCAAAACTCTTATGTGACAAAATTCAACAAGTTTCTCTCGAATTTAAGCTGAAACAGTTGAGAAAAAGTCGTCAGACATTTATGATGTAAGGGTACAACACATAGGAAGGGGATTTTTATGGATACAATTGAAAAGAAATCAGTTGCTACCATTCGCACACTCTCAATAGACGCTATTGAAAAAGCAAATTCTGGTCACCCAGGAATGCCAATGGGGGCTGCTCCAATGGCATACACGCTGTGGACAAAATTTATGAACGTAAGTCCGGCAAACCCTGGCTGGTTTAACCGTGACCGTTTTGTTTTATCTGCTGGACACGGATCAGCACTTTTATACAGCATGCTTCATTTAAGCGGGTTTGATCTTAGCATCGAAGATCTTAAGGGATTCCGCCAGTGGGGCAGCAAAACACCTGGACATCCAGAATTCGGGCATACTGCCGGTGTGGATGCCACAACAGGTCCGCTCGGACAAGGAATTGCCATGGCGGTCGGAATGGCTATCGCTGAACGCCATTTAGCGGAAACTTACAACCGCGATTCATTTAACGTAGTCGATCATTATACATACAGTATTTGCGGTGATGGTGATTTAATGGAAGGCATTTCTTCTGAAGCCGCTTCACTCGCAGGCCATCTTCAGCTTGGCCGTCTGATCGTATTATACGATTCTAATGACATCTCTCTGGATGGGGACCTTGACCGTTCATTCTCTGAAAACGTGAAACAGCGTTTTGAAGCAATGAATTGGGAAGTTCTTTATGTTGAGGATGGAAACAACATCGAAGAATTAACAGCAGCTATCGAAAAAGCACGCCAAAATGAAAAGAAACCTACATTAATTGAAGTGAAAACGACAATCGGTTTCGGTTCACCTAACCGTGCCGGCACATCCGGTGTTCACGGAGCTCCGCTTGGTAAAGAGGAAAGCAAGTTAACAAAAGAAGCTTATGCGTGGACATATGAAGAAGATTTCTACGTACCGGCAGAAGTATATGAGCATTTTGCTTCAGCGGTTAAAGAATCAGGAGAGAAAAAAGAACAGGAATGGAATGCTCAATTCGCTAAATATAAAGAAGTTTATCCTGAACTTGCTGAACAGCTTGAGCTGGCAATTAAAGGAGAGCTTCCGAAGGACTGGGATCAAGAGGTTCCTGTTTATGAAAAAGGAAGCAGCCTGGCATCCCGCGCCTCTTCCGGTGAAGTTCTCAACGGACTTGCGAAAAAAATTCCATTCTTTGTCGGAGGATCTGCTGACCTAGCGGGATCAAACAAAACGACAATTAAAAATGCCGGTGATTTTACAGCGGTTGATTACTCAGGCAAAAATTTCTGGTTCGGTGTTCGTGAATTTGCGATGGGCGCGGCCTTAAATGGTATGGCGCTCCATGGCGGACTGCGTGTATTCGGCGGAACTTTCTTTGTCTTCTCAGATTACCTGCGTCCGGCGATTCGCCTTGCAGCGTTAATGGGTCTTCCTGTCACTTATGTCTTCACACATGACAGTATTGCGGTAGGTGAAGATGGCCCGACGCACGAGCCTGTTGAACAGCTTGCTTCACTCCGTGCGATGCCTAATCTTTCCTTGATCCGTCCTGCAGACGGAAATGAGACAGCCGCAGCATGGAAGCTTGCAGTGCAAAGCACTGAACAGCCAACAGCGCTAGTGTTGACACGCCAAAACCTTCCAACGATTGACCAAACAGCTGAAGAAGCATTGGCAGGAGTGGAAAAAGGTGCATATGTCGTTTCTCAATCTAAAAACGAAACACCTGACGCTCTTCTTATCGCTTCAGGATCTGAAGTAGGTCTTGCGATTGAAGCACAAGCTGAATTGGCAAAAGAAAATATCGATGTTTCTGTTGTCAGCATGCCTTCAATGGACCGTTTCGATAAACAATCTGTTGAATACAAAAACACTGTCCTTCCTGCAGGTGTGAAAAAACGTCTTGCGATTGAGATGGGCTCATCATTTGGATGGGGCAAATACACAGGGCTTGAAGGAGACGTGCTCAGCATAGACCGATTCGGTGCATCTGCTCCTGGCGAAACCGTCATCAATGAATACGGCTTCTCAGTTCCAAACGTAGTGAGCCGAGTTAAAGCATTAATCAATAAGTAAAAGTCTTTTAAAGAGGATGAGTCAAATCATCCTCTTTTTCTTGTTTATCCGACAAAAATAGTATTGGCTGTTAAACAGTAATAGACAATTCTTTCTTTTCTTCTTTTGTATAATAGAGAGCAAATGAAATGCTGCTGGAAAAGGGGATGAAAAGATGGAACGTCACTATTATACGTATCTGATTAAAGAGGAGTTTGCTAATCACTATTTCGGGCGGGAATCGGTTATGTTTGAGCTGTTTCAAGACTATCATTGGACAAGCCTGACAAAGCAGCAGTATGAAATGACAGAGAAACAGATTCAATATATTACACAGCCTATTCCGATTTTACATATGCATCAGCGGTTAAAAATGAATTTACACAATACGGATTACAGACAGCTGGATTATATTTATAGATTAGCTTTGCCGAATGCAAAAGGCCACGCGACGTTTATGATGAAGGAGCACATGATAGAATTAGTGGCTTCGGGGGATTACGAGGCAGAAACGATTTTCTTTGAAGTGTTGAGAAAAGTAAGCCCTTGCTTTCTGGCTATGGATTTTAATTCGAAGCGTTATGGATGGCTAAATCCGGTGAAAGAAAGAAATTTTGTCTAAAACCAAAGAAAAAGAGATGTAAATGTTGTATAATAGCTTTTGGTTTAGTACACTTTAAACTAGACAACATGAAGGAGGAAATAAAATGACTTTATGGGTTGGCATCCTAGTGGGCGTAGTTGCATTGCTCATAGGTGTTGCACTCGGGTTTTTTATTGCTCGTAAATATATGATGAGCTACCTTAAAAAGAATCCGCCTATTAATGAACAAATGTTACGTATGATGATGATGCAAATGGGAATGAAACCTTCTCAAAAGAAAATCAATCAAATGATGAAAGCCATGAATAATCAAACGAAATAATACGTAAAGATTATGATATAGAGAAACATGGTTATAAAATAAAAAACCCTTATACGGGTTTTTTATTTTGCAATCATTCATCACCCGCTACTGCTCTAAGGCGCTGCTTTTGATATTGTATGAGAAGATGGTCAAGCTCCTGACTGAGCTCTATCGTTATATGAGATGTCATTCCGTTCGCCATGACAATTTGCAGCAGCTCTGCTCTTTTTTTTTCAATTTCATTTAATAGATGCTCTCTAATCACAGGGATGTATCCTTTCATACATTAGATCTTCAAAGTGAATGTTTATATTATATCCATATTTATACTAATTTTCAAATGAGAAGGAGTACAATATCTCAATGTCAAATTAAATTATATAAGTTTTTTCTGAAAATAGAAATCCTTCAAGTGAAAGTGTTAAAAAAATGAAATGATTTTGTCATAACTTGAAGGAATGTCAAATCATGAAGGGATGATGACATGGGAGACGTGAATTATTTTTTGACATTCGGAGCGGGGTTTTTATCCTTTATTTCGCCTTGCTGCCTGCCGCTTTACCCAGCTTTCTTGTCATATATTACAGGGGTCAGTATGGATGATGTGAAAACAGAAAAGCTGCTGCTACAGAAAAGAAGCTTGTTTCATACTTTGTGTTTTTTGCTTGGCTTTTCAGTCATTTTTATCGCTTTAGGCTATGGAACATCTTTTGTTGGCAGCCTGTTTAGGGATTATCACGATGCGATACGGCAAATTGGCGCGTTGCTTATTATTTTGTTCGGCTTTATTACGCTCGGTGTGTTCCGGCCTGAGGCTATGATGAAAGAGCGGAGAATCCATTTTAAGCATAAACCAAGCGGGTTTTTAGGTTCTATCTTAATTGGAATGGCATTTGCGGCGGGATGGACGCCATGTACCGGTCCGATATTAGCTGCTGTTATCACACTTGCTAGCACAAATCCAGGCTCAGCGGTACCGTACATGATGTTATATGTACTCGGCTTTGCTGTTCCGTTTCTTTTATTGTCTTTCTTTATCACAAAGCTGAAGTGGATAAGAAAGAATCAGCTTTTGATCATGAAAGCAGGCGGCGTTTTGATGATTGTGATTGGTGTGCTGTTATTCTTTAATTGGATGAGCCTAATCATTATTTTGCTGTCTGATCTTTTTGGAGGATTTACTGGTTTTTAACCATAAATCACTTTCGTACTACTACCAGTCCTTTTGTTTTTGGTACAATAAGACTATTATCTGTGGAAATCGATTGTTGGAGGGGAATATGACAAGAGTTTTAGTTGTAGACGACGCCAAGTTCATGAGGGTGAAAATCAGAGAGATCTTGGAAGAGGCAAATTACATAATTGCAGGCGAAGCGGCGGACGGTGAGCAAGCAGCGGACCTGTATAAAAAACTGCGGCCGGACATCGTGACTATGGATATTACAATGCCGGTGAAAAACGGCATTAAGGCGCTTCGTGATATCTTAACCTTCGATCCTAAAGCGAAGGTCATCATGTGCACCGCCATGCGCCAGCAAAGAATTGTAACGGAGGCGATTGAGTTGGGAGCAAAGGACTTTATTGTCAAGCCGTTCGAGGAAACAAAAGTGTTAGAAGCTATTAGCCGCGTTATGGGATAGTAACGTCATTTCCAAAATGGTTTTTTTTATTATTTTGGAGTATAGTATATAGTATCAACACTCCTAGAAACAAAGGAATGATAAGTATGATGATTATAGTTTCATCGATTATTGCTGTGTTAATGGCTGTAGCTGTGATGGTGATCAGAATAAAGTCCTCTGACAAGCCCGTCTCACCGAAAAAAATCATTCTTCCGCCGATTTTTATGAGTACGGGAGCGTTAATGTTTTTATTTCCGGTATTTTGGGTCACTGGTGCAGAGTTTTTAGAAGCGATCACTTTAGGCGTGATTTTCTCAATTTTTCTCATCAAAACGTCTAAGTTTGAAATTAGAAATAATGAAATTTACATGAAACGTTCTAAAGCATTTGCATTTATATTAGTCGGTCTTTTGGTGATCAGAATCGTGATGAAATCGATCTTGAGCACAACAATTGATTACGGCGCACTGAGCGGAATGTTTTGGATTTTGGCTTTCGGTATGATTGTACCGTGGAGAATCGCCATGTATTTATCATATCGAAAACTTCATAACGAGCTGCAGTCAGCTAATATTCAAATGAATTAAAAAACCTTTCCTTCTATCAGGAAAGGTTTTTTATTTGAGAAGGGTCTGATAAGGTTCGAGATCAATTTTTTTGTCCTGCAGATGTCTTTTTAAGAAGGTATGGTCTCTTTTAGGAGTTGCGAGAATATAACCTCTGATCATTAGTTGCTGATCAATCTTTGATACCTTTTCTTCTAATGCAAGCTCACCGATTTTACCTGCAATTTTGGCTTTTGCTGCATCTCTGAACAGCTCCGGAACCGGCGAAACCAATTCGTTAAGAAATTGTTTGTTTTCATTGCTCCACAAATGCATGCTGTTTTCGATATAGTAATCCTGCCAATCAAGCTCTGACCTTCCGTCTTCTTTCGGTAAACGCTTTAAAAACTTTCGAAACATAAAGAAACCGCCGATTGATAATAAGACAACCATCATGATCACCCAAAACAGAATAAACCACAAAAACCAGCCTTCCAGCATTAATCATTCCCCCTTATTCTAACCATATTGTATACGAAGAGAGATTAGAAGAACACAGTAAAAAAAGAATAGAAAAAAGTGATAGACGTCTAGTCAAAAGAGATAGTAGATCATATTCTATTGTATAGTGAATCTGCTATTTGGCCATGGGAGAGTCACTAGAGGGTATTTGACGATAAATGGACGGAAAAAAAGTCACTTTCATAATAGGGGATGAAAGTGACTTTTTATATTAACTGAGAGGAAATTGAAGAGAGAAAGAAGAACCATCTCCTACTTCTTTATTGACGGCAACTGTGAGTATTTGATTTTCGCATTCGGTTTGAATGGTTTTGTCATTAAAATAAAAAGGAAGCCTTATTTGTTTTTCAAAAGTCTGCCCTGACGATTTGACTGTTAAGATGAACTCGCAGCCAGACAGGGTAACCGTTACTTGTGTCGGCTGTAAAAAAGTCAGATCGGCTTCGATTATATACTGCTGACTTGTTTCATATAAATCAATAGGCAATGTTTCGTCGTACCAGGCGAAGGGGTCTTCAAACAATTGCCGAAGCCATTCATCCATACTATCGAAATCATTAGCATCATTACGTTTTGAATGGGTCATGGAAGCATTCCTCCACATATCAACCTTGCTTTACATCATATGCGGATTATCAGAAATGGGTGAACGCATCAAAAAACAGACACTAAGGTCTGCTTTTCTTACATATCATGGCTTGAGTTGTGCTTCTGTCTTGTGTGGTTTCGATTTTTCACTTTTTTGCTTCCGCTGAGAGGCTCCGGCTGACCCGGGTTGTGTCCTTTAGGGGCGTTTTTATGCATATCTTTACTTGTATTTTTATTGGTCATATCATGAGAACCTCCTTAAAAGAGTCCGGTGTTATTGATTGGTTTTTCTTTTCTTATTATTTTGGCGTTCAGCTTCAGTTAGTACAAGCTGGTCGTTTTCAACGTAGCCGGCGCCTTTGCCTTGGCTTTTCGCGTCATTCATTCCGTTGATTACGTGATTCGCTTTTCTTTTGACCATCATTATCACCTCAATCTTAATATGGCTCCTTTTGTTGTGTTATATGAGGGAGCATAAACAGTAATAATTACCGGTACATTTGTCCGATAAGCCGAACTTATTGTATTTAATAAAAACATTGATATTTACTTATGTATGATTTTGTTTTAATATGAAATTGTGAGAAAATTGTGATGGAATTTACTTCATCTGAGAATGATCTGATCTGAAGGGGGATTTTGGAGAATGGCAAACGAGCAAAAAACTGCAACAAAAGACGTTTTCCAAGCGAGAAAAACGTTTACTACTAATGGGAAAACATATCATTACTACTCTTTAAAGGCGTTAGAAGATTCAGGTATCGGGAAGGTTTCGAAGCTTCCTTATTCCATCAAAGTTCTATTAGAATCAGTATTGCGTCAAGTTGACGGATTCGTCATCAAAAAAGAACACGTGGAAAATTTGGCAAAATGGGGAACTGCCGAATTAAAGGAAATCGACGTTCCGTTTAAACCATCTCGTGTTATTTTACAAGATTTCACAGGGGTTCCGGCAGTAGTAGACCTTGCTTCACTGCGGAAAGCAATGGCAGCTGTCGGCGGAGATCCTGATAAAATTAACCCCGAAATTCCTGTTGATCTCGTTATCGACCACTCAGTACAGGTTGATAAAGCGGGCACAGAAGATGCGTTAGCTATTAATATGGACTTGGAATTCAAAAGAAATGCAGAGCGCTACAAATTTTTAAGCTGGGCAAAGAAAGCGTTTAATAACTATCAGGCAGTGCCGCCTGCAACAGGTATCGTGCACCAGGTAAACCTAGAGTTCCTGGCAAGTGTCGTCCATGCAATTGAAGAAGACGGTGAACTTGTAACATACCCTGATACGCTTGTCGGAACAGACTCACATACAACAATGATTAACGGTATTGGCGTTCTTGGCTGGGGTGTCGGCGGAATTGAAGCTGAAGCGGGAATGCTTGGACAGCCTTCTTACTTCCCAGTTCCTGAGGTAATTGGCGCGAAACTTGTCGGCAAGCTTCCGAACGGAACAACAGCTACTGACTTGGCGTTAAAAGTGACACAGGTGCTGCGTGAAAAAGGCGTTGTCGGCAAGTTTGTCGAATTCTTTGGGCCTGGAGTTGCTGAACTGCCGCTTGCAGATCGTGCAACTATTGCGAACATGGCTCCGGAATACGGTGCTACATGCGGATTCTTCCCAGTAGATGAAGAAGCGCTAAACTATATGCGCCTGACAGGCCGTGATCCTGAACACATTGATGTTGTCGAAGCATACTGCAGAAACAATGGCTTGTTCTACACTCCAGATGTGGAAGACCCTCAATTTACTGATGTGGTTGAAATTGACCTGTCTCAAATTGAAGCAAACTTATCAGGTCCAAAACGCCCTCAGGATTTGATCCCGCTTTCTGCCATGCAGGAAACGTTTAAAAAGCATTTAGTCAGCCCTGCGGGTAACCAAGGATTCGGTATGGATGCTGAAGAAGAAGAAAAAGAAATTAAGTTTAAACTCCTGAATGGCGAAGAAACAGTTATGAAAACGGGAGCGATCGCCATTGCTGCAATCACAAGCTGTACGAATACATCCAACCCGTACGTTCTAATCGGTGCCGGACTCGTAGCGAAAAAAGCGGTTGAGTTAGGGCTTAAAGTGCCTAATTACGTAAAAACGTCACTTGCACCGGGATCTAAAGTTGTTACAGGATATCTTGTGAATTCAGGCCTTCTTCCATACATGAAAGAGCTTGGTTTTAACCTCGTGGGGTACGGATGTACAACATGTATCGGAAACTCAGGTCCGCTTTCACCAGAAATCGAAGAAGCAGTTGCGAAAAATGATCTTCTGATTACATCTGTCCTTTCCGGAAACCGTAACTTTGAAGGGCGTATTCACCCGCTTGTTAAAGGCAACTATCTTGCTTCTCCGCCGCTCGTTGTAGCATATGCGCTGGCTGGAACGGTAAACATTAATCTGAAAACTGATCCGATCGGTGTGGGCAAAGATGGTCAAAACGTATACTTTAACGATATTTGGCCGTCAATGGACGAAATCAATTCACTTGTTAAGCAAACTGTTACGCCTGAGCTCTTCCGCAAAGAGTATGAAACAGTATTTGATGACAACAAGCGATGGAACGAGATTGAAACTACAGATGAAGCGCTATATAAATGGGATAACGAGTCAACTTACATTCAAAATCCGCCATTCTTCGAAGAAATGTCTGTTGAGCCAGGTAAGGTTGAACCATTAAAAGGTTTGCGTGTTGTAGGTAAATTCGGCGATTCAGTCACAACTGACCATATTTCTCCTGCGGGGGCAATTGGAAAAGACACGCCTGCCGGAAAGTATTTGCAAGAAAAAGGCGTTTCCCCTCGCGACTTTAACTCCTACGGTTCCCGCCGCGGAAACCATGAGGTTATGATGAGAGGAACATTTGCAAACATCCGCATCAAAAACCAAATCGCACCGGGTACAGAAGGCGGATATACAACGTACTGGCCGACTGGTGAAGTAACGTCCATCTATGAGGCGTGCATGAGATATAAAGAAAATAAAACAGGTCTTGTCGTATTAGCAGGAAAAGACTATGGTATGGGATCTTCACGTGACTGGGCTGCAAAAGGAACAAACCTTCTCGGCATCAGAACGGTAATTGCTGAAAGCTTTGAAAGAATTCACAGAAGCAACCTTGTATTCATGGGTGTGCTGCCGCTTCAGTTTAAACAAGGGGAAAATGCGGAAACACTCGGTTTAACAGGTAAAGAAGTTATCGAGGTTGATGTTGATGAAACAGTTCGTCCTCGTGACCTTGTGACAGTAAGAGCAATCAATGAAGATGGTCATGTAACAACATTTGAAGCAGTCGTCCGCTTTGATAGTGAAGTGGAAATTGATTACTATCGCCATGGCGGCATCCTGCAAATGGTGCTTCGTGAAAAAATGAAACAGTCCTAATGAATCAATAGGAAGAGAAGGCATTCTGCTTTCTCTTCTTTTTATGACAAAGTGTGCTGCGGAGGTGGCATATGCTAAAAAAATGGCTCGCAGGGATCCTGCTTATCATGCTTGCCGGTTATATGGGATGGAATTTGTATCAAACGTACAGCAAAAAAGAAGTCGGGATTGAAGAGGGACAGCAAGCACCTGACTTTTCTTTGAGAACGCTATCGGGAGAGAAAAGTTCCTTACAGGACACAAAAGGCAAAAAAGTATTGCTCAATTTTTGGGCGACTTGGTGTAAACCGTGCCGCCAGGAAATGCCGGCGATGGAACAGCTGCAAAAAGAACACGCCGACGAACTTGCGGTTGTTGCGGTAAATTTCACTACAGCTGAGAAAAGCGAGAAACAGGTCCGGACATTTGCCGATACGTATGATTTAACGTTTCCTATTTTGATTGATAAAAAAGGGGTCAATGCTGATTATAATGTGATGTCATACCCAACGACGTATATCTTAAATGCAAAAGGTGTTATTCAAGACATACACATTGGCACTATGACAAAAAAAGAAATGGAACAAAAACTGGATCTTGATTAGATTCAGTTTTTTATGTTCAGATATGCTTACAAGTTTTCAGAATTGGAAAAAATAAAAGAATATGCGGAGGTGAGTAGGGTGAAGAAGATGAGAAAGCGTTCCTTTCATGAGCTCGTCATGGAAAACAAAAAAGAGCTGATGACCAATACGGAGTATTTAAATCAGCTTGAGGAAAAGCTTGAACAGCGATTTAAGCAAAAATAACCTTTAATTTGTATTCATGTTTACCCCTCCTTTAGAGAATCCTATCTGTTGAGGAGGGATAAACATGGGAAACAACAAGAAAAACGGTCAGCCTCAATATGCGCCAAGCCACTTGGGTACAAAGCCTGTAAAGTATAAAGCCAATAAAGGGGAAAAAATGCATGATACTTCCGGACAGCAGCCGATCATCATGCAGACAAAAGGCGAGTAGCGCCGAATCAAGTTTAATTCTAGGGGGTACATCCGAATGACAAAGAACCAAAATCAATATCAGCAGTCTAATCCTGATGACCGTTCTGATAATGTAGAAAAATTGCAGGATATGGTTCAAAATACAATTGAAAACATAGAAGAAGCAGAAGCATCAATGGAGTTTGCTTCAGGAGAAGATAAACAGCGCATCAAAGAAAAAAATGCTAGACGCGAACAAAGCATCGAAGCGTTTCGCAATGAAATTCAAGACGAATCTGCAGCGAGAGAAAACGGATACCGCTCTTAAAAACCAGGGAAACCTGGTTTTTTTCTTTCTGATTTGATTATGGTAAAATGGGGCTAAATTGACGTTAAGGGAGCAGAGTAATCTTGCATGTATCAAAAAAAGAAATAGAAGTGCGTTACGCAGAAACAGATCAAATGGGGATTGTCTATCACGCCAATTATCTTGTGTGGATGGAGGTCGGCAGAACGGATCTGATTAAGGATTTAGGATTTTTATACAGTGATATGGAAAAGAAAGGTGTCCTGTCTCCAGTCGTTGACATCAATATTTCCTATAAAAAGCCGCTTCATTATGGAGAAACTGCGGATGTGCACACATGGATAGAGCAATACAACGGCTTTAAAACCATCTATGGATATCACATTTACAATCCGGCCGGTGAGCTTTCCATCGAAGCCACCTCATCTCATATTTGTGTAGATAAAGAGAGCTTTAAGCCTATTCAGTTCCGTAAAGCTTTCCCTGATTGGCACGAAGCATATGAAAAGGCCAAGAAATAGGGAAGTGAACAAGATATGGCGTTTGGTGTGAAACGTGAAGAACTCAACCGCTGGAAACAAGCAGTGAAAAGAGGAGAAATCGCATTTTTAACACATTACTGGCTGGATGACCGGTTTCCGGAAGCAAAGACTGTGACAAAAGCAGGCTGTGCAGATATTGATAAGCTGATTCAGTGGGGAGCGGCGTACGGTTTAAAAAAAGAATGGATACATAAAAAAAGTGAATTTCCTCACTTTGACCTGCTGGGAGAGACACAAAAATATATTTTGGAACAAGAAAACCTGACAGATCATCTGATAAGATTTGATTTATAAAAAAAAAGAGCGCACTTAACGTGCGTTCTTTTTTTATTGGTATTCAAAAACCGGTTCATCAGCGTCCGCTGAATAGCTGACTAGTAGGTCGTGGTTATCGAAGTACCATAGATCACTTTCTTCAATAAAGAAGGTGATGCCGCCGGCTTCTGCAGTGGCTCCAGCCTCTTGTGGGGCATCTTTCGCCACTCCGAGAGAAAATCCTTTTTGAACGTTGCTGCAGCCGCCGTAGCGGACGAAAAAGCGAACCTGGTCTCCGCTTTCTAAATCGAGCTCTTCCTTATACCAGTTCAGTGCGTCTTCGTTAATTGTCATATTCATTACAGAACACCCCTTCGTTCTTCTTTTGAATTTTCTCTATTATAAACGTACTAGGCTAATCTGTGTCAAAAGAGAAGGTTTATAACCATTTCACTTTAGGTTCTGTTTTATTGATAATTCGTTTAATGTTCGCCCGGTGTCTGTATATCACAAATATAGTGAGCAGGGTAACGACAATCAATAAATACTTATCATGGACAAAGAGACTATATATAACAGTATAAATCCCTGTTAACATTGATGACAGAGAAACAAATTTAGTCAAGTATAAAAAGATGAAAAATACCGCGACCATCGTGATAAATAACAAAGGTGCGTAAAATAACAAAACGCCTCCGGACGTTGCCACGGCTTTGCCGCCTTTAAATTTGGCGAAGATGGGGAACACGTGGCCAAAAACCGCAAAGACTCCTGCAAGAAGCGGATGAATATCAACATGCATGAGAAAAGGCAATGCAGTTGCCAGCGTTCCTTTCAAAATATCCCCGGCTATAACGACCGAACCAGCTTTTACGCCCAATGTACGGAATGCATTGGTAGCTCCTAAGTTGCCGCTTCCGTGCTCCCGAATATCAATTCCCTTGGCAAGCTTGCCCACAATTAAGCCAGATGGAATACTGCCTATCAGGTAGGCCAAAATAATCAATAAAGCAATTAACATCTACATTTCTCCTTTTTCAAATTCCCTTCTTTCTATTTTAACATGAGATATCATAATCTGATGATAAGTTTTTTGTAAAGTTTGCTTACAAATCTTATCAAACATGCATCATATTTTGATTTCTTACATTTTGATCGGGTAAAATAGATGAAAAGGAGTGGTACATGATGCAAAACCCTTCCAAAGCGGAAATTAAAGAGATTCTTGATCAAAGCAAGCGAATTGCGGTAGTGGGGCTTTCAGACCGGCCGGATAGAACGTCGCATATGGTTTCCAAAGCAATGCAGGATGCGGGCTATGAAATCATTCCCGTCAATCCTACAATTAATGAGGCACTTGGTGTCAAAGCCGTTTCATCTTTACAAGAGATTGAGGGTCCGATTGACATCGTCAATGTATTCCGGCGCTCAGAACAGCTGCCAGTCGTAGCGGAAGAATTTTTGGAGACAGGCGCTCCAGTATTTTGGGCACAGCAAGGGCTGGTAAACGAAGAAGCTTACCAGATGCTAAAGCAAAAAGACAGAACGGTTATCATGGATCTGTGCATAAAAGTAGCGCACGCTGTAACAAAATAGGTGCAAACTGCAAAAATCCTTGTGAATTCAAGGATTTTTGCTTTTTAATTTTAAGATATTGTTTGCGTATTACGGTGAAACAGATACAATAAAGCTTGAACAGCTTTTTTTGAATACCTTGTCTAGCTGGATTTCGGCCGTTCGATTTGCGAAGGTCTGCTGCTTTATATATAATAAACAAACATACGTTCTCATAGTGTAAAAACAGCACTATCCGATGTTTTGCGAACTGTTTCGTTAGCGCTATGTTGCGATTGCCAACATATTGGTTATAATGAGGAGTCCAAGGCAGTACCGGCTCGAGGCGAGGTTTATAACAAATACTTTATACAATTGATGGTGTAACACTGAAAAAGAGAAAGACAATGTTAGTTTTTGAAAGGGGTTTGTACGTTTGGCTAGAAAACAGCAATTTGATTACAACGAAGATGCCATACAGGTGCTCGAAGGCCTTGAGGCCGTCAGAAAAAGACCGGGTATGTATATTGGCTCTACTGACGCACGGGGCTTGCACCACTTGGTTTATGAAATTGTAGATAACTCTGTCGATGAGGTGCTTGCCGGCCATGGAGATCACATAATCGTCAAAATACATAAAGACAACAGTATATCTGTACAGGATAGAGGCCGCGGCATGCCAACCGGAATGCATAAGCTCGGCAAACCAACCCCTGAAGTGATTTTAACGGTGCTTCATGCCGGAGGAAAGTTTGGTCAAGGCGGCTATAAAACAAGCGGGGGGCTGCACGGAGTTGGTGCATCAGTTGTGAATGCTTTATCTGAATGGCTGACGGTTACCATTGAGCGGGACGGTTTCGTCTATCAGCAGCGTTTTGAAAACGGAGGAAAACCAGTTACATCTCTCGAAAAGATCGGCAAAACAAAAAAGACAGGAACGTTAACGCACTTTAAGCCAGATCCTACGATGTTCAGCACAACGACTTATAATTTTGAAACGCTTTCTGAACGCTTAAGAGAATCTTCGTTTTTGTTAAAAGGATTAAAAATTGAGCTGATTGACGAGCGCAATGACCAGCATGAGGTATTCTATTATGAGAACGGCATAGAATCGTTTGTCGCTTATTTAAATGAGGAAAAAGACGCCTTGTCTGAAGTGGTCTCATTTGAGGGGGAGCATCACTCAATAGAAGTGGACTTTGCGTTCCAGTTTAACGACGGCTATTCTGAAAACATTTTATCGTTTGTTAACAACGTCAGAACCAAAGACGGCGGGACTCATGAGTCAGGTGCAAAAACAGCGATGACACGTGCTTTTAATGAATATGCGCGAAAAGTGGCTTTGCTGAAAGAAAAAGATAAAAACCTGGAGGGCACCGATATAAGAGAAGGGCTTTCAGCCATTATTTCTGTTCGGATTCCTGAGGAGCTTCTCCAATTTGAAGGACAAACAAAAGGAAAGCTTGGTACTAGTGAAGCGAGATCAGCAGTTGATGCAGTTGTTTCAGAGCAGCTTGCTTACTTTTTAGAGGAAAACCGGGATACTGCAACGCTTCTTGTCAAAAAAGCAATCAAAGCAAGCCAGGCCCGTGAAGCGGCACGCAAAGCCCGCGAAGAAGCAAGAAGCGGCAAAAAACGAAAAAAATCAGAAGCGACATTAAGCGGGAAGCTGACGCCTGCGGGTTCGAGAAACCCGGCAAAAAATGAATTGTATCTCGTTGAGGGTGATTCGGCAGGCGGGTCAGCAAAGCAGGGAAGAGACCGCAGATTCCAAGCGGTTCTGCCTTTACGCGGGAAAGTCATTAATACGGAAAAAGCTAAGCTTGCTGATATCTTTAAAAATGAAGAGATCAATACGATCATTCATGCGATCGGCGGGGGAGTCGGAGCGGATTTCTCAATCGATGATATCAACTACGACAAAATCATCATTATGACCGATGCAGATACGGACGGCGCTCATATTCAAGTGCTGCTTCTTACCTTTTTCTATCGCTATATGAAGCCGCTGATTGAGCATGGCAAAGTGTTCATTGCACTGCCTCCTTTATATAAGGTCAGTAAAGGTAGCGGGAAAAAGGAAATCATTGAATATGCATGGTCTGATGAAGAGATGGATGATGTGCTGAAAAAAGTCGGCAAAGGCTATACCATTCAGCGATATAAGGGTCTTGGAGAGATGAACGCAGACCAGCTGTGGGAAACGACGATGAATCCGGAGTCCCGTACGCTTGTAAGAGTCAAAATCGACGATGCGGCACGAGTAGAGAGACGTGTTACTACGCTAATGGGAGACAAAGTTGAGCCGCGCAGAAAGTGGATTGAGAAAAACGTCGCTTTCGGCTTAGATGAAGAAAGCAATATTTTAGAAAATGAAAACTTATCGGTCGCTGAGGAGGTTTAATGTTGTCACAGCCAGAATTATTTCATGATTTACCATTAGAAGAGGTGATCGGCGACCGTTTTGGACGCTATAGTAAATATATTATTCAAGACAGGGCGCTTCCTGATGCAAGAGACGGTTTAAAGCCCGTACAGCGCAGAATTCTGTATGCGATGCATACAGATGGAAACACGTTTGATAAAAACTTCAGAAAAGCGGCTAAAACGGTTGGTAACGTCATCGGTAACTATCATCCGCACGGTGACAGTTCGGTTTATGAAGCAATGGTGCGGATGAGCCAGGATTGGAAAGTGCGAAATGTGTTAATTGAAATGCATGGGAACAACGGGAGTATCGACGGGGATCCCCCGGCAGCCATGCGTTATACAGAAGCGAGATTATCACCGATCGCTTCTGAGCTTCTTCGGGATATTGACAAAAATACAGTTGAATTTGTGCCGAACTTCGATGATACAAGCAAGGAGCCTGTCGTACTCCCGGCGATGTTTCCTAACCTATTGGTCAACGGCTCTACCGGGATATCAGCGGGATATGCGACCGACATTCCCCCTCATCATCTGGGAGAAGTCATTGATGCTGTTATCAAGCGCATTCAAATGCCATCTTGCTCTGTTGATGAACTCATGGAAGTCATTAAAGGGCCTGATTTTCCGACAGGCGGTATTATTCAAGGCGTTGACGGCATAAAAAAAGCCTATGAAACCGGAAAAGGAAAAATCATTATCCGCGGAAAAGCTGAAATTGAAACAATCAGAGGCGGACGTGAACAAATTGTCATTACGGAGATTCCATTTGAAGTAAATAAAGCAAACCTAGTGAAAAAAATGGACGAGTACCGCATTGATAAAAAGGTTGAAGGCATCTCAGAGGTTCGTGATGAAACGGATCGAACTGGGCTGAGAGTGGTCATTGAACTGAAAAAAGAAGCGGATGCCAATGGCATTTTGAATTTCTTATATAAAAATACTGATTTGCAAATCACCTATAACTTTAACATGGTGGCTATTCATAATCGCCGCCCGATGTTGATGAGCCTGCCGTCTATTTTGGATGCATATATCGGTCACCAAAAGGAAGTCGTCACAAACCGGTCCGTTTATGAGCTTCAAAAAGCAAAAGACAGACATCACATCGTAGAAGGACTCATGAAAGCTTTGTCCATTCTGGATGAAGTCATTGCAACAATTCGTTCTTCAAGCGATAAACGTGACGCTAAAAACAACTTAATTGCAAAATATGAATTTACAGAGCCTCAGGCTGAAGCCATTGTGTCATTGCAGCTTTATCGTTTAACCAATACAGATATCACAGCACTGAAAGAAGAGGCAGAAGAGCTTGGTAAAAAAATTGAAGAGCTCGAATCCATTCTGAGCAATGATAAAAAGCTGTTAAAAGTGATCACAAACAGCTTAAAAGCATTGAAAAAGAAATATGCAGACACGAGACGCTCCGTCATTGAAGAAAAAATTGAGGAAATTAAGATTAACCTTGAAGTTATGGTTGCGTCTGAGGATGTATATGTGACCGTTACGAAGGATGGTTACCTAAAACGGACGAGCCAGCGCTCATTTGCCGCTTCCAATGGCCAGGATTTCGGGATGAAAGATACGGACAGGATGCTGCATCAGTTTGAAATGAATACGACGGATGTGCTGCTGCTCTTTACGAACAAAGGAAGCTACATCTATTGTCCGGTTCACCAGCTGCCTGATATTAGATGGAAGGACATGGGCCAGCATTTTTCAAATATGATCACCATTGACCGTGATGAAACGATTGTAAAGGCCATACCGATAAAAGAATTTGATCCGTCGGCGTATCTATTATTCTTTACGAAAAACGGAATGGTGAAAAAGACAGAGCTCACTCATTATAAAGCACAGCGTTATTCTAAAGCGCTTGTGGCCTTAAATCTGAAGGGTGAAGACGAACTGATTGATGTACATGTAACAAATGGGGAAAGCCAGATCTTTATGGCCACTCACCTAGGGTACGGTTTATGGTTTGGAGAAGACGAAGTAAATGTAGTTGGCGCGCGCGCTGCTGGTGTCAAAGGGATTAACTTAAAAGAAGATGACTTTGTTGTCTCCGGGAAAATCCTACAAGAATCTAATTCAATTGTATTGTTCACACAGCGGGGAGCGGTGAAACGCATGAGTCTTTCCGAGTTTGAAAAAACATCCCGTGCAAAACGCGGTGTTGTTATGCTAAGGGAACTGAAGAAAAATCCTCACCGGGTCGTAGCACTGTTCGCTTGCGGTCTTGAACAGCGATTTATGGTGGAAACGGAAAAAGGCGAAAGAAAAGAACTGCTGGCAAAAGACCTGCGGACAAACGACAGGTACAGCAATGGCTCTTTCTTTATTGATGAAGAGGAATCAGGCAAGGTTACAGCTGTTTGGCGCCTTCATACAGAACAATAATAAAAAAACCCGCTCATGTGATATGAGCGGGTTTCGTTTTTCATTTTCAATTAGCTTTCATGGCTGGTGAAAAGATCTGTAAAGGCATGAACAAATTCGATTCCTTGCCATACAAATAAATTCAGTGCTGTGAAAGAAAACAAGCCTAAAATCACCATTCTTAAGATAAACAACATGTTTAACAGCCTCCTCATATTTTCGTTATATAATCGGGTGATGTTGAACATGAAGTTTGCCGAAATAAGACGATTGATAAAATTTGGCCAGTATAAAGCTTTTTTTCCGCTGGCGCCTGCGGGAGTAGCCCGTACTTTTGCTTTCAGCGGTCAGAAGCAGAACAGCCATTGCCCATAAAGCAGTAAGCGCAAATGCTCCTGTGAAGGATTTCTTCTCATCATCAGCATTTTGGCCGGCTTTCATCTCATGCATTTCTTGCTGGTCAGCTACAGCTTTATAATGATGGCCGATATCAAAGGCGTGGGGAATTGAGAACAAATGAAAACTGGCAATCGCCAAAAATAAGATAGACGCTTTTAGTATCGTTACTTTTTTCAATTGATCTCCCCCTCCTTTAATATTACTGAATATTTTTATAATAATACCCTAATCCATTCTAAAAGTAAACTTGATTTATTAAATTTAAAAATAAATTTCACTTTGTTAAGTATATATCTTTTTGCATATTTTTGAAAGGATAATTTCTTTTATTAGTGTATGTATACCCGATCTAAGATGTGAATAAAAACACATTTTAAAAGATATGTTGGTTGTTTAGGATTTATGAGTTTATTTATCAAAGAAAACGGAAGGTGGCAGGAAAGAAATCTTACTTTATAAAAAGAGAACTCTTTATTCATAGGAAAATAATAGAGAAGGAGGGGATCAAAGGAGTGAAACATCAGTCTAAGACAATAACCTTCACGAAAAAACTTCCTAATTCGACATATTGTGATATAATAAAACTCGTTATGTTAAAAAATCTAACATCAAATATGAATTCACAATGAATTGATGAAAACGGGAGGTCAATATGGAGTCTTTTTTCAACAGTTTGATCAATATTCCAAGTGATTTTATCTGGAACTATTTATTTTATATTTTAATAGGACTTGGACTATTTTTTACACTTCGTTTTGGTTTTATCCAATTCCGTTATTTTATTGAAATGTTCAGAATAGTAGGTGAGAAGTCTGAAGGAAATAAAGGTGTAACATCTATGCAGGCGTTCTTTATTTCTGCCGCATCCCGAGTCGGGACAGGCAATTTGACTGGTGTTGCCTTAGCAATTGCGACAGGCGGTCCAGGCGCTGTCTTTTGGATGTGGGTTGTAGCTGCTGTAGGTATGGCTTCAAGCTTTGTTGAGAGTACGTTAGCACAGCTTTTTAAAGTGAAGGACGGAAACGATTTCCGCGGCGGACCGGCTTACTATATTCAAAAAGGTCTTGGAGTCAGGTGGCTCGGAATCGTATTCGCTGTTTTAATTACTGTATCATTCGGTTTAATTTTTAACGCTGTTCAATCCAATACAATTGCGGGAGCGTTAGAAGGCGCATTTCATGTGAACAAAACAGTTGTGGCTATTGTTCTTGCTGCTTTAACGGCTTTTATTATTTTCGGCGGTTTAAAACGTGTAGTCGCAGTGACACAATTGATTGTTCCGGTAATGGCGGGTCTTTATATTCTCATTGCACTATATGTTGTATTCACCAATATTTCTGCATTCCCAAGCGTAATTGCGACAATTGTCAAAAATGCTTTGGGATTTGAACAAGTTGTTGGCGGAGGACTGGGAGCGATCATCGTCATCGGTGCACAGCGCGGGCTTTTCTCTAACGAAGCGGGAATGGGTAGCGCGCCTAACGCTGCTGCGACAGCTCATGTTTCGCATCCGGCAAAACAGGGCTTTATTCAAACATTAGGCGTGTTTTTCGATACATTTATCGTATGTACATCTACAGCGTTTATCATTTTACTATACAGTGTAACACCAAAAGGAGACGGCATCCAAGTGACACAGGCTGCTCTGAGCCATCATATTGGAGGTTGGGCGCCTGGTTTTATAGCAATCGCAATGTTCTTGTTTGCCTTTAGTTCAGTTGTCGGAAACTATTATTATGGTGAGACAAACATTGAATTTATTAAAACAAGCAAAACATGGCTGAATATTTACCGCATCGCGGTTATTGCTATGGTGGTCTTTGGATGTGTAGCAGGGTTCCAGATTGTATGGGACATGGCGGACCTCTTTATGGGGATCATGGCGCTGATTAACTTAATTGTTATTACACTGCTGTCGAACGTTGCTTACAAAGTGTATAAAGATTACGCGAAACAGCGTAAACAAGGACTTGATCCTGTATTCAAAGCGAAAAACATCCCGGGTCTTAAAAACACTGAAACTTGGGAAGATGAAAGACAAGAAGTATAAGAACTCGGCTGCATTCAAATTGAATGCAGCCTTTTTATTTGGCGAAAAGAAGCGGAATGTTATGATTTCATAAAAAAGCAACGTGTAAAGTCCTGGTTAAACACTTTTATATGTGGTCCACCTGTATTAGCAGTATCTGAAACAAGACAAAAAGAGCAAATTGGCAGCCTTTTAAACCGCCTAAAAACAAGAAATTAGGTTGATAGACAATCATGAGAAAGGTTTTTTACAATGAGTCCGTGCTACAAAAAAGGGAGGAGAGCTGTGAGTTGCTAAGCACATAATGATTTAAAGGAGGAAAGAATATTCTATATGAAACGTTCAGTCTCTAATTTAATCGTATGTTTATTCATTGCATTACTAGCAATCGGCGGTATGCCTGCTCCACAAGCATCTGCAGCAGGGGGGGAAACGCCAGTATCCATAAATGGGCAGCTAAGCATAAAAGGAACACAGCTAGTCAATCAAGACGGAAAGGCGGTGCAGCTGAAGGGGATCAGTTCACATGGATTGCAATGGTATGGTGATTTTGTCAATAAAGACACCTTAAAATGGCTGAGAGACGATTGGGGCATTACGGTTTTCCGAGCGGCGATGTATACGGCAGACGGCGGTTATATTGATAATCCGTCTGTGAAAAACAAAGTAAAAGAAGCGGTTGAAGCGGCAAAAGAGCTTGGGATATATGTCATCATTGACTGGCATATCTTAAATGACGGCAATCCTAACCAAAATAAAGAGAAGGCAAAAGAATTCTTCAAGGAAATGTCAAGCCTTTACGGAAGCACGCCAAACGTGATTTATGAAATTGCGAACGAACCAAACGGCGATGTGAACTGGAAGCGTGATATTAAACCGTATGCGGAAGAAGTGATTCCCGTTATCCGCAAAAACGATCCCGACAACATCATCATTGTCGGTACCGGCACATGGAGCCAGGATGTGAATGATGCTGCCGATGATCAGCTTCAGGATGCAAATGTCATGTACGCGCTTCATTTTTATGCCGGCACACATGGCCAGTTTTTACGGGATAAAGCAAACTATGCACTCAGCAAAGGAGAACCTATTTTTGTGACGGAGTGGGGGACAAGCGATGCTTCTGGAAATGGCGGAGTATTTCTTAACCAGTCACGGGAATGGCTAAATTATCTCAACAGCAAGAACATCAGCTGGGTAAACTGGAATCTTTCTGATAAGCAGGAATCATCTTCAGCTTTAAAGCCGGGAGCATCTAAAACAGGAGGGTGGCCGTTATCAGATTTATCCGCTTCAGGAACGTTCGTAAGAGAAAACATTCTCGGCAACAAAATTCGATGAAGGGAAGCGTTGAAACGCCAACACAAGATTAACCCAAACAAAAAAACAGCTTCTCTGTGCAATACAGAGCAGGTGATGGTAGTACGAACGGAAACCAGATCTGGAACTAGGGTTTAAAAATGGAACGCTGTCACCAGGAGCGAGCAAACACAGCACAGAGAATATACAGCTTTGTCTTCAGAATGATGACTGGAGCAATTATGCACAACGCGAGGATTGGATTTTTTCCAATCAAATGCGTTTAAAACAATGAAAAAAATCATACTATATAAACATGGAAAACTTATTTGGGGAACGGAACCCAGATCAGTTTAGCTTTTGGCGGGCATCAGCAATGATGTCCGTTTTCATCATCTTATACAGCAAAACAAGGAGGTTAGGTTGTGGATGAAACACTGAAGCAGTATATGATGCTGTTCAAAGAAATGAATAATGCGATAAATGGTCCGGACTATCCGGGTAAGGAAAATGATATCCAACATCAAAAAGAACAGATTGAAGCTTATGAAAAACAGCTGCAGCAAGGTTTTTCTACAGATTATGACTACGATGTATTTGCTGACTCGGTTATCAAATGCGCATATGGCGATATGACGCTGGGAGATTTAGAAGCAATATATTATGGATTGAAAACGCCATTTTTTTGATTTGGACATTCAATAGTAAAATTTCATCTTCTGTCTCACTAACTTAAGTATACTTTTGAGTTGAGACAGAAATTCTTTTATTTTGTTTACTTCCTAGAATATATATTATGTAAACTAAAAAAGCTTGAGATATAACATTCTATTGAAAAATGAGTTGCGTGCCTTAGGTACCCTTAACGATTTGCGACAAATGTTGTCACGCTTTGAGCTGGAAGATGCGCCCAAAAATGATTGCCAGTTACATTGAGATTCGTTCCAGGTTGAAGATTGCTGCTGCTGCTCGTGATCCATCTAGATACCTGAGAAGCAGATCCATTCTGCAAAACAAAGTTTTGGTTGACTCCTGTGTTGCTTTTGTTAATGGCAACAATAACGCCCTTGTTGTCACCTTTATAGGCTGACACGTAAACGTTCGGATTAGGGTTTTTCGTTGCATCAACCCTTATATAGCCGGGACGCACAAACTTCGAGAAATGAGCCATATTGTAACCGCGTTTGCTGATCGCACCGTCTTCTTTCATAGGACCGTATGATCTGCGAATGTACCACCAAACATAAGCTTGAAGATCTCCCTCTACCATCGAGTTGTGAATATGATGTGAAACATCCAATGCCTCGGGCCATCGATCCGCCGAGTTGTTATCACTGTTCGGATAGTATACTTCCGTCATCCAAAGGTCCTTCCCCGCTCCTTTTTGTTTGAAAAGAGGATAAGGAAAATGACTGACCTGAGTACCATAAAGGTGGGTTCCGAGAATATCCATATTGGCAAGAGCCTGCGGATCGTTCAAAATCGGGTCCGACAAATTCTTCAAGTATTGAAATGACTCAGGCGCAATGACACGGGTATTAATCGAACCGGCATTTTCTCTCATAAAACGAAGCATTTCTTGCGGAGTCCACCACGTCCAGTCGTGTGCATAATCAGGTTCGTTTTGAACGGAAATCGAATAAAGATTCACACCATTATTCTTCATGTAGGTTATTCTTCATGTAGGTAACAAAATCGTTAAGATGCTGCGCGTATGCAGCGTACTTATCGTATCTTAGCCGTTTAGCTGATGTGTCACCATTTCGATTGAAGGTTTCGACCATATCGCTTGGAGGATTCCAGGGAGAAGCAAAAACCGATTGCTCCATGTTTGATCGCACTCTTTGCAGTCTCTAATTCACTGTACCAATTATTTCTATTTTCATCAATATGAATTCTTAAGATTGAAAAACCTAACTGACTCTGTCCATTGCCAAAGCGGTTTCTCTTTGAGCTGCTGTAAGATCCCCAATCCAAGCGGGGTGGTTCATTCCTCCAAATCCGCGAATCACTTGTTTTTCTGCAGATAAATTAACTGTTACATCACTTGCTGCCAAAACTTCAGTGGCGCCTGGTCCGGTTAGTATGACTGACAGCATAGTGAAACATACCAATAATACAAAAAGTGGTTTTTTTACGAATGAAATCATTTTTTCCTCTCCTTCATCTGTCTTTACGGTATTAGAAAAATCTGTTCTGTCTCATTTTATATTTACAAACAAAAGGTTTTCTCCTATCTTTGCGTAAACTGCCAGTAATCAAAATTAAACAAGTTTCCTGTACCAGTTCCGGTAAATACAAAGAATACGTTGTGAATACCGGCTGCGCCGCTTACCGCAGTTTCTATTTCTCTCCAAGATTGCGTTCCGCCTGTGGAAGGGACATTCAAGGTTCCGACAAGCTTACCGTTTGCACTATCGAGACGCACTTCTATTTTTCCGCCTCCAGCCGATGCTACATTTGCTTTAAACGTCCTGGCACCGCCTGACCCGAATTCTGCATTTCCTACAGCAATCCAGTCTCCGTTATGAATGTTTGTGACATGTTGATTATTGACCGGCCCGCCGGGTGCTAAGGATGCCACTGTCAAACTCCGTCCGTTCCAGGCAAACGTTTCCGCTTCTACCCGGTTATATGGATTCAAGTTGGATAGCTGTTTGACACCTGCAAAATTTGCCGCTACCTCTTGCAGGGAGCCATCTGGATTATGCACAAGCTTATTAATATGGGGAGAGCGATATCCTTTGCCGGCCCCGTAAAGAGCGGAGCTGACAGTTTGAGTATGATACACCACATACCACTCGTTTTTAAAATTGAAAACAGCATGGTGATTGTTCCCGCCACCTCCGAAAAATGCTCCCGGATTTTTCAGAAAGTGCCCTCTATACGAAAAAGAATCCATAGGACTTGAGCTGGTCATATAGCCGATCTCACCTGGAGGTTTATCGGCCGGGTGCGCGCCCCCGAAATTGATACAATAGGAATAGTAATATTTTCCGTTATACTTATGCATTCCCGGATCTTCAAACATAAAAGGCGCATCAATCGTAGATGCACTTCCGGCAACACTGGTCATATCAGGCCCTAATTTCATGACTCTTGCTGTTTTAGGATTGGCCCATTGCCCCTGCGTGGGATTAGAACCGCCCGGAACGCCTCCGCCGGCATATAGGTAACCGGTACCATCATCATCTACGAATACTGCCGGATCAAAAAGCCATACAACACCGGACATTCCTGGCGTATTTGGCGTTACCAGCGCTTTTCCGATCGGATCTGTCCATGGGCCGGTCGGGCTGTCTGCGGTGAGAACCCCGATACCTCCGCCGCCGTTTGCGAAATAAAGGAAAAATTTATCTTTACCATTGATCTTTTTCACCGCGGCTGACGGGGCCCATGATGCTCCTGCCCATTTAGCAATCCCCCGGCCGCCATTCGCCCCATTGGCACCCGCTACAGGAATCGCTCCGTGATCTGTCCAGTTCACCATATCTGCTGAAGAAATGACGAATATTTTATTCAAATTGGCAAATGAATTATCCTTAATCGTTCCGTCGCTATTATATTCATAGTCATAGCTTGACATATAGATGTAGACTCTTCCGTTATAGGTAAGCGCAAACGGATCTGCTCCCAAATGATGGTCTATAAGCGGGTTTGAATTCCCTGCATGTTTTGCAATTGTAGTACTGGCAGCATACGCAGACTTCCCAGTGAAGCAATTCAATAATAAAGCAAGGACCCATAAACATACGCTACACTTTTTACACATAACTTAACACTCCTCCTTTTTCTTTAAAATTGGGGGTCTTTTAACATTTGATGACAAATTGTAGTACCGGCAGCAAAAGCAGACTCCGCAGATAAGCAACTCAATAATAAAGCTAGAACCCATAAACATACGCTAACTTTTTTCTAATAACTTGACATCCTTCTTTTTCCTTAAAATGGATGATTTTTTTACCATTTGATGACAACTGGTCATGAAGAACGCTTCTAGAGTAAGCCTTGCAAACACAGGAGTATTACTCTCGCCTTTTTAATAAAAAACGCCGCTGACTGCCAGGCCAGCGGCGTTTTACACTTGATCATTTACATTTTGTCAAACTTTGCGTCTCCCGCAAACGATCCCATTGACAGTTGTTCATCAAGAATAAGTCCTTGACGATGCCGTTCTTCAATCCTTTTGATAATAGATCGAATTGCGTCCACATTTTCTTCGATATTATGAGGTTCAAAGATCGTCACATGGTCTCCTTTTAATTTGTACTCAAGGTAATGCTGTATAGTTGATTGCGTCCATCCTCTATCAGTCAAATCGCCACACAACAAATGATGTATGTTGGCGTTAACGGCGCCGGTATTGATCAGTTCATTGTGATACGCAAGATAGCTTCTGATTTTATCCTTAATCGAAGGAAGGGTTAATATGTCTTGGTAGTAGTCTGGAATAATATCCATATTCAAATGGACGATCTCATCAATTTCCGTTTCCGATAAATGCGTAACCGAAACGGTGATTTTAGAATCAAGCATGATCACATCTGATACGACGCGCTCTCGCTTCTCCAAGGCTTTGGCAACCTCAAAAGCTAAATTCGATCCCGAAGAATAACCAAGCAAAACAAAAGGCCCTTCTTCTTGAATACCTATCATACTTTCTGCATACAGGTCAACGATCTCTTTCTCATAAGACGGCTCTTCTAAGAAATCAGCGGCATAGACGGTGCAGCTACCATCAAGTCTTTTCCCCATTTCATTATAAACCAGCCCATACCCGATTAAAGGCGGGAAACAGAACACAGGGATTGAACCGTTCTGATTCATCTTGACGAATACGTTATCCGTCTTGGACTCGAACACCGCGGCTTGAATGGCGCGTGCCATTGTTTCGATGGTAGGAAAATCGTATACGGCTTGATAATGCATTTTGATTCCCATACTGGCGTTAATTTGATGAATAACTTGCAAAACTTTGAGTGAATGGCCGCCCACGTCAAAGAAATTATCTTTAATCCCCGGGTCAGTGAGACCTAAAATGTTCTTCCAAATCTCGGCCAGCTGCTTTTCAATTAACGTTTCGGGTGCTGCGTATTCGGTCCCGGTGAGCCTATTTCCCTTAGGAGCCGGCAAAGCTTTCCAGTCGATTTTTCCATTAGCGGTTATCGGCATCTTCTCTACTTGTACAAAATAGGCTGGAATCATATACGCGGGCAGTTTGTTCAGCAAATGCCGCTTCAGCTGCGCCGTATTGAATGATTCGTCTCCTGTCAAGTAGGCGCACAGCTGCTTGGAGCCCTCTTCTTCAATCGCGATGACGACCGCTTCTTTGACAGATTCCAGTTGCAATAAAGCTGTTTCGATCTCGCCGAGTTCAATCCGGTAGCCCCGGATTTTCACCTGATGATCAATTCTTCCCAAATACTCGATATTGCCGTCAGGCAGCCATCGGGCGACATCTCCCGTTTTGTACATTTTTTCGCCTGGGGCAAATGGGTGTTCAACAAATTTCTCTGCCGTTAATTCCGGGCGGTTCAAATATCCTCTAGCCAGTCCCTCTCCTGCAACATAGAGCTCTCCCGGTATGCCCATTACCTGAATGCGTTGATATTCGTCCAAAATATACGCTTGCAGGGTAGGAATAGGTTGTCCGATGTTGCTTCTGCCCTCGCCGATTTCTCGTTCCGTGATTTCTTTATATGTGACATGAACGGTGGTTTCCGTGATGCCGTACATATTGATTAATTGCGTTAAAGGATATTTAATCTTCCAGTCTTTCAAGAAGGATGGATTTAACGCCTCTCCGCCAAATATGATTTTTCGGATGTTTAAATTGGATTCTGAATATGCTCTCTCCTCCTGCATCAGTTGGTAGAAATAACTTGGCGTTTGATTTAAAATTGTCACTGCTTCCGACTTTAACAATTGCAAATACCTTTCGGGGTTTTTTGTTGTTTGTTTCGGAACAATCACTAATTTGCCCCCATGCAGCAGTGCTCCGTACATTTCCCACACTGAAAAATCAAAGCAGAAGGAATGGAACAAGGTCCATGTGTCCGATGCGTTAAAATCAAAAAGGTTTTTGTTATTAAATAATAGACGGACCACATTTTTATGTTCAATGAGCGTTCCTTTCGGATTCCCCGTTGTTCCTGATGTATAGATGACGTAGGCTAATTGATTTGGGGCTGTCCTTAGATTGAGATTGGATGCTTCGGCGTCGTATGATGACGGATCGTCAAGGAAGACAGCATGACTTTGATAAGCGGTACATTTTAGAAGATGATTTTGCAATAATAATATAGAGACGTTAGAATCTTCAAGCATATAATGGATGCGTTCTTCCGGATATTCCGGATCGATCGGTACATAAACCCCTCCCGCTTTCAAAATAGCGAGGATGCCTAACACCATCTCCGGTGAACGTTCCGCCATAATGCCAACAAGCTGCTCAGCCTGAAGTCCTTTGGCGACCAAAGTTCGGGCCAACTGATTAGCGCGTTCATTTAATGCCCGATACGTCAGCTTCTGATCTTCAAAAACAATCGCTACTTGCTCCGGCGTTCGCTCCGCTTGTTCCTCAAACAATTGATGAATCGTCTTTTTGTTTGGATACTCGGCCGCCGTATCGTTAAACTTGTCTATTAGGAGAGATCGTTCATCCGCTGTTACTATATTCAGTTCTTGGACGCGAGTTTCCTGATCGTCCGCCATTTGCTTAATGATTTGCATGAAATGCGCCTGCATCCGTTCGACACATGCTTGATCATAAATATCACGATTGTATACAAAACGAATTTCAATTTCTCCGGCCGGCATAACTATAAAAGTAAAATCGTAATGTGTATGTTCTTCCATATGAAAATCGATAATGTCTAATGCTTTGTCATCCTGCTTCATATGTTCTATTTGTTTCTCGACCGGGTAATTCTCAAATACCATAATATGATTGATCAACTGCTGCTTTTGCTCAGTTTGAGCCTGAATTTCATACAACGGAAATGTATCGTATGCTTGAGAAGCCAGTGCCTGCTCCTGGTTCATTTTCAATACTTGTGCAGCTGTCATTTCAGGTTGCGTATGAATACGTACGGGAATGGTATTGATAAATAAACCGACCATAGTTTCAATTCCCGGGATTTCTGCCGGCCGGCCGGATACGACAGTGCCGAAAACGACATCCTGACTCCCGTTATATCTTTGCAGCAATAAGCCCCATGCGGTTTGTATCCATGTATTGAGCGTGACTTGATGGTGGCTTGCGGCCCGTTTGATCTCATCTGTGAGCTGCTTTCCTAAACGAAACGCATGCTCTCCTTTTTCGTATCCTTTCGGCTGGTTGGAGGATTGTTCTTGTAACAAAACAGTTTGCCCTTCATAGCCTTCCAAATAATCACGCCAATAGGCTGCTGCCTGCTTGTGATCTTTTTTATCCAGCCATTCGATATATCGGCTGTATGGAGTGACGGCTCCCCGCTTCGGCTGCCTCCGCTCAAGAATCGCATAATAGGTTTCAAACACTTCTTTCGTAACAAGAGGCAAACACCAGCCATCCATTAAAATATGATGAAAGCTCCATATCAACCGCGCTCGGTCTTCCTCAGTCCGCAGGATCGATACGCGCATTAAAGCATCTCGGGTGAGATTGAATCCTCGCGCCTTATCTCTTCTCGCAAAATCGGCAATAAACTCGCTGCGTTGATGACTGTTCATGCTGCGAATATCTTCAACGACAGTTTCAATCTGCTTTTGCCGGAATACAATCTGCAAAGGCTGATCTTTCCATTCTGTATAAAAAAGAGTTCGAAGAATGTCATATCTTTCGGCCAGCTGCACCAAGCTCATCCTAAATGCCTCGATATCCAAGAAACCTTTCAGATCAAAAGCGGCTTGTTCAAAGTAAGCTTCGGAAGCCGAATCGATCAAGCTATGGAACAACATTCCTTTCTGCATAGGGGTTAATGGGTATATATTTTCAATTTCACCAAGGTGATGTGTTTGTTGCACAAATTGATCTAGTTCACCGATCGTTATATCTTCAAATGAAATATCGCTTGGCGTCAGGTGAATTTGATCTTGAGCATCACAATGTTCGATGACTTGCTGCAAACTGCTTTTTAAGAGAGCGGCACAGGCTTCCATTGTTTCTCTTTGATATTGTTTACCGCAATAACTGATTGCCAACGACAATTGACCGTTTGAAATCATGCCATTGATATCAAGTGCATAGGTTATGGGGCGCTTGTCACTGACTGTTTTCCCGCTTGAGTAAGGAGATACCTCCATCCTGCCGTTTCGGAAATCTTGATCAAATTGACCCAAATAATTGAAACTGATTTCCGGCTGTCCGGTAAATTCGGAAGCCTTCGGGTGATCGGACAAATACTTAATCAGGCCATAACCTATTCCTTTTTGCGGGATCTTACGCAAATTTTCTTTCACTGTTTTAATCCGCTGCGAGATATCCTGGTCTGCATTAATTTGGAGCGAAACCGGGTATAGGCTTGTGAACCATCCCACCGTACGTGAAATATCAAGGTCTTGAAAAATAGATTCTCTGCCGTGTCCTTCCAGATGAATGAGAATGTCTTCATAACCGGTCCAACGATGAATAGCCGTTCCAAGTCCGGTCAGCAATAAATCGTTAATGTCAGTCGTATAGGCCCGGTTAGATTTTTTTAATAAAGATTCGGTTTCTTCCGCCGTCCATTGGACGATGATCGTTTCCCGGTCTTCGGCCAGACCGGTCTCCTGTTCTTTGTCCTTTGGCAATGTATGTTGCGGGTTATGTTTCTGCCCGAACCAGTATTGATTTTCTGCTTCGAATTCCTGACTTTCTGCATAACGTTTCAATTGTTCAGCCCATAAAAGGTATGAGTCTGTTTTCTTCGGAAGCCGGATCGCTTCGCCGTTTTGAAGCTGCTCATAAGCTGCTGCAATATCCTCAAGTAAAATCCTCCACGATACGCCATCGACGACCAAATGATGAATCGCAATCAGCAAATGATCTCCATCCTGACATTGAAACAATCCCAGTTTCATGAGCGGACCTTCGGCTAAATGGATGGATTGCTGAATGTCATTGGAGATCGTTTCTATCGTTTGGGCAGGGTTGTTTTCTCCAAGTAAGGAGAACACTTCAAGGCTGAATAAATCTCCTTCATCGATCCCCCGGTTTCGGGCTTGGTATCCATGTTCTGTCGGAACATAAACCATACGTAAAGCATCGTGATGCTCAGCAATCTTCTTCATGACTTTGCGAAGCTTCGATTCATCCAATTTCTCTTTCCAGCAAAGCATGATGGATTGGTTATAATGATGCAAATCCGGATATTGCTGGGCGAAAAACCAATGCTGAATCGGTGTCAGAAGCGACCGGCCTTTAATTTCTCCTTGTTCAGCAATTCGGATGACCGGCTCTGCAAAAGGAACAACCCCAGCGATCGTCGGATGCTTGAACAAGTGTTTGATGTCAAGCTTATACCCTGATTGATATAAGCTTGATGTCACTTGAATCGACTTAATTGAATCTCCCCCCAGCTCAAAGAAATGATCGTCGATTCCGACGCGTTCTGCGCCTAATACCGACTCCCACACTCCAGCTAGGATTTTTTCCAGTTCTGTCCGCGGAGCTGTATAGGTATTGCCCGTGAGATTTCCTGTTGGAACAGGCAGTGCCTGACGATCTATTTTTCCGTTGGAAGTAAGCGGCATCGCTTTCAGCTGTACGAAATAAGCAGGTATCATATAGTCCGGAAGCTGCCGGGACAGATGTTCCCGGATCTCACCTGCGGTTAAAGAATGCTGTGCCGTATAATAGGCGCACAAAGATGTTTCCCCGTTGGTTTCTTGTGCAATAACGAGGGCTTCTTGAATCGGCGGTATATGAAAAAATGCGGCTTCGACTTCACCGATTTCAATGCGGTAACCGCGGATTTTTACCTGGTGGTCGATCCTTCCGAGGTATTCGATATTACCGTCCGGCAGCCGCCTGGCCAAGTCTCCCGTCCGGTACATTTTCCCCTCCGGTACAAAGGGATGCCGCAGAAACCTTTCCGCTGTTAATTCCGGCCGGTTCAAATAACCTCTGGCAATGCCGTCCCCGCTGATATAAATTTCTCCCGGGACGCCGATTGGCACCGGCTTCATGCTCTTATCCAGTACATAAATGTTCATATTGTCCGCAGCGGTTCCGATCGGCACTGATTCACGTCTGTCGTTTTGCGGATCAAAGGAATAAATCATACAGCCGACGACTGTCTCTGTAGGGCCGTATTCGTTAAAGATTTCGATTCTGCCGCCGAATTGTCCGCTGATATTTTGGGCGAGACGCGTGCTTAAATTGTCGCCGCCAACAATTAATTTCCGAATGGTGCACTCAGGAGAGATGTTCATTTCTTTTAATAACTGCAAATGAGCCGGGGTTAATTTGATAATATCCACCCTCGGATCCTGCACAATGGAATAAAGCAAGGCCGCCCTGTTTTCTCCTCCGTAGACAATAATGGCATTGCCGGTAATAAGCGGAGTAAAAACAGACGTTACCGTTAGATCAAAAGCGATGGACGAGTATAGAGGAAAGTTGGTTTTTTCTCCTTTGACATATACCCTGCGGGCCCACCAAATATAATTGGTTAAGCCTTGATGCTCAATTGCCACACCTTTAGGCTTGCCTGTGGAACCCGACGTATAGATGACATAGGCCAAATCCTTCGTACTGCTGATCGGTTCAAGGTAAGAGCCGTCTTCGTGGTAAGAACTTTCCTCATCGATGAAAACCATTGTGCCCGTAAGTTCCAATTGCTTTCGGAGATGGCTCTGCGTCAAGACGATATCAGCTTGGGAGTCATCTACTATATACTGTATGCGATGCTTCGGATAATCCGGATCAATTGGCACATAGGCACCGCCCGCTTTTAATACGGCCAGTATTCCAACTACCACCTCAACGTTATGATCGCTGATGATGGCTGCGAGCCGATCTGTCCGCATGCCCTTGGCTCTCAACGTTCGGGCTAATTGATTGGCACGTTCATTGAGCTGACGATACGTGAATTGTTTTTCTCCGCAAATAATGGCGGCTTGATCGGGTGTTCGTTTCATCTGTTCTTCGAATAACTGATAGATCGTCTTATCTCGCGGATATTCAGTTTTCGTATGGTGATAGTCAACGAGAAATGTATTAGTCTCCGCTTCAGACAAAATATTTACTTCACCGAGAGTGAGGTCCGACTGAAATAACATGATAGAAAATAGACGGTTTAAATGCCCGATTACCTGCATCATATACTGACGATCATAGGCTTGTTCATTAAAAAATAACTTTACATCAATCGAGTCTTCCTCCATAGCAAACTGAAATAAGGCATCTGAAGCAGCCGTTTCTATGAAACGCTTAGAATGAATTTGCTCTAATGAAACAACCGTATGGATGATTGGCAAATGATTTGTATTGTAGTCCAGTCGCAGCTGTCCGGCCATTATATCAAAGGGAACGTCCTGATATAGGATCGCTTCGTCCAGCGTATGTTTCAGTTCATGGAATATAGATTTAAACGTACTGTCGGCATTTATATTTTGTTTGATTAACATGAGCTGATCTAAACGAAGATCTTCATCAGTTTCGTCTTCAAAGGTTGGAACCCCTGTAATTACACCCTCTTCCCCCGTGTATTTGTACAATAGGGACTCAATTCCGATCAGGAGTATCAGATAGACGGCCATTGGCGTTTGATTCGTCATGGTCAGGATGCGCCGTGATACATCTGAACTCAATGAACTGTGAATACAGTCAGATGCACTCGATACATCACGCTTTAATGTTGAGTCGGACACTTGAAACGAAGGGAATGCACTGGGGCGGTCTTCCGTGTGAAACATGTGGCCCCAGAACAACTCCTGTTGTTTGAATTCTGACATTCATATCCCTCCAGTTGGTTTCATTCCTGTTTTTAAGGCGGCTTGCGGCAGCCGCGGCATTCGTGCCGGGACAGCCGCGCCGGCCATTATTAGAAATCCAATTCGATTGTGCTTGCGAGGTGTTTACTTTTGTTTACTTTTTCGGTTAATTGAATTTCTCTTAAAGGAATGGATGGATTTCGTAAAATCGCCGAGAGGATCATGACGTAATCCTTGGCCAATACAGCAATGGTTTTCTTTTTAAATAGCTTTGTGCAGTAATCAAAGCTGCCTTGTATCTCATCCTGATCTATTACAAAGGTCAGCTGTAAATCAAACTTGGCAGCCGTATTTGTTTGTTCATAAGGTCTGACGGCGAGAGAGTCTACCTCAATATCCGTTTGTTCCGTATTTTGCATGACAAACATCGTATCGAACAATGGATTGCGGCTTAAGTCCCGTTTTACACCCAGTTTTTCAACTAATTCTTCAAAAGGATACTCTTGATTTTCATAAGCCTTCAGCATTGTTTCTTTTGTTTCCGTTATATAATCCATAAATGTCTTTTCAGCCATCGGAGCGGTACGGATGGCTAATGTATTTACAAACATTCCGATGATATGTTGCAAATCTTCATGTATTCTCCCCGCAATAGGTGTACCGACGACGATATCATCCTGGCCGCTATATTTAGCCAGCAGTATGGAATAGGCCGAAAACAAAATCATATAAGCGGTCGATTCGGTCAATTCTTCCAGCTGCTTTACACCTTGGATGACAGTCTTATCGAGCACAAAATTGTGCCGCTTCCCATCGAAGCTTCTCACCGGCGGCCTTGCAAAATCTTTCGGCAGCTCGAATGACGGAAGCTCCTCATGAAATACACCCAGCCAATACTCTTCCTGCCTCTTGATTCGTTCTCTTTGCTCTTTTTGCAGCTTCCATTCAGTGAAGTCTTTGTATTGTATACGGAGCGGAGCTAACGCTCTGCCGTCATACAATTGAATCAGTTCTTCGACAAAAATATTCATGGAGGCGCCGTCCGTAATGATATGGTGCATGTCAAACATAAAAATATGCCGGTCTTGTTCCAACTCGATGAGTCCAGCCCGAAGTAATGGAGCCTGGCTGAGATCGAATGGCCGCACGAAGGTGCGGAAAAGTTCCTCAACCTCGTCAGGTGCTGCCTTATACCTTTCCATAGAGAACTCCATTTGCGGTTTGATCACCTGCACCAGTTCTCCGCGGATCATTTCAAATCCGGTGCGCAGCGACTCATGACGCTGGATCAGTCTTTGGAAAGCGATTTGTAAGCGATTCATATCGATTTTTCCTTCTAATGCAAGGATTCCCGGCATATTGTAGCTAAGTTCGCCGCCTTCGATTTGTGTTGACAGGTAAACCATCTTCTGCACGGAGGATACAGGATAGACATCTTTTTCTTTGGCAGCCGGAATATAATCCGATCCGCAGGCTTCAGCTTCAGCAATGGCCTTTGCCATTTCTTCAACTTTCGGATATTGAAATACTTCTCTTAATGAAATGCTTTTATTGAATTCCTTATGGATTTTGGCAATGAGCGTCATTCCCCGTAACGAGTGGCCGCCCAGATCAAAAAAGTTATCTTTCACGCCTATTTCTTTTACCTTCAGAACGTCTTGCCAGATGCATACCAGCTTCTCTTCCATACTCGTCCGCGGAGCGACGTAGTCAGTCCCGGTTTGCAAACCGACTTCAGGACTCGGTAATGCTCTTCGATTTACTTTTCCATTGGAGGTTAACGGCAGTTTCTCCAGCTGGATGAAGTATGAAGGAATCATGTAGCCCGGTATTTGATCAGCAAGTTTTTCTTTTAGCTGACTGATCGGCAATGATTGCTCCGCTGTAAAATAGGCATACAAATCGTTTTGTCCATCTGCATTTTCTTTTGACAGGACAACGGCTTCTTGAACATGCCCGATGCTTAGCAGAGCGGCTTCCACCTCGCCGAGCTCAATCCGGTAACCGCGTATTTTGACCTGATGGTCCATCCTTCCCGCATATTCAATGTTTCCGTCGGGAAGGTAACGGGCCAGATCACCTGTTTTATACATTCGTTGTTTCGTGTCATATGGGTGCGGAACAAATGTTTCGCGCGTCAAAGACTCCCTGTTATGATAACCTCTGGCTAAGCTGACCCCGGAAATACAAAGCTCACCGACGATCCCGACAGGCTGAAGCGTTCCGGCCTCATTTAAAATGAAAATCTCCGTATTTGAAATCGGTTTGCCGATCGGCTGAAGCTCCTGATTAATATCCGGATCAACGGTATACATGGTCACGACATGCGTTTCCGACGGACCGTAATGATTATGAAGAGTGACATGGTGGTGCGCCAGCATGTCACGCAGTATACTTGTTGCGATGAGCTGTTCTCCCGCTGCGATAATGTGATCCACGCACTCGGCGAACGGTTCGAAATAGTGTTTCTCCGAGCCAAGGAGCTTAAGGAACGCGGTCGGAAGAAATGCTGTTTGTACCCTGTGCGTTCTGACAAAATCATTGAACTGACGTATTTCCCGTTTTGCCTCATTGCTGATGATACAGAGTGTCCCTCCGCTTGAAAGCGCGGAGAAAATTTCTTGATAGCAGACATCAAAGCTCATGGCAGCAAATTGCAGCACTCTGTCAAAACGCAGCTGCGTATGGTCTCGTTCATATGCGAACAGATTCGTCATCGTTTTATGTTCTAATTGAACCCCTTTTGGCTTCCCTGTTGTACCAGACGTGTAAATGACGTACATTAAGTCATTTTCCGAATAGGAGAGTTGAAGATTATCTGTCCCGCCTTGATATAGTAACGGATCGTCAAGCAGAAGAACTGCCCCTTCAAAGAGCGGCGGAATGGCATGACCTGCACTAGTCAATAGCACACCGGCGCCGCTGTCTTTCATCAAAAAAGCCCGCCGTTCATCAGGAAGTTCCGGATCGATAGGAAGAAATGCTCCGCCGGCCTTTAATATCGCTAAAATGCCGATCATCATATTTGCTGAGCGATCCGTGAGAACGGCAACCACCTGATCTGTGCCTACACCCTTATCTTGAAGGACGCGCGCCAGCTGATTGGAACGTTCATTCAGCTGACGATAAGTCAGAGTCTGATTTTCAAACAGGACGGCTTCATGGTCTGGGTTAAGCCCAGCCTGCTGCTCAAAAAGTTGATGAATCGTTGGCGGAATACGTTTTTCTGCGGTTGCAGTATCGTTAAAGAGTTTCTGAATTTCACTCTTCTCTTCTCGGGTTATCATATTCAAATCAGCCAGCTCGGCCTCAGGTTGTTTAATAATCGAATCAATCAGCTGCGCAAAATGCCCCATCATACGTTCGATCGTTTCCGGTTTAAACAGAGCCGTCAAGTATTCCATCGTGAAATGAATACCCGAGTCTTCTTCCACAGCCGTTAAGGTTAAATCAAATTTAGCCATCGTATGTTCGCTTGGGTATGGTTTGAAAGTTACGTCATTTATATCTAACTGTTCCTGCTCCGTGTTTTGAAGCACAAACATGGTGTCAAACAACGGATTACGGCTCAAATCTCTGGCGATATTCAGTTGGTCAATCAGCGCTTCAAACGGGTAATCTTGATGCTCATAAGCTTTTAGGGCATTCTCCTTAACCTCGGACAGATACTGAGAGAACGTCTTCCCTTTTTCGGGGTAATTTCTCATCGCCAGTGTATTCACAAACATTCCGATAATGGGTTCCAAATCCGCATGCGGTCTCCCCGCAATAGGGCTGCCGACAATAATGTCTTCCTGGCCGCTGTATTTTGAAAGCAATAATGTATAAGACGCAAGGAGCACCATATATAAAGTAGATTCGTTTTGGGACGCCAACTGCTTTAACCCGGCGCTTTTTTGCTTATCAAGCGTGAAATGCATCGTAGCTCCCGCAAAATCCCGTGCCGACGGCCGTATATAATCTGTAGGCAGATGAAGGACAGGAACGTCGCCGCTGTACAGCTCTAACCAATAGGCTTCTTGGTTTTGGATCTGTTTTAACCGCGCTTCTCCGGTCTGCCATACTGCGTAGTCCTTGTACTGGATGCGCAGGGGCGGTAATGTCTCTCCTTCATAAATCCGAATAAATTCTTTAATCAATATGCTCATAGATGTTCCGTCAGAAATAATATGATGCATATCAAACAGCAGAATTCCGCGGTCAGGTCGAAGTTCAATCAGCCCCACACGAAGCAGCGGAGGCTTTTCCAGATGAAACGGGCGAATAAATTGGCGGATATAAAGGCCTGCATCATTTTCTTCTGCCTGATACCACTCTACTTCAAACTCTGCGTGATCCAAGACATACTGAACAGGTTCTCCGCCGGCCATTTTAAAACCGGTGCGCAAAGATTCATGACGTTGAATCAGTGCGAGGAAGGCTTGCTGCAGATTATCACGATCAAACTTACCTTCGACCGCCATCAGACCCAGCATGTTGTAACTGAGCTCTCCGCCTTCCAGATGATTGAGAATGTACAATCGTTTTTGCGCCGAAGATACCGGATAATATGGTCTTTTCTCAATTGCAGGAATCCCGGCATACCCGGTTTGCTCCATCGTCGTGATTTCCCGCGCGAGCTGTTCAATGGTTGGGAAACGGAACACGTTTCGCAAAGGAATTTGGACATGCAATTGCTTTTGTATCTTTGCAATGAGCGCCGTTGCCCGCAGGGAGTGTCCGCCGATATCAAAGAAGTTATCTCGGATCCCCACCTGCTCTAAACCGAGAACATCCTGCCAAATTGCTGCCAGATGGATTTCTGCCGAAGTCTGCGGCGGCACGTATTCTATGCCTCTGTCCCGCTTTTTGACCGGAGTCGGTAATAGCTGACGGTTCAGCTTCCCGTTTGGCGTCAGCGGTATCTTATCCAGCTGCACAAAATGAGCCGGTATCATATATCCCGGTAAATGCCGGGCCAGACTTTCGCGAAGTTCACTGATTTGTATTGGCTTATCCGCAGCATAATATCCGCATAGGTAAAACTCTCCATCTTTATCTTCAAGGGCAATTGCGGCGGCTTCTTGAATATCAGGAATGTTGAGCATTACCGATTCGATTTCACCGAGTTCAATCCGAAAACCGTGAATTTTCACCTGATGATCAATCCGGCCGATAAATTCAATATTTCCATCCGGCATAAGGCGGGCCAGATCACCGGTTCTATACATTCGGTCCGTCGGGACAAACGGATCGGCAGAAAATTTTTCATCCGTTAGTTCCGGCAGGTTCAAGTAGCCCCGCCCGACACCGTCCCCTGCAATATACAGCTCGCCTTGGACGCCCACAGGCTGCAACCGCTTTTTTGAATCAAGAATGTACATGCGGTTGCTGCCTAACGGCTTGCCTATAGGGACATGAATTTGACTGCGTCCCCAAGCATCGGCAGAACATTCAATGTTGAAAAGGGACGCATCTACGCAAGTTTCTGTAGGTCCATATACATTGGTGATGGCAGGCGCAGCGCCATAATCGTCGAATAATCGTATGAGCTGATTTACCGTTGTTTTAGAAAGAGCCTCTCCTCCTATTAAAAGGTGCCGAAGCGGGACTTCCTGCAAATCACCTGCAGCTATCAAGAGCTTTAAGTGGGCAGGTGTTCCGTCGGTTATGTCAATGCAATGCTGCCGATAGTAACGGCATAATGCTGCACCGTCTGACACGACTTCTTTAGGAGCAATAAACATGGTATGTCCTAACAACAAGGAAGCATACATTTGCTGAACAGAAGCATCAAAATAATATGGAGCAAGCATGGCTACATTCAGCTCAGCATCATAGGCAGAATAAACTTGGCGGCGAAGTCCTTCAATCAGGTGAATGACCTGGCGATGTTCAATTAACGCGCCTTTAGGCTTGCCCGTCGTACCGGAAGTATAAATGGCATAGGCCAGTTGACTCGACTGATAAGAGAGCGCAAGGCCGTTGTCTTTTTCGTGATAGGCATGTTCCTCTATGAGATCGATACATGTCCCTGGGAAGCCGATGTTATTCTGCAGCTTCTCACGATAAAGCAATACGCTGATGCCCGAATCACTTAAAATATAACGGATGCGTTCAGGCGGAGAATCAGGATCTATCGGCAAATATGCTCCGCCCGCTTTTAAAATCCCCAAAATGCCTACAATCATTTCCAGAGAGCGTTCAGTCATAATGCCGACAAGCTGATCCGCCTGCACTCCTTTTGCCTGCAAGGTTCGCGCTAGCTGATTGGATCGCCGGTTCAGTTCTCCGTAGGTTAATTGTTTACCCTCGAATACAACCGCCGCATGGTCAGGTGTACGATGCGCTTGTTCCTCGAACAACTCATGAATCGTTTGTTCACGTGGGTAATCCATCTCGTCAGATTGAATACGACTGAGCAGATGTTCTTTTTCTTGCTCAGTCAGAAGCTCCAATTCTTCTATTTTGACAGATGGTTGCTGCAATACTTGCTGCATGAGCTGTTCAAAATGCCCGCGGAGCCGCTCCACTTCTGATTTTTCATATTCGTTTTCATTAAAAACGAAATGGATGGCAAGCTTTTCGCCAGGAATGACAACCACATTCAAATCATAGTGGGAGTGTTCTTGCATATGAAAATTCATGATGTCCAGTCCCGCATCATGATGTCCTGCCTGTTCAACTTGTTGTCCTATCGGATAGTTTTCAAAGATCATGATATGGTCAATCAGGTTTTGCTTTTGTTCTGTTTTTGTCTGAATTTCATATAAAGGATAGGTATCGAATGCTTGGGAAGTCAATGCCTTTTGTTGAACCATTTGCATCGCTTCAGCAAAAGAGCTGTCCTCATCACAGCGGATGCGAACCGGAATGGTATTGATGAACAGGCCAATCATCTGTTCCACACCGGGGATTTCCGCCGGCCTTCCGGACACGACACTGCCAAATACAACGTCCCCGGACCCGCTGTATTTCTGTAATAAAACCCCCCACAATGTTTGGATCAACGAATTTAATGTCACTTGATGCTGATTTGCGATCTGCTGCAACCGTTTTGTCTGTTCTTGGTCTAATTCGCAGATCACATTGGCATAAGCATATGCTTTTTGTTCATTCTGCGGTCGTTTATGAAGAAGCCTGGTTTCACCTTTATACCCTTCAAGATACTCGCTCCAGTACCGTTTGGCCGCTCCCTGATCTTGGAGGTCAAGCCACTCGATATAGTCGCTGTAAGGAGCTGCAGATGGTGGTTCTGTTTCCCTGCCTTCTTGCAAGGCGCTATAATGCTCAAACACTTCCTTCGTGATAAGAGACAGGCACCAGCCGTCCATAACAATATGATGGAAGCTCCAAATCAAATGATATTTGCGGTCTTCCATACGGAAAATCGCTATGCGCATCAGCGGACCCCGAGCCAAGTCAAATCCTTTTGCATTGTCCTCTCTTTGATAGGCAGCGATTTTATCCTCACGCCGGTGCTCCTCTATGTCACGCAAATCTGCAAAATAAATTTGCGGTTTTTGTGTTTTATAGACGATTTGTAAAGGAGTATCGTTCCAGCCGCTGTAAAAACGGGTTCTGAGCACGGCGTATTTTTCAAATAATCGTTCCAAGCTTGCTTTAAACCAATCAATCTTTAACTCTCCCTGCAAATCGAACGATGCTTGTTCAAAATAAGATCTTGTGGCTTCATCCAGCAAGCTGTGGAAGAGCATTCCTTTCTGCATCGGAGTGAGCGGATACACATTTTCGATCTCACCTGAATGCGGCAGTTGAATGAGGAGCTGGTCCAATTCATCAATGGTCATGCCTTTTAACAAAATATCGCTTGGTGTCAGTTCCGATTGTTCTTTATGAACGCAATGCGTAATGATGGTCCGCAGGCAGCTTTGAATTGTTTCCGATAGCCGCTTAATCGTTTCTCTTGCGTACTGTTTGATGCTATAACTGATCGCAATCCTCAGCCGGCCCTCGGTTATCATTCCGTTTATATTCAATACATACGGTCTGGCTTGATTCCCGCTTGAGTCTGAACCGCAGGAGTAGGAGGATAATTGAATCGCATGCTGCTGCAAATCTTGGTCAAACTGCCCCAGGTAGTTAAAACTAATCTCCGGATTCAGTTTTGATGGCATTGACCCGCTTAAGTACCTTGCTATTCCATATCCGATCCCTTTATGCGGAATTTGGCGCAGTCCTTCTTTGGTCGTCTTGATATAATCAGAGATTTCTTTGCCTGGCTGCGCGTGAAGCACAACCGGATACAGACTTGTAAACCATCCAACTGTACGGGAGATATCCATATCTTGAATCGTCTGTTCTCTTCCGTGTCCCTCTAAATGTATCGGAATCTGTTCAAGTCCTGACCAATGCGATATGGAAAGACCCAGAGAGGTTAAAAGCAAATCGTTTATTTGAGTGTTATAAGCGCGATTCGCTTGTTTTAATAACAGCTCCGTTTCTTCTATAGTCCATTCCACGGTTTCTGTTTGACTGTCCTTTGAGGTCGTATGTGTTTCATGAAAATCCTTAGGCAGCGGTTTCACATCGGTTTGTTCGATCTCTGTCCAATATTCCTGTTCTTGTTTTATGGTTTCACTTTGCGCATATTCTGAAAGCCTCTTGGCCCATAATTGGAAAGAGTCTGTTTTTTGCGGCAGTTGAATCACTTGCCCGTCCTCAGCTTGTTTGTAGCCATTAGCCATATCATCCAATAAAATGCGCCATGAAACCCCGTCTACAATCAAATGATGGAGGGCAATCAGCAAGTGATCTCCATCTGCACATTGAAACAATCCGGCCTTCATTAACGGCCCGTCACATAAACGCATACAGCCTTGTATCTCATTAGCCTTGGCTTCAATTGTCTGCCCCGGGTCGGGTTCTGCCTTCAGATTCAGGACTTCAAGGTGGTACAGCCCGCTTTGAGCAATCTCTGCAATCTGTGCCTCGCACCCCTTTTCCGTCTGCTGGAACGTCATGCGGAGCGCATCATGATGTTCTGCAAGCTTTTGCAGGGTTTGACGAAGCGGCGTTTCCCGAAAACCTTCCGGTGCATACAGCATGACGGCTTGATTATAATAATGCGGTTCTATTGTTATGTGATCAAAGAACCAATGCTGAATAGGAGTCAGGCTGACTTTTCCTTTGACTTCACCCTGATCGGCTATACGCAGATTCTGCTTGATATGCGGACTCAAATCGGCAATCGTTGCATATTGAAACAAGTCTTTGATTTCCATTTTGTATCCGCTCTGTTTTAATCTTGATGACACTTGGATTGATTTAATAGAATCTCCGCCAAGGTCAAAGAAATTATCCAGAATACTGACGTTCTCTGCACCTAATACAGCTTCCCAGGCGGAAACTAATATTTCTTCCACTTTTGTTCGGGGAGCCTTATACTCTGCTCTGTCCTGCAGCCCGAAATCCGGAGCCGGCAGCCCTTTTCTGTTTATTTTTCCGTTGGAGGTTAAAGGCATTTCATCCAGCTCGATAAAATAGGCCGGAATCATATAACTTGCCAGAGTATGAGACAATTGTTTCCGGAGCCGGGAAACCGTTATTTGCCCGCCGCTCACGTAATATGCACACAATTGTTTAAACCCGTGGATATCTTCTCTAGCTGTAACAACAGCTTCCTTAATCGCTTCTTCTTGATGCAGTGCCGCCTCGATCTCGCCTAATTCGATACGGTAGCCTCTGATTTTCACTTGTTCATCCATTCTGCCCGCATATTCAATGTTTCCGTCAGTCAGCCACTTCGCCAAATCTCCGGTCTTATACATCTTGGCTCCGGGTTCAAACGGGTCATCGACAAATTTCTCTGCCGTCAATTCCGGCCGGTTCAAATATCCTCTTGCCACACCGGCGCCGCTGATATAGATTTCTCCTGGGACACCGACCGGCGCGGGTTTCATATTCTCATCCAGCACATAAATACTCATGTTTGCTGCAGCCGTTCCAATCGGTACCGATTCCCGCATGTCCTTCACGGCATCGTAACGGTAAATCATGCAGCCGACAACGGTTTCCGTCGGTCCGTACTCATTGCATATTTCAATTCGGCCTTCGAACTGTTTATGAATACTTTGGGCTAACCGGGTGCTTAGATTCTCCCCGCCCACAATCATTCTTCGGACAGCCGTTTTATCGGCGATATTCATTTCTTTCAAAACCTGTAAATGGGCCGGCGTCAATTTAATGATATCCACCCTCGGGTCCTGCACAATCGATGCAAGCAGTGCTGTTTTGTCCTCTCCGTCATAGACGATGATCGTATTGCCTGTGACAAGCGGTGTGAAAATAGAAGTCACCGTTAGATCAAAAGAGATTGACGAATACAACGGGAAGTTGGTTTTCTCGCCTTTTACATAAACCTCTTTCGCCCACCAAATATAATTGGTCAAGCCTCGGTGCTCGATTAATACGCCTTTTGGCCGGCCTGTGGAACCTGACGTATAAATGACATATGCCAAATGGCTAGCATCACTTATCGGTGCAAGGTCAGAGTCATCTTGGTGATACGAGCTTTCATCATCCAGTAAAACCGTGACGCCTTCATAGGCAAGCTGCTCCCTGACATCTCGCTGCATCAAAACGATTCCGGCTTGAGAGTCATCCAGCATATACCGGATGCGGTCTTGTGGATATTCCGGATCTATAGGGACGTAGGCTCCGCCTGATTTTAAAACGGCAAGGATCCCGACTACTGATTCGATACTGTTTCTGCTGATGACAGCCACAGGATGATCCGTCTGCACGCCCTTCGCTCTTAACGTTCGCGCCAGTTGGTTTGCCCGCTTATTGAGCTCTCCGTACGTGAGATCCCTGTCCTTATCGATGACGGCCGCTTGATCGGGCGTACGCTGCGATTGTTTTTCAAATAATTGATAAACCGTCGTCTGCGGAAATGGTGCAGCCGTGTCGTTAAGAGTATGAAGAAGGGTTCTTTTTTCGTTTTCCGTTAACAATTCCACTTGCTCCACCTGGATATCCGCATCTGTCATGACTTGATGCAAGATTTGCATGAAATGTTCCCGAATCCGCTCTATACTTGAGCGATCATACACACTGGCATTGTATTCAAAATAGATGTTCATCGCTTCGCCCGGTACAACGGTCAAATGAAAATCATAGTTGGTCTGTTCTTCCATTTGCACGTTGGAAATTGTGATGGATGATCCGTTTTGCCGGCCTATGCTTTCCATATACTGATCAACAGGATAATTTTCGAATATCATTAAATGTGTAATTAAATCTTGCTTTTGCGTTGTACGTGCTTGAATATCGTATAGCGGGTACGTCTCAAATTTTTGAGACGCTACTGCTTTTTCCTGCGCTTCTTTCATGAGTTCGGTAAACGTTGTCCCGGCTTCACATCGGATCCGGACGGGAATGGTGTTAATGAATAAGCCAATCATAGTTTCCACGTTTGGAATTCCAGCCGGTCTTCCGGATACAACACTTCCAAAAACAACATCTCGGCTTCGGTTATATTTCTGCAGCAAAACCGCCCATGCCGTCTGCAGCAGCGTGTTCAGCGTGACATGGTGTTTGCCGGCCGTCTGCTTCATTTTCAAAGTGAGGTCGGTGCTTATTTCACATGTCACTTTCTCCGGAATGTATCGCTCATCTTCCGCCGCATGGTGATCCTTAGGTAGGATGGTTTGCTCTTCATATCCCTCCAAATACTGATCCCAATAACGCATGGCCTCTTCTGCATCTTGCCGGCCGAGCCATTCAATGTATTGACTGTACGGAGTAATCGACGGTTGTTCAAGCTGCTTTTGCTGAAGCAAGGCAAAGTAATGCTCGAATATTTCTTTTGTAATCAGCGGCAGGCACCAGCCGTCCATCAAAATATGGTGAAAACTCCATATAAAACGGTATGTCGTGTCATCCGTACGAAGAATGAGTAACCGCATTAACGCGCCTCTTTCTAAGTCAAACCCCTGTAACTTATCTCTTCTGGCATATTCCTGAATCATCTCTTCTTTTTGTGATTCCTTCATCTCACGTAAGTCAATGAATTCAAAACCGATCTTTTTCGTTCTGAATATGATTTGCAACGGCTGATCTTTCCAGCCTCTGTAAAAATTCGTGCGGAAAATATCATATTTTTGTGATAAGCCATCCAAGCTTTTCGAAAATGAGTCAATATCCAGATCTCCATGCAGATCAAACATCGTTTGCTGAAAATAGGCACCTGAACTGGGGTCAAACAAGCTGTGAAACAGCATACCCTTCTGCATCGGTGTTAATGGATAAATATTTTCTGCTTCGCCCCATTCACGCGTCTGCTCCAAGAGCTGTTCCAGTTCGTCTATTGTGATATCTTTTAACAGAATGTCACTTGGCGTCAGGGTAGTCTGCTGCTGGCTTACGCAATGCGCAATGACTTCTTGCAGACTTTCTTTCAAATTTCGTGCAAATTGCGCCATAGTCGATCTTTCGTATTGTTTGTTGCTGTAGCTCAGTGTTATCGATAATTTCCCTTCAGCAATCATGCCGTTCAAATCAAGCACGGCCGTTCTCTCTTGGTTTTCATTCATCGATAACCCTGTGGAAAAAGGCGATATGCGTAAAGCTTGATGCTCCAGATCTTGGTCAAATTGCCCCAAGTAATTAAACGATATTTCCGGATTCAGCTGCAGACTGGCGGCTTCCGCACGCCCGGATACATATTTGATGATGCTGTAATTCATTCCTTTATCAGGAATACGGCGCAGTCCTTCTTTGACGATCTTAATCCGCTGCGACAGATCTTTTCCGGCTTCCATCCTCAGTACGACAGGGTACTGGCTTGTAAACCATCCTATCGTCCGGGAAATATCTGCATCCGGAATAATCGGTTCTCTCCCGTGGCCTTCCAAATTCACGAGAATGTCTTCTATGCCAGTCCACCTGTGAACGGCAAGTCCTAATGAAGTCAGCAGCAGATCATTGATCTCCGTGTTGTAGGCGCGATTCGCTTGTTTTAATAATTGCTCTGTTTCCTCTTTTGTCCATTGAATCGTCACTTCTTCGCTGTCTCTTAATAACGAACCTTTGCCGATGTTGTCCTTGGGCAATGGCTGCGGTTTCATGCTTGACAGCTCAGTCCAATAAGCAATCTCCTGTTCCATGTCGGTTTCCGCCGCATACTTGGACAATTGATCCGCCCAGAATGGAAATGAATCTGTTTTTTGCGGGAGGCGGATCGTTTGTCCGCGCTCTGCCTGCTCATAACCGCTTGCAAAATCCTCAAGTAAAATTCGCCAGGATACTCCGTCAATCGTCAAGTGGTGAATTGCAATCAGCAAATGATCTCCGTCCGGACATTGGAACAAACCAAGCTTCATCAAAGGCCCTTTTTCTAATACCATGCTGCTTTGAATCTCATTCGCTTTATCGGCAATTGCTTGAGCCGGATCTGTGTCCTCTTTATAATTCATCACTTCCAGATGGTATAATTCACTTTCATCCGTGCCTGTAATTCGCGGAGCATATCCATTCGGCGTTTTTTCAAAAATCATCCTCAAGGCATCGTGATGCGAGGCGATGCGTTCCATCGTCCGGCGAAGCAAAGCCTCTTTAAAGCCTTCCGCCGAATATAACATGACGGCCTGATTGTAATGGTGTGCATTCGGCATTTTTTGTTCAAAAAACCAATGCTGAATCGGGGTCAGACTTGTCCTGCCGTTCACTTCCTCTTGATCAGCCATTCTGCCGAGCGGCACTACAAACTGACTTAGTTCAGCAATCACGGGGTATTTAAACAGATGCTTCATATCCACCTTGTAACCGGCTTGATACAACCTCGAAGACACCTGAATTGATTTAATCGAATCTCCGCCAAAATCAAAGAAATTATCCAGAATTCCTATACGTTCTGCTACTAATACTTCTTGCCAGATAGACGCCAGCAGTTCTTCTGTTGAGTTTCGCGGGGCTATGTATTCGTTATCCGTCCGCGTTTTTTCTTCGGCAGCAGGCAAAGCCTTCAAATCAATTTTCCCATTGGAAGTGAGCGGTATGTGTTCCAAATGGATAAAATAGGAGGGAATCATATAATCCGGCAGTTTACGGGACAAATCGTCTCTGAACTGCGCAACGGACAAAGAAGGCTCGCCGACATAATAGGCATACAATTGCTTGGCTCCGTCTTCGGCTTCCCGCGCAACGACTGCAGCTTCACGAACTTTTTCAAGATTGCACAAGGCTGCCTCTACTTCGCCGATTTCGATACGGTAGCCACGAATTTTCACTTGAAAATCGATTCGCCCTAAATATTCGATCCTTCCATCTGGCAGCCATCTGGCGAGGTCACCCGTTTTATACATCTTTTGACCAGGGAGGAGCAAATGCTGAACAAACTTTTCTTCCGTTAATTCAGGCTGATTGAGGTAGCCGCGGGCCACGCCGGCTCCACCGACATACAGCTCTCCAGGTACGCCGATCGGCTGGATTTGATGGTGCGCTCCTAAAATATAGGTTTGGTGGTTGGCCACCGGTTTGCCGATTGTGATCTGTTCATCAGCGGACTGGACAGGGTGAAATGTAGATACCACGCTATTTTCTGTCGGTCCGTATTCATTATTGATTCGGATGTGAGGCTGCAGAGAATATAGCTTCTCAACTGTATCTAGTTCCAGCTGCTCACCGCCTACAACAACATGCTGAACATGAATGAAGTCCTCTGCATTCATCTGTTCGATCATCGTTTTCAGAAGACGGGGAGAAGTTGAAAAATGTGTAATCCTCTCTTGTTTCATGGCATTTTGAATGGCGAAAAGGTCTTTATTCTCTTCGTTCGGCAAAAGATGCAAGGTTGCACCCGAGATTAGCGGGCCGAAGAAATTTAAAATGAATGCATCAAAAACATAGGGATACAAGACAAGCACTCGATCCTTGGCAGAATGCTTGGAAAACGCCTTTTTCCACTGGAGCGAGTTCACAATGCCGCCGTGTTCAACCATGACCCCTTTCGGCTTTCCTGTTGTGCCCGAGGTGTAAATGACGTAGGCTAAATGGTTGTGTTCCGCTATGGGTGATAACAATGAGCAATCGGCATGGTAAGATGCTTCATCATTCAGATCGATTGTCGGTCCGTCAAAGGTGAGGATGTTTTTCAAATGGCGCTGAACAAGGAGAACATCTGTATTCGCATCATGAAGCAAATATTGAAGCCGCTCTTTTGGATATTCAGGGTCCAGGGGCACATAAGCGCCCCCCGCCTTCCAAATGGCTATAATAGACACGATCATCTCTAATGAACGATCAGCCAGAATGGCGACTAACGTATCGGCTTGAACTCCGCAGTTACGCAATGTTCTTGCCAAACGGCAGGCCTGTTCATTCAATTCCCTGTATGTCAAATGGCAGTTTTTGAACTTGACGGCTGCATGATCAGGCGTTCTTTCTGCTTGCTCTTCAAATAACTGATAGACGGTTCTGCTCCCGGAATAATTTGCGCTGGTGTCATTAAAATCAAATAATAGTTTCTGTTTTTCCGCTTCGGGTATGACCTCTGCCTTATGGATCGCAGCTTGGGGCTGAAATAAGATCACAGACAGCAGTTGATCCAAATGAGATACAATTTGATCCATATAGCGCTCATTGTACAGATTGCCGTTATAAAAAAGCTTCAAATGAATCCCGTTGTTCTCCAAATCAAAGTGAAACAGCGTATCGGTTGCAGCATCTTCTTTAAATTGCAAGGAATGAATTTCGTTAAGTGAAACGACGGTATGAATCAACGGCATATGCTCATCATTGTATTGCACGTTCAGATGCTGAACCATTTTTCGAAACGGCAGGTTTTGATTTTTTAGCGAATCATTAACGGCTTCTTTCAGTTGCTCGAATACGGTTTTAAACGTGCTCTGGCTTGAAAGCGTATTTTTCAAAAGGACAATGGTGTTAACGGCTGACTGGCTGCTTTTTTGCTTCGATACCGTTGGAATGCCAAGAATCAGCCCCGTTCGATCCGTATATTTATACAACAAGCATTCAATCCCTGCCAATAAAATCAAATAGGCTGCCATTTCAGAATGATTAGACATTGTGATTATTCTTTGGGATACTTCCGGAGATAAGGAACGGCAGATGCATTTTTCCTGATAGCCGGTACGGGCCAATGGCGCCTTATCTGCTGCTTTAAAGTAAGGGAATGCGCTTAGGCTGTCATCTTCATCAAACAGGTTATCCCAGTATGTTTCCTGATTTTTAAATACCGACATTGGAGCACCTCATTTTGTATAATTTAAACAAATAAATATATGCTTTTCCCTAAAAGTTCAATTGAATAGAATCAAGCATGTTCTCTTCTTCCTCATAGCTGCCGCTCAATCCGATATGTTCGATTAGAATGCTTGGTTGTTCTAAAATCGCGGATAGAATGTGTAAGTAGTCGTTTGATAAAGCCTCGATTCTGCTTTTCTTAAACAGTTTTTTCGAATATTCAAACAGGCCGTGATAGTTGTCTTGGTCCGCCTGAATCGACAAGGTCAAATCGAATTTGGCAACCGGATGATGAAACTGATACGGCTTGAGCTGAAGGGAATCGAGTGTCAATTCAGCGTGATCGAGATTTTGCAGCACAAACATCGTATCGAACAAAGGATTGCGGCTTGGATCTTTCGAAAGATGTAAATGCTGAATCAATTCTTCTAACGGGTAGTCTTGATTTTTATAGGCATTCAGCATGTTTTCCTTTACTTCGTTTAAGTAGGCATCAAATGTTTTACGGCCCGCCGGCTGATTGCGGATGACTAACGTATTGACGAACATTCCCACGACCGACTCCACATCCAAATGATTCCGCCCGGCAGATGGCGTTCCTACGACAATATCCTCTTGTCCGCTGTATTTGGATAAAAGAATCGTATAGGCTGCCAATAAAATCATATACAGTGTTGCTCCTGTGTTTTCTTCCATTTGGCTTAAGCCTTGTTTCAAGTGTTCCGGTATAACAAATTCAAAGGATTCGCCTTCGTAATCACGTACGGCAGGCCGCTCGTAATCCGCAGGTATGTCCAGTACAGGAATGTCATCACGAAACTGATCCAGCCAGTACGCTTCCTGACTCTTGATATTCCGTTTCTGAATATCTGATTGCTGCCAAACTGCATAGTCTTTATATTGAACAGAAAGCGGATCGGGTTCGTTCCCCTCGTAGAGCCGGCTTAAATCTTTCATCAAAATGTTGACGGATACGCCGTCAGAAATGATATGATGCATATCAACCACAAGCACATGCCGCGCAGGTTCTAGTTCAATCAGTGCGGCCCGCATCAGCGGCGGTTTGGCTAAATCAAACGCTTGGATGAAATTAAGCACACGATCGTCCGCTTCTTCTTCGCTTGCTTGAATACGTTCTATTGTAAATTCGACGTTCTGATGAATACGCTGTGCCGGTTCGCCTTCATATAATTCAAAGCTGGTCCGCAAAGCTTCATGACGCTCGATTAATTTTTGGAAAGCGGCGTTTAACTGGTCGGGATCAATCGTCCCTTCCACACTCATGGCACCCGTCATATTGTAAGTCAGCTCGCCGCCCTTTGCGTGACTTAACAAATACATTCGCCTTTGAGCTGAAGAAACTGGATAATAAGGCATTTCCTTTGCTGCCGGGATCGGTGTATATCGATTTTTGTTCATGTGTAACGCCTTGTCAGCCAATTGTTCAATGGTAGGAAACTTGAATATGTCTTTTAGCGTCAGGTTTACATCCAGCTCTTTATGAATTCTAGCGGCTAAGGCCGCCGCGCGAATGGAATTTCCTCCGAGATCAAAGAAATTATGTTTGATCCCCGCACGGCTTATTCCGAGCACTTCCTGCCATAAATCTGTCAGTTTGGACTCCACCTCATTGCCCGGCGGAACATATTCAGCTGTCTGTTGCAGACTTGCTTCGGGTGCGGGCAGTGCTTTACGGTTTATTTTCCCGTTGGACGTTAATGGCATATGCTCAAGACGGACAAAATAGGACGGAACCATGTAGTCCGGGAGCTCCGATGACAATTGTTCCCTAAGCTGCCCAGCCGCTATGGGTTTGTCGCTTACGTAATACGCGCACAATTGTATTAAGCCGTCTTCTGCTTCTTCGGCTGTAATAGCGGCTTTTTGCACTGCTTCCACGTTATACATCGCTGCTTTGATTTCACCAAGTTCGATTCGGTGTCCCCTGATTTTGACTTGTTCATCGATGCGTCCCACATATACAAGATTTCCATCCCTCAATCGCTTAGCCAAGTCCCCTGATTTGTACATCTTCGCTCCCGGGATATACGGATTATCAACGAACTTCTCTGCCGTTAAATCTGGGCGATTCCAATACCCTCTGGCAACACCGGGTCCGCTGATATACATTTCACCGATTACCCCGATCGGAACCAGGTTTCTGTTTGCATCCATCACATAAATGTCCGTGTTGGCAGCCGCAGTGCCGATCGGTACAGATTCCCGGTTGTCCCGTTTTGCGTCGTAACGGTAAATCATACATCCGACGACAGTTTCCGTCGGCCCGTACTCATTGAAAATGTCCAGCCGGCCTTTAAACTGCTCGCTGACACTTTTGGCCAGACGGGTGCTTAAATTTTCTCCGCCCACAATCATTTTCCGTATTGTGGTGCCGCCTGCTATATTCATCTCCTTGATTACATGCAAATGTGCCGGGGTCAATTTGATGATGTCGATTCTTGAGTCCTGCATAATCGCAGAAAGCACAGCGCTTTTGTCTTCTCCGTCATAGACAATGATGGTATTTCCCGTCACCAGCGGTGTAAATATCGAAGTCACCGTCAGGTCAAAAGAAATGGAGGAATATAAGGGGAAGTTGGTTTTCTCTCCTGTCACATAAACTTCTTTAGCCCACCAGATATAATTGGCCAGCCCCTGGTGCTCAATGAGTACACCTTTCGGATTTCCAGTGGAACCCGACGTATAGATCATGTAGGCCAAATCATGCGCATTGCTGAATAATTCAAGATTTGTGCGGTCTTCATGATAAGAGTTTTCCTCATCCAAAAGCACAACTTCACCATCATAAGGTAATTGATCTTGCAGGTTGTGGTGTGTCAACACAATCTTCGCTTTTGAATCCCTCAGCATATAATGGATCCGGTCCTCCGGATACTCAGGGTCAATGGGCACGTATGCGCCGCCGGATTTCAGCACAGCCAAAATTCCAACAACCAGCTCGATACAATGCGGAGAGAGGATGGCAACGAATTGATCCCCTTGTATGCCTTTTCTCCGTAACGTTCGCGCCAATTGGTTTGCCCGTTCATTGAGCTGTCTGTACGTATACCGCTCATTGCCAAAAATAACGGCTTCATGCTCAGGCCGCTGTTCCGCCTGAATTTCAAACCATCGAGAAACCGTTTCGTTATGCGGATACGATGTTTTTGTGTCATTAAACTTCGTCAGCAATTGATACCGTTCGGTTTCAGACAGCATAGGAACGGAAGACAACGTCATCTCCGGCTGCTTTACAAGGCTGTGTAAAATGCTGATATAGTGTTTTGTGATCTGTTCAATAGTTTCTTGTTCAAACTGTCCCGGTTTAAAATCAAAATGCATCTCTATCTGTTGCCCGGCATCTTCGACCGTCAGCATCAAATCATATAAAGAGACTCCGGGGTTTCGCTCTTTCACCTTAAATGTACATTCATTGTGCGTTATTTCATGAAATTCAATATTTTGAAACACAAACATCGTGTTAAACAGTGATTTTCCTGTTGTTTCCCGCTGTACATTTAATTTTTCAACCAGCCGGTCGAATGGATAGTCTTGGTTTTCGAAAGCGTCAAGCGTCTGCCGCTTTATTTCTTCCAGATAATCCGTAAACTTTCTATTGGCGTGCGGCTTCGTCCGGATTCCGATGGTTTGAATGAAAATCCCGATGATATTTTCGACATCCGGATGATTTCTTCCTGAAGCAGGCGTGCCTACGACAATGTCTTCTTGTCCTGTATATTTATGAAGCAGCACTTTGTAGGCGGCCAGAAGCACCGTATAAAGGGTCGTTCCCGCCTTTTGCGCCAGATCTTGCAGCGAACGGATTACATTCGGCTGCAGAGAGCACGTCACGCGCTGCCCCTCGGAAGACCGTACCGCCGCTTTTGAACCATCTGTCGGCAGTTGAAGAACCGGGATTTCTTCTTGAAATTGTTCCAGCCAATATGTCTGTTGCTGCTTCATGGCATCCTCATTCAGCCATTGGTTCTGCCATTCTGCGAAATCTTTATATTCAAATTTAATGTCCGGTAATGATTTCCGATGATATAAGGCCAGCAATTCATTTGTAAGGATGTTGATGGAATAACCGTCCGAAATGATATGATGCATATCAATGAGCAGCTCGGCCTGCCCGTTATCAATCTTGATCAGCTCCGCGCGGACCAAAGGAGCTTGTTCCAAGCGGAATGGTTTTACGAACCGGTCTGCATAGTCATCAAATTCGTCCCGGCTCATTGTCCGAACATGAACGTTAACATCAACTTCGTTTTCAAGTTTCTGGACAATTTCGCCGTCTGCGATTTCAAAATACGTGCGAAACGCTTCATGCCGTTGCATGACTTGCTGAAGAGAAGAAATCAGGGCCTGCTCATCGTACTGCCCTATAATTGATATTTGGCCGAACATATTTTGAGCCAATTGATCCGGTTCCATTTGGTGAAGGAAATATACTCTTTGCTGCGCCGGTGATGTCGGATAATGCGCTTTTTTCTCAGCAGCCTTCATCGGGAGGTACATGACTTTCTTTTCATTCTCAATGAAACGTGCTAATTCCTTAACAGTCTGGTGATTGAAAAATTGTCCGATGGAAACTTTTTGATGAAATGTCTTCTGAACTTTGGAAAGCATCAGCGTCGCTTGGAGTGAGTTTCCTCCCAGAGCCAGGAAGCGATCTGATCTTCCAACCCGCTCAAGGCCGAAAAGTTCCTCCCAAATCTGCGCCAGCTGTTGCTCCGTTTCATTTGCCGGCGCCTCATAGGCGTCAGCAAAGTTTGCCGTATTGCTTACTATTGAAGAGACCCGCTGCTGGTGATCGGCATACAGTTCTTGTAAATCTTGCTGTTCTTCATCGGAAAACATCATCAGGGCATCAAGAGGGACAGAATCCTCCTCAACCATTTTTTGCAGCAATTTCGTAAAGCCCGCTCCCCACTTTTTCATGATTTCCGGACTGATGACGTTCGTTTTAAAGTCGAAATCAAGAACATATTCTTCATTCGCGTCTGTTATGTTAAGAAATAAATCGTACAGCATGCGTTTCACCGGGTATGCAATGGGCTCCGCCTCCGCCTTTCCGAAATGCAGCTTTCGAAAAGGCCTGTCCAAATTAAAGATAATACGCATATCCGGCACTTGATCGTGCGGAAGCTGTCTGGCTACCAGTGTCATCGGAACAGCTTGATGCTGCATGGCGTGATTCGCGTTTTCTTTCATATTGCCAAGATAACCGGATAAAGTGCTTTCTGAAGAAGACGTGTTCTTCACAGGAATCATATTGACGCAATTTCCAATCAGAGCATGATGTTTCATATGCGATTGACCTGCTGCAGGAATCCCGATCACAAGACCCGTCTGTTTGGTCAGCTGGTGCAGAAAAAGATGAAATGCGCCCAGCATCGTCACAAATACACTATTTTTCATCCGAATGCTTAATGATTTTAAAGCCTCGCTTAAAGGCCGTCCAAGCCTGATGGTACATCTGTCTCCCTCATATCCGTTCGGATAACGGGCGGAAGCGACGCTCGGCAGGACTGCCTGCTGTATCGGTTCAGAGAAATAATGCCGCCAATAACGGACGCCTTCTTCATAATGGCCGCTATCAATCTGCGCCTGCTGCCAGTCTAAATATTGACGAAATGAAGGAGCAGCCTCTTTTGGCGGAAACGGTTTTCCTTGTACAATTGCTGTATAGTTGCTCTCCAGCTCTTGAACAAAAACAGCGATTGACCATCCATCGGCAATGACATGATGGAACGTGAGCACAATCAGATGTTCATCTTGAGTCGATGTAAGCACATGGATTCTAAACAAGGGCTTTTGTTCATGAAAATGAAATGGCCGCTTGGCATCTTCTGTCAGCCAATTCTGCATTTCCAACTCCCGTTTCTCATCTGGGTGACCGGTAAAATCAATGACAGGAATGTCTATATTTATCCGTTCCTGCACCTGCTGTACCTCGTCATCTACATGAATCACCGTACGTAAAGCCTCGTGGCGGTCGATGATATGCTGCACGGCTTGTTTTAACGGCGTATGCTGCAGTTCACCCTCCACTTTTAGCATAATGGACTGGTTTAAAGCTGCAGAAGCTCCATTCCCATAATGGGATGCCATAACCAATTGTTTTTGTTCAGGTGAAAGCTCGTACGTCCCGGATTTTTTATGGCTGCCGTCGTTAGGGGAATCCGGGCCTTCCGGGATAAATCCGCCTCGGCGAAGATCCTTCACCGTGTCTTTAACGGCTTGAATGATATGTTCAATATCATCCGCGCTATGCGCAGCAGACAAGAAGCAGTTGCGTCCTTCCCATACATAAACCCCTTTATAATTGAGATGGTAAAAGAACAAGTCGTTATCAAGCGATGAGACAAAACGGAATAAAGAACCGAATTGAACCATACGGATAGGCACCTGTGATTGTTCAAAGTAGCGATTTAACTGATCGACCAGGGAGGTAGTGTTTTGGTTTAGCTGCTCATACAGGTGTTCTCCCTCGGTTTGTAAATGGCGAAGCACGGCTAATGACATTCTCATGGTAAGCGGGTGAGTATTGAAGGTGCCGGCCACAAACGTGCGTTTCGCCTCATCCTGTGGATAGGAGTCGTCCCCATACTGCCAGATTCCCCCGTCGATCGCATTCATGAACTCAGCTTTTCCGGCAACTATCCCTAACGGCTGTCCGCCGCCGATGATTTTTCCGTAGGTCACCAAATCGGCTTGAATGCCGAACCATTCCTGCGCGCCGCCGAGACCGATCCGAAATCCGGTAATAATTTCATCCATAATCAGGGCTGTCCCGGATTGCTGCGTGATCGCCCGCAGTTCTTTCAAAAATGCTCCCGGCTGCAAATCCGGCCTGCGGCTTTGTACAGGTTCTACCAATACAGCTGCCAATTCATCTCCAAGACTGCGAATCACATCGAGCGAATCTGGATTGTTGTAATGCAAAATAATCAAATCATCCATAAAGCTCTGCAGTATGCCCGGAGCAAGCGAATTCGCAGACGCAGCCCCGCCTTTTGTACTGGCAACCCCTAATACGCCGTCAAACGTACCGTGATAAGAGCCTGAGAACGCCACAACTTTCTTTCTTCCTGTTGCCGCCCTTGCCAAACGAAGGGCAACCATGACGGCTTCTGTTCCGGAATTATAAAAAGCGACCCTTTCTACCCCGGTACATGTGCGGATTCGATCGGCAACTTCACCGGCGACATCCGACATCGGGCCGAGCGGAGGCAATGATGAACGGATTGAATCATCAATAACCTGTGTAATAAAGGGCGGATGATGCCCGAAAAGATTAACCCCGAATCCCATGGTGATATCGATATATTCGTTTCCATCAATATCCCACATCTTGGAACCGTCAGAACGTTGGGCAATAATCGGGTACACGATTTCCTTCCAGTATGAACGGAAACTGGACAAGTTGCGGTTGTTTGCATGAGCAAATCGGGTTTTGTCCGTATATTGTTTGGAACCTTTCGTTTTATCTGCGTATTTCCCGATGAAATCTTCTAAATATCGTCTTTGCTGTGCGGTATAGTGTCCCTGTTCATACAGGTTCTGGGGCTGAAAAGGAACATAGGGTTTCGCTTCTTGAGCCAATTTCTTTTCTGCAGTGGCGGTCGGCGTCCCTTGCTTGACAGAAGGAATTGAATTTTCTAGTGCTTTAGCGTAGTCTTTCACATCGGAATGATGTCCGCTGTTTCTCAGCAAATTAAAGCTATTTAATTGAGCCTGCAAGGTATCCTGAATTAATTGATTCTGAGAAGCGATTATTTTTTCGAGCATGTGTTCTTGATGCTCTTCTCTGTGACCAGATTTAGGCTGTGTTTCTGAAATGACCAGTTTTTCCTCCGCCGGAACATTCTCTTGAGCCGGTGCGGATGCAAAGGACGATGGAGCGGTATCAGCCAAGTAATCTATGACACTTTGAAGGTTGTTCATCGTATCGAAAAAACGATCCATCGGGATGTCTACACCAAATTCGTCAGCGATGGCTTTTTTGACCTGTGACAGCATGATGGAATCCATTCCGAGCCCGATAAAATGCGCATTCAAATCGAGTTCATCCGCTCTGATTCCCGAAGCATTGCCGATTACAGTTTTCAGAAAGGATTCAATATGCGCCTTCGTTTGATTGATATTCAATGCCGGTTCTCCTCTCTCTTCGTCCTCGTTTAAGCGCAAATGGTCAGCTTCAGCCCAGCATCGGTTCCGTTCAAACGGATATAAGGGCAATGGCGTTTTTTGTACAGTTTCACTGGCATAAAGCGCGCGCCAATCTATAACGGCTCCTTGCACAAATAATTCGGCGGCGCGATTCAGCCACGTGATTCGTTCATCATGCGTACGTATACACTGCTCAATCAGATCAGCAGCTTGTTTATTCAGCTCTTCTTTATGAGCAGGCAGCATTTCCTTCAAGTTCTTATAACCAATGTGTACCCCGGGAAGATGGCTGTCTCCTTGAACCACGGAGGTCAGCTTGTCACATAATTCTTGCTTACTGAATACAACCATGGCCATACCATGATCCAAATGAGCCCTTCCTGTACTGGCTGTATAGCAAATGGACTTCAATGAAGCTTGGCTGCCATCCAATACATATTGCCGATACTGCTGCGCGAGTTCATAGAGTGAATTTTCAGTATGAGCGGATAAAACAAATAGGTGCGGCTCATTTTCGTCCGCGAGTGCTTCCTCACTTTGAGAAATATATTCTTCCAACACCACATGAGCATTCGTTCCGCTAAAACCGAACGAGCTGACTCCGCCCCGCAGCGGCTCATCCCCGGATGTAAACTCCGCAACTTCCTGATTTACATAAAACGGTGAAGAGTGAAAATGGATGAACGGATTGGGTTCATTAAAGTGGGCTAACGGCGGGTTTTTCTTTTGATTCAGCATGAGGACAGATTTGATCAGCCCAACGACGCCTGCCGCTTCAAACAAATGACCGATGTTCGATTTAACAGAACCAATCGCACAAAATTGTTTTTTTGCCGTATACTTTTCAAATGCTTTACAAAGCCCGTTAAATTCAACCGGATCTCCAAGCTTGGTTCCGGTGCCATGTGCTTCGATGAATGACAGCGTTTCAGGAGCAATGCCCGCGTCTTTCCAGGCCGTTTCAATGACCTCAGTCTGAGCTGCCGGGTTCGGTGCAGTAATCCCGGCGGTTGTTCCGTCTTGATTCATCGCGCTCCCTTTGATCACGCCGTAAATATGGTCTCCGTCGTGAACCGCATCCTGCAAAGGTTTTAATAGGACTGCCGCCGCGCCTTCACCTGAGCCCGTGCCGTCTGAATCTTTGTTGAACGTTTTCGTGTATCCGTCCGAAGATTCCATATCAAGTCCGATACGCATCGGCAAGAGCGATGTCCGGATACCTCCGGCAATAGCCATTACACACTCGCCAGAATTTAAAGATTTGCACGCCATATGAACGGCAGCAAGCGATGAAGAACAAGCTGTATCCACTGTGACCGCCGGCCCTTTTAGATTTAAGAAATAAGCGATTCGGCTGGCTAACACTGAAGGAAGATTGCCTACAATATATTGATGAAGTTCCTCCGGATAATTGGCAGAAAGGAGGCGTTCATAATCGTAGCCCACCTTCGAGTACCCTGCATATACCCCGACCCGACTCCCGTTCATGCTGTTTCCGGCATAGCCCGCATCTTCCATCGCATGCCATGCAGACTGCAAAAACAGTCTTTGATTTGGATCCATAAACTGAGCCGTTTTAGGAGCTAAACCGAAGAACGAATAATCAAAGCGGTCGATTTCATCTAAATAGCCACCTTTAACAAACTGATTCTCATTGAATTCACTTTGGATGGACTTTAAATAATCCGCCGCATCTTTCAGCCGAGATGCAGGGTATTCTCGAATGCTGTGCTCTCCTTTTTCAAGCAGATTCCAAAAATCGCTTTTAGTCGATGCTCCCGGGACATTGAGCGACATTCCGATAATGGCAATGTCTTTCGGCGACATTTGGCTTCGCTTCTCTGTCACATCATGCTTGATTTCAGCATGGTTTTCAGACAGAAATGCCGCTAAATCAGTGATGGAAGGATACGTAAAGAGGTCGGAAACGGCAAGCTCGCGCCCAAATTTCTGTTCTATGCACTCAGCAATCTGCGATAACTGTAATGAATTTGCTCCCATATCAAAATAACTATCAGTGAGGTGAACCTTTCTTCCATCGAGAACTTCGGAAAAGATAGACAGCAATTCCGTTTCTATCTCATGAATCGGCGTCTGTCCGGATTTTTCAGGGCTGCTCTCCAAAAATTCATTGATGGCAGCAGACTCTATCGAAAAATTCCCTGCCTCATACTGTCTGGCCAGTTCATATCGCTTAACCTTTCCGCTGGTTGTTTTTGGAAGCTTCCGGATTGGAAGGACTTCTTTTATGTTCCAGCCGCCCCGCTTGTACAAATACTTTTTAATCTCTTTGACAAGCGGGGCAAATTTTTCAGGTGATTTTTTGAAAACAACAAAGAGCACGATTTCTCCGCTTCTCGTCTTTTGATCATATACACCGCAGGCGGCAACCCTTCCTAAGTCAACCTCTTCCATTTCAATCGCGACCCGTTCAATATCGTGAGGGTAGATATTTTTTCCGTTCACAAAAATAATGTCCTTTTCTCTTCCGGTTACGACTAAGTTACCACTTTCACTAATGAATCCAAGGTCTCCTGTTTTTACCCAGCCGTCAGAAGTCATCGCTCTGTCCGTACTTTCGGGGTTGTTATAATACCCTTGCGTCACATTGTCTCCTTTGATCTGGATATGGCCGATGATTCCGTCTTCTGCTCTTTCATTTTCTCCGTTGGAGATTCGAATTTGACAATAGTCAATAGACTGTCCCACTTCGACAAATGAAGCGCAATTTTGATCTTCTTTGCTGACTTTTACAGCTCTTTCGCCGAGGTTTAAATGATCGCGATGCAAATAAACGGGGACGAATTCTTCGCCTGTTTTAGAGAACGTTGCGCCGACTGAAGCTTCCGCTAAACCGTAAACATTTAAAATGGCGGATCTTTTCATATTGAATGTTGCGCATCTTTTTAAAAATTCGTCACATAGCTCCGGCAATATCGGTTCTGCACCGTTTGCGATGACTCTGATATGGGATAAATCCCAGTCTGGTTCGTTTTTCAGAAATTTAAGGAAGTAGTTGTATCCGAAATTAGGAGAGGATAGAATGCTGGTTTTATGTTCATGAGCTTTTTTCATCCAAAGGATAGGTCTGCGAATAAATAATTCTGTAGGCATTAGATTTTGATTGATTCCGACTAAGAAGGGAACAAGGTGGCAGGCGATGAGCCCCATATCATGCGTTAAAGGCATCCAAGATAAGAAAGAGTCTTTCGAATCAATGGACAGAGCATTTCGAATGGCACACGTGTTATGTATTAAGTTGTGATGCGTTAACATGACTCCTTTTGGATGTCCTGTCGATCCTGAAGAAAATTGGATAAAGGCCAGTTCATCCGCATCAGGTTCATATATAGAAGCGGGGTAATCGTAGGTTTGATCTTGAATAATGTCAGATTTCTCGTTTAATTGATGATGGAAATCTTGTAAATCGTGTTCTGCGGCGTATTTCTTTATTTTAACCAATACTTTCTCAGAGGCAATCAGATACGGATCATTTAATATATTCCAAATGCGCCAGACCTTCAGCTTATGGTCATCATCTTCTCCGATACTGACCGGTACCGGGATCATTCCTCCTAATAAACAAGCCCAAAAAGCAACGACAAATGATTTGTTTTCTTGGATTTGAAATACAATTTCCTGCTTCGGCTGAATGCCGATATGCTGTAAATAGCCAAGAAACCCCTGTGCCTCATCAAACAATTGGCGGTAAGAGACAACTGTCTCTTTTTTATCGGATTCGATAAAACGGATCCCGCGATCAGAGATATTGCTTCTTTCCCGAATGACATCGACTAAGGTTTGGAATTGAATGGTATACATAGGTCCCCTCCTGGGCGCTTTATTTTAAAATCCGTAATTGTTCCCAAGCCGGAAGCTGTTTAGCCTCGCAAATTAATTTGCACAAATGGATCGAATGTTCGAGTTCTTGTTCTGAAAGCTCATCTTCATGTATTTCCATTCTCTTTTTCAGCTCTTGGATTTGCGTAAATAATGGCTTCGTCATGTTGGAATAAGCCAATGAATCCTTATTGTAATTTCGCGCAATGGTGGATTGAATCATCAATTTATTCAATTGTTTTTTGCGTAAGTGGACAATATTTTTATTTCTTTCCGCTGAATTGGAAAGTAGATGAAGATCAGATGTCTGCCCTAAAGAATAAGGTGCAATATGATTCGTTATTTTTCTCAGCAGACTGGCTAAGACATTCTTTGGGCCCATTTCGATGACTTCCGTCACTCCGTGTAAAAGCAAGTAATGCATCGATTCTGTCCATCTTACCGGCATCGTCATGTGCTGCTTGAGATGTTTGTTGATCGAATTTCCGCTGCTGTAAGGGTGCGTCGTGACATTCGAAATGATCGGCCATGCGGCATCCCGGAAGGAATACTGGTGTAATACAGTCTGGAATTGTTCGGATGCTGATCGTATCATCGAACTGTGAAAAGGCGCACTGACATTCAAATAAGTATATTTGGCCCCCTTTTCCTCCGCCATCCTGATGACACGTTCCACAGCTTGCCGATGTCCGGAAATCACATGCTGCTGGTCTGAATTCATGCAGGCGACACCTGCGGGAAATTCTTCCGTCGACACTTTCGAACATATTTCTTGCAATGTTTGAAGAGGGAGCTGAGTCACGGCGGCCATCGTCCCCTGCTGCTGAGGATCCGCATTTTGCATAAGAATTCCCCGCTGCCTTACAAGTGTAACGGCATCATGAAATGAAAGAGCGCCAGCACAGACAAGCGCAGAGTATTCGCCTAAACTATGACCTGCAAGATAGCGAGGCTTAACCCCTATCTCCTGCATATACACTTGAAAAGCAATCACACTGACGGTTAAAATAGCGGGCTGCGCATTCATTGTCTTTGTCAGTTCATTTATATCACCGTTAAAACACAGTTTTTTTACATCCAAGGAGATTGCATCGCTCGCTTCTTCAAATAATCTCTTTGCGAGCACAAAATCATTCCAAAAACTTTTGCCCATTCCTACAAATTGAGATCCTTGTCCAGGAAATAAAAAGGCAAGATTGTTCATGAGCTCCCTCCGATCACACTGAACTATACAATATTATACAAAATATCCCTTTATCTAACATCCTAGCATGATTATAATAAATGTGTATAGAATACTTTTGTAGGAGTTATTGTTCGGTTTTACAAAGGGCCTGGATTACATTTGTTCATTAAATATAAAATGGGGCTGACACCGAAAAATCAGTCTTTAAGAGAGATGACAGGAGTCGGAATGGAAGGCTGTTACCGACTCTTCATCACTTAGACCGCGCCCTCGATGTTCATATGTTTTAGGTCTATTGACATAATTGTGTCAGAAATTCCATATTTTTTGTTTTTTTATAAAAATTAATCTGTATATCTGTGAAGGATTGTAAACTGATGGCGCTTGTTTATAGATGTTGCACAAGAAATGGATCTTGATGAGTAAACTCTGCGAGGTTGAAATACGACGCAGAACATATGAATGATCCTGCTTGGAAACTGATTGAAGCAGTAAATCGGTCCATTACATTGCTGAATGCGAGCTGCATCATCATAAGAGGAATATATCATTAGAAACAAATTGTTTTGGTTCTGGTTCAGTCTTGCTGTAGGCTGATAGGGAATCAAAGCGCGGAACTTTTCAATCTATTGAATTCCGGCTGCTTCTTCTGCTGATTCCTGTTTCCATTGTTCTCTTCTTTGTAAGACATTTCGTTAACATTCCGCAAACCCCTTTCGAAACCCGTCATATTTTGTCATCTATATGTGAACTAGATATTCAGGCACAAAAAACAGCCGTTCAGAGCGGCTGTTTTTTTCAAGAGTATAAGAACTATTGAACGGTATATACGCCGTCAATGACTACGGCCTGACCTGTGGTTTGCCCTTTTTCTACCGTAGCTGATTGATGTACGGCAATCGTTAAAGGGCGGATCGTTTTGACCGGTTCATTAACGCTTTCAAGCTGAATCTGCATAAAATCAGGTGTCCGAGAAGCCTTTATGTAATAAGCATTCACCGCTTCCTGTAACCGTTGTAAGTGATGAGCTGTTTTCCGTCTTGTTCATCGGAACGTCCTGGGAAGTTCTCATTCTGACACTGTAATATGTTTTTTCTGCATCACGTTCTTTCTCACCTGGAAATTAATGTTAACTAAATAACGTTAACACTTAGGTTCCTAGCAAAATGCGCCAACCCAAACTATAAAAATGGTAACTTAATGAATCTGCAGGCCTCATTACTTTTCATGTTTTGTTCATATTTTATTAATTGTTTATTCAACACTGTCCGCTAAAGTAATCCATATCAACAAATAAGACAGCCATCCGCATCTTTTATGAAGGGAGGTCAAAGCCGGGTGCCGTTATGCTGAAAGAAAAAATAAAGATATTAGGCCGTTTTTGCACCGTGGGCGTCGGCAATACGCTGATAGATTTTGGTGTCTTCTTTCTTCTCACCGCTTGTCATGTCCCTTATCTGCCGGCGCAGATCTGCTCCTATTCGGCAGGTATCATCAACAGCTATGTGTGGAACCGGAGTTGGACGTTTCGTGTTAAACGTAAGGCCGGCGGGAAAGAGATCGTGCGCTTTCTCATGATTAATATTGCCGCGTCTGGGATTACCTTTTTGCTGCTTTATTTGTTTCAAAAAGGCGGCTGTTCGCTTTTGGTGAGTAAGCTCGCCGCCACTATCGGCGGAATGATGGTGAATTTTATCGGAAACCGAATCTGGGTATTTGGAGATTCGCTGAAAAACATACAGGATCAGGAGTGAAGATGAATGAGAAAAAAAGTGAGAAAAGGGGTCATTCCCGCAGCGGGTTTAGGAACGAGATTTCTGCCGGCGACAAAGGCGCAGCCGAAAGAAATGCTCCCGATCGTCGACAAACCAGCAATCCAATACATTGTAGAAGAGGCCGCAGAGTCAGGAATTGAAGATATACTGATTATTACAGGGAGAAACAAACGCTCGATTGAAGATCATTTTGACCGGTCGGCGGAATTGGAATTCAATTTGCGGGAAAAAGGCAAGATGGAGACGCTTAAGGAAATGCAGCAGATTGCCGATTTGGCCAACATTCATTACATCCGCCAGAAAGAACCGCTCGGATTAGGCCATGCGGTGCTGTGTGCGGAGCATTTTATCGGAGATGAGCCTTTCGCCGTTCTCTTAGGCGATGATATTATGGTGTCTGAAACACCGGCTCTTCAGCAATTAATGGATGTATACAATGCATACGGTACAGAGGTTGTCGGTGTACAGTCCGTTCTGCCTGAGGATGTCAGTAAATATGGTATTATCAATGCATCAGCTTCTCACGGATCTGTATTTGAAGTGAAAGATTTAGTGGAAAAGCCTTCTCCTGAAGAAGCACCTTCGGAAATCGCCGTGATGGGACGTTATGTGCTGAATTCATCGATCTTCCCCGTTTTAAAGTCCATTGGCAGAGGCGCGGGCAACGAAATTCAGCTTACAGATGCGCTTCGTGAAGCTTGCCGTGAGCAGCCTATCCATGCCAAGCTGCTGGAAGGAAATCGATATGACATTGGCGATAAGCTGGGCTGTTTTAAAGCGAGCACTGAAATCGGCTTAATGCGCCCCGAAATGAGATCTCAGCTTTTGGCCTATTTAGAAGATGTGATCAAACGGGAAACGAAAGAATTGCTGCGATAAAAAATTGTAACCATCTTGCTCGTCAATCCGTCATATAATAGAGAAAAAGATTAGGACAGGTGTGAAGAATGTGGGCAGTTTGATAAGCGAAATTTTAACATGGCTGACGAACATGGGATATGCGGGCATTGCGATTGGCTTGATGATTGAAATTATTCCGAGTGAAATTGTATTGGCCTATGGTGGCTATATGGTATCGGAAGGCACGATTGGATTTATTGGCGCAATCATTGCGGGTGTTATCGGGGGCACCATTGCCCAGATCTTTATTTATTGGATTGGACGCTATGGCGGCAGACCGTTTTTGGACAAATACGGGAAGTACTTATTGATTAAAAAGCATCATATTGACATGTCAGAAAACTGGTTTCAAAAGTACGGCACGGGTGTTGTCTTCTCGGCACGTTTTATACCAGTTGTCAGACATGCGATATCCATTCCCGCAGGCATTGCCAAAATGCCGTTTCTTAAATTTGTGGTACTGACTGTGCTTGCTATCATTCCGTGGTCTATCCTCTTTGTTTATTTAGGCATTCAGCTCGGAAGTCAGTGGGATGACGTTGAGAACATAGCGGGCACTTATACTACGCCGATTATGATACTGGCTATTGTCGTTATCGCCCTTTATTTTCTGATTAAAAAACGTGCAGCTATATTTAAACGATAGCTAGCGGATATGCATAGGGATGATTGATTCTCCCCTATGCATATTTTTTTATCTGCGATGCTGATTTGCCTGCTTCAAATGCTCCGCTAAAAATGCGACAAATACTTCATCCCGCACGAGTGATGCTGCATAATTTCTTTTTATAAACCACTCTGCTTCTTCAAAAGCTGCGAATGTTTCATCCTGGGTTTCTCCGTTAATTTGGATATTCCACTCGTTGTCTAATGGAAACAGAAAAAATCTCATTTGTGCGCGATTTTCATATAATGCTCCGTTCGCCGATCCCTTTAGGTTATAGATATTACGGAAAGCATCTGGGCGGACAGGTTCAATCCGGAATGCTTCAGCAATAAACAATTCGTATACTTCGTCGGTTATCGAACAGCCTGATGCCTTTGCATGCCCTCCTCCTCCGTATCGGCCGGCGATTTCTGACACATCGACGTAATCATGAATGGTGCGCAGGCTGACCCGTTTTGACCCCATGCTTAAAATCGCAATGTAATCGAGATGCGGATTTTCTTTTCCAAGCCTGTTTCCAAGCTCTGAATGGTACGATTCTGCGTGAACGATACCTACACAGTGTTCATGAACAAAGGTTTGCACCATTTCCCTTTTCTTTCTCCGTAGATAGCGCTCGATTTTTGCGTCTTCTAAATCAAGCAGCTTTTCTTCAAAATCATCAAAGAAAAATTCATCATGCGCAGAAAGACGCTGAATCATTTTTTCTTCAAATTCATCAATTGACAGCAAAAAGAAAAGGTCATTAAGCCGCTTCGCCTGTTTTTGATCGTACCGCTCCCACTCCCATGTATCATATTGGCGGACGAGCTCTGTAAATTGATCTAAGGCATTTGTCGGTTTCATGAAACCATTTTCAACGAGATAGCCATATAAAAGCGATGTGGCCGATGAAAGCCGTCCATCATCGTATTCCACTTGAACAAATCCCCATTCATGCTCATTTAAATGAAGGGCTGTTTTATGGTGGTCAATCAGCTTCACTTTTCCGCCCGCATGAACATACTCATTCAATCTCTCTTCGTTTTCTTCGTTGACGGCGAGATCGGTAATGAATAACGCGTCTTGTCTGTTGTTCTCTTTCGCTTTTTCTAAAAAGTACTGGACTTGAGCGTTTAAGCCGTTGACAGAGTTATACCGGACCTCAACATCTTTTCCGAATGCCAATTTTGCTACGATTCCGCACCCTACTCCGTCCAAGTCGTTATGTGAATATAAATGATACATCATGCAGGCCCCTTTTTATGATGAACTGGAAATTGCCGCTAGAGGTGCGGCAGCTTTTATTTACTATTCTAAAAAACATGGTGTTTTATGCAAGGTTAATTGGTTTACATAATAAAATTATTGTAAATCATAAATAAGGAGCGCTTTTGCGCTCCTTAAGTCCCTGCTTATTTATACAGGATAAACCGGATGCTTTCGATTTGTAAATGTCATTTCCTTTGTCATGTATGCCTTCAGCCGTTTGTCCAGCTCATCCCGCAGCGAATTGGCTGGGATCACGGCATCGATGATCATCTCTGAAGCCAGGCGGTATATATTAATGTCCTCTTTATATTCCTCCCGTTTGCTGCTGATAAATTGGGCCCTCTCTTCTATCGGCAGCTCGGCGATTTTTTTAGCATAGACGGCATTTACAGCTGCTTCAGGACCCATGACGGCGATTTGAGCGGTTGGGAGCGCTAAGCAGCAATCTGGTTCAAAGGCCGGCCCAGCCATTGCGTACAACCCCGCACCGTACGCTTTTCGGACAATGACAGAGAGCTTTGGTACAGTTGCCTCCGACATCGCTGAAATCATTTTTGCCCCGTGCCTGATAATACCCGCTTGTTCTACCTTTGTGCCGATCATAAAGCCGGGGATATCTGCTAAGAACAGCAATGGGATATGAAACGCGTCACATAAGGTAATAAACTTAGCCGCTTTGTCTGCGGAATCGTGGAATAAGACGCCTCCTTTTACCTTTGGCTGATTTGCAATAATACCGACAGGCTGTCCTTGGATTCGTGCGAGGCCCGTTATTAATTCTGGTGCAAATAAAGCTTTGATTTCAAAAAATGAGCCTTCATCAATGACCCGCTCAATCAGCTCATTCATATCAAAAGGTGCATTTTGGTTTTGCGGAATGATGTCGGCAAGCGGGATGTCGAAGTGTTTTGGCGGGCGTTTCTTTTGCATGGGCGCTTTTTCTTGATAATTTGCCGGAAAGTATGATAAATAAGCCCGTGCCAGACGTATGGCTTCTTCTTCAGTTTTTGCAAGAATATCTCCGCAGCCTGAGATTGAGCAATGCATACGGGCGCCTCCCATTTCTTCGAGGGACACTTTTTCGCCAATGACCATTTCTGCCATCCTCGGCGAGCCTAAATACATGGAGGCGTTACCCTCTACCATGACGACAATGTCACAGAAGGCTGGAATATAAGCGCCTCCTGCCGCAGACGGGCCGAAAAGCAAGCAGATTTGCGGAATGCGTCCCGATAATTTGACTTGATTGTAAAAAATTCTTCCTGCACCGCGTCTCCCTGGAAAGACATTGATTTGGTCGGTGATTCTGGCACCCGCTGAATCGACTAAATAGATGAGCGGACAGTTTAATTTTTCGGCTGTTTCTTGAATGCGGATGATTTTTTCAACGGTTTTCGCTCCCCATGACCCTGCTTTAACCGTTGAATCATTTGCCATCACACAGACGGTTTGGCCGCTGATTTTGCCGATGGCGGTTACGACTCCGTCAGCGGGAAGCCCGTCTGACATACATTCCGCAAAAAAAGCGTCTTCAAGCTCGATGTCATCGTCAAACAAAAGAGCAAGCCGCTCTCTGACAAAGAGCTTACCTTTTTCTTGGTTGCTCTGATGATACTTTTCCGCCCCGCCTTTTTGTATTCGTTCGGCCCGTTCTGTTCGTTCCTTTTCATAATCCATGAGCATTGCCTCCCTTTTATATTCCCTTATATATGGCCCGTCTTTTTTCTTGAAACGCCTGAAGCCCTTCTCTCCTGTCTTTTGTCGGAATGGTATGTTCATATGCTTTTTGTTCAATCGCCAGACCTGTAGCAAGATCTGTTTCCAACCCTTTATTGATTGCGAATTTAGCCTGACGGACAGCGATCGGCCCGTTAGCAGAAATGGCTGCGGCCAGTTCTTCTGCTTTTGGCATGAGGTCACAAGAAGCCGTGACCTGCTCTACAAGACCTATCTCTTTTGCTTTGTGTGCAGTTACACGTGTGCCTGTATAAATTAATTCTTTTGCTTTTCCTCTGCCAATCAGACGCGGCAGCCTTTGGGTTCCTCCGGCGCCTGGGATAATGGCTAACCTTGTTTCTGGAAGGCCCAGCACAGCAGATTCAGCTGCGATTCGAAGGTCGCATGCTAATGCCAATTCAAGCCCGCCGCCTAATGCGCTTCCGTTTATCGCAGCTATGACCGGCTGCGGCAAGGATTCAAGTAAAGCCGCAGTTCTTTGAATGAGAGATACACTTTCCAGAACCTGATCTTCTTTCAGTTTTATCCGTTCTTTCAGATCTGCCCCCGCGCAAAACGCTTTTTCACCGGTGCCTGTGAGGATAACGCAGCGGATGTTTGAGTTGAATTCAATTTCCTGAAGAATCAATTGCAGGCTTCTAAGCATTTCCGCTGAAAGAGCGTTTGCAGCCTGAGGCCTGTTTAAGGTGATCAATGCAATATGTTCATTTTGGATAGTAAAAAGAATTGATTCTCCCATTGTATTTGCCCTCTCTTTTATAATGATGATTTAAAAACCTGTAAATTTCGGCTTGGCAGCTGTGTGCCCATTTTTTCTTCTATCCATTTGGCTGCGGATAGCAGTTTATCAAGATTTACATTTGTTTTGATGTCCATCTGTCCAAGCATGTATACGATATCCTCAGTTGCAGCGTTTCCGGACGAACCTGGAGCATATGGACAGCCCCCAAGTCCGCCTGTCGAGCCGTCGAACACAGTGATGCCCATTTGGAGAGCTGTGACCATGTTGGCCAGAGCCGTTCCTCTCGTATCATGAAAATGCAGGGCAATTTGATTGGCCGAAAATCGTGTCAAAAGAGCTTCAAGCACGGTTTCAACTTGGGCGGGATTTGCCGCTCCGATCGTATCTCCAAGCGACAGTTCAGAAATCCCAAATTCAAATAGGGCTTCAGAGAGGCGGATGACTTGTTCAATGGGGACATCTTTCTCGTACGGACAGCCGAAAACGGTTGAGAGGTAGGCTCTTGTTGTGAGGTTTGCTTTTTTTGCGTCATCGTTTACTTGTTTAAGAATTTGAAGAGTTTCAGAGGTGGATTTATTGATGTTTTTTCTATTGTGCGTCTCGCTTGCAGACATAAAGACACAAGCTTCGTCAATGCCTCCTTCAAGCGCATTCTCCAGCCCCTTTTGATTCGGGACAAGTGCCGCGTACGTTACCCCTTTTACACGGTCGATGCCTTTTGCCACGTCGATAGCATCTCGAAGCGCCGGAATCCATTTTGGATGAACAAAGGATGTGATTTCAATATACGAAAGCCCTGTCCGGGATAGCTGGTTAATCCAAGCAATTTTATCTTCTGTTTGTATCCATACGGGCTCGTTTTGTAAGCCGTCACGCGGACCGACTTCTTTGATTTTCACTTTTTTAGGATATGACATGGTCTTCCTCCAGATTATTGAGTGGAATCGTTCAATTCGAGCAACACGTCACCTTCATTCACAAAATCGCCTTCATTTTTTTTGACTTCTTTTACGGTTCCGCTTCTGTCTGCAACGATTGGGATTTCCATTTTCATTGATTCCAAAATGGCAACTTCCTGGCCTTTTTCAATGTGGTCGCCGGCTTTCACGTGCACTTTCCACAGGTTTCCCGCCATTTGTATCTTAACCGTCATGACAACTGCCTCCTTTATAGGTGTTGTTTCAAAAAGTCAGTCGTGACATCCCCTTCTTTAAATGCTTTTGATGCCGCAGCCTGTATGAGAAGCGGAAGATTTGTTTTGATTCCCTCTATTCGATAGTCGCCGAGCGCTGACTCCAGCTTTTCAATGGCTTCCGCTCTGGTTTGGCCTTTGACAATCATCTTGGCGATCATCGGGTCATAAAAAGGGGTGACGGTGCTGTCTTTTGCTACCGCACATTCGTGTCGGACCCCTTTTTGATTAGGGAGTGAAAACGCAGTGATTGTACCTGGTGAAGGATAGAAGGTTTTGGGATCTTCCGCGTATATTCGAACCTCTATCGCATGCCCGTTTCGTTTAATGTCTTTTTGGGAGAATGTGAGTGTATGGCCCGCAGCAATCCGCAGCTGCTGCTCAACTAAGTCCAGGCCTGTTATTTCTTCAGTCACGGGATGTTCAACTTGCAATCTCGTATTCATTTCAAGGAAATAAAAGTTTTGATTCGGATCAACTATAAATTCGATCGTGCCTGCGTTCGTATAGCCGATCGCCTTTGCTGCTTTTACGGCCGTTTCCCCGATCTTCATTCTCAGTTCATCATCTAAAAATGGTGACGGCGCTTCTTCAATGACCTTTTGGTGGCGCCTTTGAACAGAGCAATCGCGTTCAAATAGGTGTACTGTATGGCCGTGCTGATCCGCTAAAAGCTGAACCTCGATGTGGCGGGCATGTTCAATGACTTTCTCTATATACATCGACCCGTCACCGAAAAAGTCTGCTGCGCGCTTTTTGTTTCCCTCGTACGCCTTTCTTAATGATTCCTCGTTTTGAACAAGCTGCATGCCGATGCCGCCTCCGCCCGCTGAAGCTTTCAGCATGACAGGATAGCCGATTTGAATTGCGGCGCGGCAAGCTGCCTGAATGTCTCCGAGGGATTCGGAAACACCGGGAACGACAGGGACACCTGCCGCTTCCATTGCTTTACGTGCTTCAATTTTGCTGCCCATCTTTGCGATGATATCGGGTGCAGGGCCTATAAACATGATGTTTTCTTGCTTGCAGCGTTCAGCGAATTGGCTGTTTTCTGATAATAGCCCGTATCCCGGGTGGATGGCATCGGCATTTGCTTTTTTCGCTGTCTCTATGATTCTCTCTATATTTAAGTAACTTTCACTGACTCTTGATTCTCCAATCAAATAAGCCTCTGTGGCCGCCTTTGTATGGGGAGCGTCTCTGTCTGCTTCAGAATAAACCGAGACCGTTTTGATGCCGAGACGGCTGCATGTTCGAATAATTCTCATTGCGATTTCTCCGCGATTGGCGATCAGTACTTTTGTAAACATCACTTCACCTCATTGACATGATGATAAGTTGAACATTTTAATCGTTTTTTCACGCAGTTTATATTTTTGAATTTTGCCTGAAGCCGTCATCGGATACTCGTCTGTAAAAATAACATAACGCGGAATTTTGTGGCGGGCGATTTTCCCTTTGCAATAGTCCTTAAGTTCTTCAGGCGAAGCGGTTTTTCCGTCTTTCAGTTTAATCCAGGCTGCGGCCTCCTCCCCGAATTTGGCGTCAGGCACACCAACGACCTGTACATCTAAAACATCAGGATGCCGGTATAAAAATTCTTCGATTTCCCGCGGGTAAATGTTCTCACCGCCTCTAATGAGCATGTCTTTTAATCTTCCAGTGATGCGGCAGTATCCGTCTTCATCCATGACAGCAAGATCTCCGGTAAACAGCCATCCATCGGGATTGATTGCTTTTCTGGTCGCTTCTTCGTCTTTATAATAGCCTTTCATAACGTGATAGCCGCGGGTGCAAAGCTCTCCCTGCACGCCTCTTTGAACTTCTTGACATGTCCCGGGTTCTACAATTTTCACTTCTGCATGCGGCAGGGCGCGGCCGGTTGTTTCGACTCTCCTTAAGAAGGAATCATTTGCCCTCGTTTGCGTTATGACCGGTGAGGCTTCGGTTTGTCCATAGGCGATCGTAATGTCTTTCATGCCCATCTTTTCAATAACAGCTTTCATCACTTCACTTGGACAAGGAGAGCCGGCCATAATGCCTGTTCGGAGGGTCGATAGATCATATGCATCAAAATCCGGATGATGCAGCTCCGCGATAAACATGGTCGGCACACCGTGGAGCGCTGTGCATTGCTCTTTTTCTACCGTTTTAAGGACGGTAACGGGATCAAATTCTTGTACAGGTATCATGGCTGCTCCGACGGACACACACGCTAAAACCCCAAGCACGCATCCGAAGCAATGAAAAAACGGAACCGGGATACACATGCGGTCTTGAGAGGTTAATGCCATACATTCAGCGATATTAGCAGCATTATTGATGACATTAAAATGGGTCAGCATTACCCCTTTAGGAAACCCTGTCGTTCCTGATGTGTATTGCATGTTAATCACATCGTCTTTTTCAAGGCTGTTCATTCTGGCTTCCAGCTCAGCATCCGACACTGTTTTGGCCAGTATCTCTGTATCGTCCCAATGATACATACCCGGAAAACGTTTATCGCCAATATAGATCAGGGTTTTTAAAAAGGGATATCGTTCTGAATTCAGCTGGCCAGGTTCTGTTTCTTGCAGCTCTGGAATGAGGCTCTTCAGGATGTCTGTGTAAGAATTGCCCCGGTATGAATCCATGACAATAAGAGCGGTAGCATCCGATTGCTTTAACAAGTAATCGAGTTCGTGTGCTTGATAATTAGTATTGACGGTCACGAGCACAGCTCCGATTTTGGCGGTGGCGAACTGAACGGCAAGCCATTCGGGGATATTCGAAGCCCATATGGCTACGTGGTCTCCTTTCCCAATCCCCATCCGCATGAGTCCTTTAGCGGTTCGACGGCACAGACTGTCAAATTGAGCGTACGTATAGCGAATTTTTCTGTCTGGATAAACAACCGCTTCTTGATCGGGATAGGTTTCAGCGATTTGTTCCAGCAGGCTGCCGATTGTGGAATGAATGAGTTCAGCCATGAATTGGTCCTCCTTTCTAAGTATTTAGAAAGCGTTTACATTTCATCTCAATAGCTGTCTGGCAATCACGATACGCTGAATTTCAGATGTGCCTTCCCCGATTTCCATTAATTTTGCGTCCCGCAGCATCCGTTCTACCCCATATTCCTTCATGTAGCCTGAACCTCCATGGATTTGAATGGCTTGATTGCAAGCTCTTGTCGCCATTTCAGATGCAAACAGCTTGGCATATGCTGCTTCTTTTGTGAATGGGCGGTTATGGTCTTTCAGCCAAGCGGCTTTTAACACCATTTGCCGTGCAAGTTCAATTTCCATCGCCATGTCAGCAAGCTTAAATTGGATGGCCTGAAAAGAAGAAATCGGCTGTCCGAACTGCTTTCGTTCTTTCGCATATGCCAATGATGCTTCAAGTGCCGCTTGGGCGATGCCGACTGCAAGAGCAGCGATAGAGATTCGTCCGCCGTCCAGCGTGTGTAGAAACTGCTTAAACCCTTTTGTTGGATCGCCGAGTAAGTTGTACGCAGGCACTCTCACATCCTCAAGCAAAATTTCCGCTGTATTTGAACCGCGGACACCCATTTTATCGTACGGGCTCGTAATCGTAAGTCCGGGTGTGTCAGTTGGCACGATCAATGCAGAGATGATGTTTTTTCCTTCTTTGTTTTTGCCTGTTACTGCGGTTACAATCACCGTTCGTGCGTAACTTGCATTCGTGATCCAGCATTTTTCGCCGTTAATTACATACTCATCACCAGTTGTAATGGCTTTCGTTTGAGTCCCTCCTGCATCTGAGCCGGCATTTGGCTCCGTTAGGCCGAATGACCCGAGTGCTTTGCCTGAAGCCAGCGGAGTCAAATGCGCCCGTTTTTGTTCTTCTGTTCCGAAGTAATAAAGAGGACTTGCACCGAGCGAGACCGCTGCAGCGTAGCTTAATCCAGTACTGCCGCAGGCTTTGCCGATTTCTTCAACCGCTAAGGCATATGAAATCGTATCGCCGCCTGATCCGCCATATTCTTCGGGGAATGGAATGCCCATCAGCCCGAGTTCTCCCATTTTTTTAAATGTTTGTATCGGGAACTCGCCCGTTTGATCTACATGTTCAGCCTGAGGAGCGATTTCTTTTTTCGCAAAATCCTTTACCATTTCACGAACCATTTGTTGTTCTTTTGTCAGCTCAAAATTCACGTAGTTTCCTCCTTCACATCTTTGTAACATCTTATTAGGCGAGTTCTGTAATCATTCCCTGACAAAAGAAGTCTGAAAATTAAAACCGAGTCAATTTTGCCGTGCAAATATTAATGGGATAAGCAAATACATGCCATAGGCGCATACCATCCATATGGTAAACGCAATGACCTGTCCTTTTAATAGCGCCGGGAAGATAATGGGATGGCCCCAAAGGGAATCATATCAATTCATAAACCGACCGCAGTCTATTCGAGCTCTTGATAAACATCTTCTGATGGAAAATCATCGAAAACGAGAGACTGTATGGCGAGCCCATCAATTAAAGCATTCGCATCATTCCCCATGTCGTGAAAGAAACGCCATCAATAACTAACTATATAGATTTTTTATCCTGGGGTTTTTCTGAATACGCTCGTATTCTGATCCCAAAATTACTTTTTTGAAAAAAGACGACTTAGAAAGCCGTCCTTCTCATTTCTTATTTTGTCTTTCGTTTGAACCCTTGCTTTCGTTATGAAGCCGGTCTGTTGAAGTGACATAATACGTATATTTCTTGTTTGGGTCTGCCGTCTTATCTAGGAAGGTTTGCTGCTCATTTGTTTTCCGCGCGGTTCCAACTAATGTTTTGTTCTTATCCCCTTCGGCTCTGTAAATCGCATAATAGGCTGTTTCTTTCGTTTTTTGATTTGATGGGTGGTCTTTAATCTGAAGAAGAATACCGTTTTTGTCGCCGGTAACTTTCGTAAGCTTCGGTTTTTTTGGAGCGGTATTGTCAAGCCAAGGCATTTGCGGAACCAGTGCCGGCTTGCTGTAAAGCTCGGTGATGAGCCTGTCTTTGATGCCAAGCGGATTTTTGTTGAGGTCTTTGAGGCTGAAATGCATGCTTCCTTTCACAAGCTCAAGCTGACGGTTCAAGGTGATTTGTCTCACATACTCCTCGGGATCGGACCATGGCGGATCAAAGTTGTTATTGATTTTATAGGCTGCCTGGCCAATATATAAATGAACAGGCCTATTTTTGACTTCGTTGCTCCACCAATCAGCCAGTACGTCGTAAGCGGCTGCGTTGAAGCCGATGCTCCAATAGATTTGCGGGGCAATATAATCGATGTCGCCTTCTTGGATCCAATGTCTCGTATCTGCATAAAGGTCGTCATAGTTCCTGACGCCTGCATTGGTATTCGATCCAGTTGGGTCATCTGCCGCGTTTCTCCATACTCCAAAAGGACTGATACCGAATTTGACATATGGCTTTGTGGCTTTCATTGTTTGGTTGATTTGTTTGACAAGCTGGTTCACGTTATCCCGCCGCCAGTCATCAATATTGGAAAAAGTGCCTTTTCCGTATTGTTCATACTGTACTTGATCAGGAAATTCCTGTCCGGCTATTTTATAAGGGTAAAAATAATCATCCATATGAACGGCATCGATATCATAATGTTTTACCACTTCTTCAATACCTTTGACGATAAAATCTCTCGCTTCAGGAATACCCGGATGATAATAAAGCTGGTTTCCATAAGCGGCAACCCAGTCTGGATGCTGTCTTGCCGGGTGATCCTTAGACAATTTATTGAGGTCTGTATGATTCATGGTAATGCGGTAAGGATTAAACCATGCGTGAAATTCTAAATTTCGTTTATGGGTTTCTTCAATCATAAATGCAAGCGGATCATAGCCTGGGTCTTTCCCTTGGACACCAGTTAAGTATTCAGACCAAGGTCCGTAAGCGGACGGATAAAAAGCATCTGCCGTCGGTTTAATCTGAACAATAACGGCATTCATTCCCATTTTTTGTATATCGTCCAGCAGTTTGATATACTCCTGCTTTTGCTCTTCCACCGATAAACCTTTTTTTGACGGCCAATCAATGTTTAATACGGAAGCAATCCATACGGCTCTCAATTCCCTGTCAGGCTGCGCATTGGCCATAAACGGAATGGAAATGACAAACGTTCCGATGATCAAGCTGACAAGGAAACGGACAATCGACTTTTGACAAACCTTCATTCTGTTTCTTCTCCCCCATTACATCTCTTTCACTATTCGCTATTACGGTATTCCCGGGCTGTAAAAGGGTGCTTAATCGGATTGAAGAAATCAGGATTTTATGTCTATATCACCAAATAAACGAAAAAAGTCCTGAAGCATTTTGTTCCGCTGCTTTAGGACTTTTTATCATTTATCATGGTTTGCAGGCTCTTTAACACATCAATGAGTTTTACGCCGACACCGACAGCTGTTTCAAGAATCGCCTGTGCTCCTGCGATGGCTAAAATAAAGATTACTGGAACTGCAATACGAGGCAAAAAGAGATAGCCCAGTCCGATCAAAATGGCACACCAAACGCCGGCACACCAGTAGCAATTGAGCATGTATCCAAAGTTAGAAGCCGGCACGCTTTTTTCTTCTGCATGCCCGTTTTGATCAACGATCCTTTTCTTTTTCATAAAAGGTTTTCGGATAAATTCCGTGATTTTGTCGAATACAATCAAATGTGTCAGCCTGTAACTGGCTAGAATCAGCATGATAAAAGTAAGGAAAGAAAGACGATCCATGACAAGCCTCCAAGAAAAAGGATGATGTTATCATTCCCAAGTGTCTTCTATCCATTCTAGATATAAAAAGAAAGACGGACAGAGAATGGCCCCTGTCCGCTAAACCAACTTAACGTTTTTGCAGTATTGCTTTATTTGAAGTGATCTTGTCTAAAGCGCTGTTTCATAGTGAATCCATATTATTTCATAGGAGCGGCTGATACTGCGTAGATATACCGATAAGATTATGCAATTCCTTCTGTTCTTTTCTTAATTCATTATTCGGAAACCGTTGGTGAGGGGGCAGAACATTAGAAAAAACATAAAAAAACCTGTTTTCGCTTGGAAAACAGGTCTGGCGTGATTATTGATTTGCCAAGATGACAGCGATTTGATCCTCAATATCTTTTCCCTCCTCGTCATCAATCAATCCGTTAAGAAGAATTGAGAAAACGAGGGTTTTTCCGCTCTTTGTTTCTGCGTACCCGGATAGAGAGCTGACCGTGCTTAGCGAGCCGGTTTTTGCCTTCACTTTCCCTTGTGCAAGCGTGTCTTTCATGCGGTTCCTCAGCGTTCCTCCTATCATTCTGTCACTATTGCCCGCAACAGGCAGAGAATGTAGATAAGCTGAGAACCATTTCTCATCTTGAATGTCATATAACAGATTTGAGATTTGATCTGAGGATACAGCATTAATATGCGAGACTCCTGATCCGTCCCTTAACACAAGTGATTTGGGATCGACACCGAATTTTGGAAGCGTATGGTTTAATACTTCGAGTCCCTTTTCCCAGCTTCCCTCTTCTTTTTTCACTTTCCCCATTTCTTTTACGAGCACTTCGGCATGTCCGTTATTGCTTAATTTCATAAACGGAACAAATAGTTTTGACAAAGGCATTGAACGGTGAGAGATTAACACGTCTGAAGAACCGGGCGCAGCGCCCGTCTTGACGTTCCCTTTTACAGTAATGCCTTGTTTGTGTAGTGCACGCTTAAATAAATCCAAAGCATATCCGGTCGGCTCCCAGACAGCGATCCATTCCTTTGTGTTGCTTGCGCCAACCGGTACGCTTCCTTCAATGGTGATTGTATTTTTCCCATGCTCTCTTTCGATCGTGAGGTCTTTCTTTTGGCCCGCCGAAGTCGTTTCTGCATTGTTCTTAATCGTTACATAATCTGTCTTTGGAGATACAGAAACGGCAGGCTTTTCCCCTTCTTTTTTACCTGGGGTGACCTCTACAATTACAGTGCCTGCATCATAGTCTTTATTCGGAGATGCTGTTAAAGCAGAGACTTGTGCGCCATAATACGTGTATTCATCACTCCATGGCATATCAGGTGATAATCGGGTGTCATCATACCACGTATCATCACCGATCAAATTACCTTTAATCACGCTAACACCGGTCTGTTTCAATTTCTCAGCCATTTTTTCAAAATCAGATGGTAAAAGTGTCGGATCTCCTTTTCCTTTCAGATAAAGGTTTCCATTCAGCTTTTTCCCTTTAAGTGTGCCGTCTGTCCGGACCTCGGTTGTAAAGGAATAGTCCTCACTAAGGACAGAAAGTGCCGCGGCAGCTGTCAAAAGCTTCAGAGAAGAGGCAGGCCTCATTCGGATATCTCCTGAATGCTCATATAGAACAGCGCCTGTATCCGCAGAGCGAACAGTGATGCCGGCCATTGCGCCTTCGAGTGCAGGGTGTTCAGCTAAAATCTTATCGATCTGATTGGCCAGTGCATCCTGTTTTTCAGTTGCTTGCGCAGCCTGATGCATATAAGGTACCGAAGCGACGATGAAAAGCAGCAAAACAGCAACATAAAGCTTTATGCTTTTTTTCACTTTTTTCCCCCGCCTCTCTGCGCCACATTACTGGCTATTGATGATTCAATTCAATGGTGATACTGCTTTTGGCTGTCGTTTCTTCTCCTGGCTCAAGCACTTGTAAACCAGTGAGTGATGAAGACAAATCAAGATTCACTGCGTTTGTCACCCATGTGTAAGGTTCAGGGCATAAATACCCCTGTTTTCCGTCCGCATTGTATACAACCCAATGTTTAAATTGTTCATCTGCCTTATAAATAATACTGACATGTGCGTGCTGATGATAAATGACTGCCTGATTTTCTCCGCCTCTTTTCTGATAAGCAGATAAAAAAACATCATCCAGCTGCTTGTGGCGTAAATCTATCCCTTCATGCAAGGCTTCTTTATTTGGTACATCCATCAGCTTCCCGGTCGGCAACAGGCGTTCATCCAACTCCCATTGCTGATCTGCTGTCAGGGAGAATAATGAGCTTTCTTCTGGAAACACAAAAGTAGTATGATAACCGATTCCCCAAGGAAACGCTTCCTTTCCTTTGTTCATGACCGTCGCATATTTAAATAGAGTATTCCCCTTTAGCGTGTATGTCATCCGAACGACGGCATGATGCGGAAATTGCTTATACACATGGGGAAGCTCTGAAAGATCAATTTCCGTTTCAACGATCACTTCTTCATCAGTTTGCTTCATGGTCACTACGTTCCACTTTTCCTGATAAAGAAACCCGTGAAGGTGGTTGTGTTTATCCTTTTCGTTGATATCAAAATGATATGTTCTGCCCCGGAAACTGAATGTACCGTCACTTACCCGGTTAGGCGGAAACAAGATCGGAATGCCATACAATGTTGGTGTGTCATGAAAACGTTCTGCTGTTTTCGGTTCACGCAAAAGCTGGGTTTTTGTTGCTTTGACCACGAGAGAAATGACGTTGCTCCCCCACTCGGGAACGACAATCATTTCTATATGTTCGTTCCCTGCTTTGATGGCGGATGTTCCTAAATGTGTAATCTTCTCAATATAGTTAGCCATATGTCCTCAACCTCTCCTTGATTCATTGCTCGTATAAGAATTCAATGCACTGGGCCATATTTCCTCTATTTTATGTTTCCCTATCAAATAAAAAAAACACCGTTCCAATCATGAACGGTGTGATTCGGAAGTCTATTGGATGAGACGTGTAATTTGTTTCTTTTTCCACACGAATTGATAATACCCATAAATCAACAGCAAGCTGACGGCAAACGCAGCCGGATAGCCAACCCATACGCCGAGTATTTCAAGCTTTGTATAATGGGATAGTACGAACGCGACAGGCACCTCTACCCCCCAGATGGCGAAAATGCTGATAACGGTCGGCCATAAAACCGTTCCGCTTGCCCGCATCGTCGCAGAAATAATTTGGGCATTTCCAAACAGCAAATAGCTCCACAATGTAATCATCAAGAGACGGTGCGCAATATAAAGTGTGTCTTTCTCGGTTAAAAATAACGCTAAAATCTGCTGTGAAAACACATAGATTAGAATGATCAGCACGCCGCCAATGATATAATTCAGCCAAATCCCAACGCGTATGACCTGCTTTAAGCGGCCAGACTCGTTCGCTCCAATCGATTGCGCAGCGAAAATAGACACCGCAATACCAAGGCTGACGGCCGGCATCTGCACATAGCTGGCTACCTGGTTGACCACGCCGTATGCAGCTGTCGCATTAGAGCCGTAATGGTTGACGAATGAAATAACCGCTATCTCTGATAATGAGACGAGAATCATATTGATGCTTGATGGAATCCCGAGGCGCAGCAGAAGAGCCAGCAGTTCCTTATCCATTTTCAAATAACGCCGCACTGTTTTATCAAATTGGAGCGGATGGTTTCGTTTTCGCAAATACACCATTAACACGAGAAATGTGGCAATTGTGGAAATGACGGTTGCATATGCGGAGCCGTATATACCCAGTTTCGGAGAACCGAACATGCCAAGAATTAAGACGGGCAAAAGCGCTATGTTGATGACCGTGCTGACGATCAGCGTATAAAACGGCGTTTTAGAATCCCCTGTTCCTCGCAAAAATGTTGTATATGCAAAATATAAAAACATAAACGGCATAGCGTAAAATAAAATACGTGCATACCTTGCGCTGACATGAATGACATTTTCAGGCGTGCCCATTAAACGAAGAATATCCAAGGTGAAAATACTGCCGATGACGGCTAATACCACCCCTAATAAAAACGTAAACGTGAGCGTCGTCCCTACAACAGCCTTTAACCGTTCCTCATTCTTTGCCCCGTAGGCTTGTCCGATCAAGATCGAACTTCCTGAACCGATCCCAATGGTAAATGAGATTAAAAGAAAAAATAACGGGAAAAAGGATGATACAGCTGCAACCGCATCAACACCGAGCCATCTGCCTACAGCCATCATCCCGACTAGCTGGCCGACTGATTGCAGCACATTGCTTAGCAGAAGCGGCACTAAAAAGAGAGACATAGACCGCCAGACAGATGGATTGCTTTTTTTCTGAGTTACAAGTTGTTCTTGTGATGTTTCCATATTGAAAGCTCCTTTATTTGGATTCGTTTGTCAACATGCCCCTATTCTTTTGACAGAAACAGGATGTGAAACATGTTATTATTCATCACTTTACATATGAAACCCTTCCCGTTTCTTCTAATTTTACACATTCTTTAGCTTATGAAGAATAAACTAACAAGTAACAGCCTGTTTCTTTGTGAGTAAAAGAATGAAAAATAATTTACGCAAAGTTATTGTAATCTATCCGTAATTATTGTAACATTTGTAACATAAGAGAAAGAGATTTTGAAGGAGTGACCCACAATGAAAAAATGTCTTCTATTTCTAACAACGATTGCACTTATTCTGTCATTAAACACAAATGCATTTGCGAAAAATAATCCAGGCGATTTATCACAAAAACAAGCACTGCAACTGGCATTATCAGCAAGAGAGCATTTTTGGAACACAATGAGCGGCCACAATCCAAAAGCGAAAAAAGCAGTTTGCCCATCAGGCACATTTGAGTATCAAAATCTTCAATATGTGTATATGTGCAGTGATTTAGGCACTAAAGCAAAAGCGGTGAATTACTTAACTCCTATTTTTACAAAAACAGCAATCGAAAAAGGCTTTAAAGACTATCATTTCACTGTTTCAAAAGGAAAACTTGCCGTTCCAGTCGGTGACGGAGACAACCTATTAAATTGGAAAAAATCAACGGCTAAACTGATTTCTAAAAAAGGCGGCACAGTCACATACGAATTTACCGTTCCTACTTTAGACGGATCTCCTTCAGCGAAACGGAAAGTGACATTTGTAAAAGAGAATAAAAAATGGAAAGTCAATCAATTCGACGCAGTTATATAAGAAAAGCGCCCGGTATAAGCGGGCGCTTTTGATTTGGCATACAAAAAGACAACAGACGAACAGCCTGTTGTCTTTTTGTAATGATAATGCTCTAGGAGAGATTCGAACTCCCGACCTGCAGTTTAGGAAACTGCTGCACTATCCGCTGTGCTACTAGAGCTTTTTGTACTTATATAGTAGCTCTGATGAACTGAATTTTCAAGCGGTTTGTATTAAAGCCCCCCAAAAACCTTATACGCGGCCCTTGTTGTGTCTTCGTCAATACCGATATATCGCATTGTAATCGAGGGTGATGAATGGTTCAGTATTCTCTGCAGCTCGGCAATGTCTTTTGTCCTCTGATAAAAATGATAGCCAAATGTTTTTCGGAGCGTATGTGTCCCTATTTCCTCAAGTCCGCACGCCGCGGCAGCTTCTCTTAAAATCCTGTAGGCCTGAATGCGGGAAATCGGTTTCCTGGTCCGGACAGATTTAAAAAGATATTCGTTATCTTTCATGTCTTTCGTATACTCGTATATTTCCTGTTTCAGTGATTCTAGAATCAGAATCTTCCTTTTCTTTCTCGTTTTGCTTTCAGTCGCCCATAAATGATCTTTATGTTTAACGTCTTTCACTTGCAGCGGCAGAATATCAGATATGCGGAGCGCGCTGTTGATGCCGAAAATAAACAGAAAATAATCCCGCTTGTTTTTGTTGAGCAAATACTGTTTTACATCTTGGATTTTCTCTAAACTGCGAATCGGCTGTACAATATGCATCAAAAAACTCCTTAAAAACCGTTATGTAACGTTTTGAGGTCTATGTTACTATTATAGCTGAAAAACGTTGAATGTCAAAGTGTGAAGGCATTTATGTAACATAATATACATAGTGTTACATGAGGAGATGAAGAAGTTTTTGAAATCTCTCTTCCTCTTAAATGCTTTTTAAAGCCTCATATAAAGCTTTTAATCTATTTGATACATATTCCTCTATACGCCGTCAAAAAACCTCTTAAAACAAAATCTGACGATTCGATTTTTCCGATGTTTTTAAAAAGATATACAAAAAAAAGACACAATTTGAAATTGTGTCCTAATCCTCATCCTTTACATCAATATCCTCTGGGATTGGTTCATTTAATATTTCCTGCACAAGGGCTTTGTAATTCTCAAGCTGTTCGAGATGTGTTTTGAACTGTCCCTTATAAATCAAAAATTGTTCACCGTCATGAACGGCTCTGATTTTTCCTTCGAGCACCAAGCTTTTAATATAATCCTCTGAAAGATTTGCATATTCTGCTGTTTCTTTAATCGTTAAATACATATAGCCGTCCTTTCTTAATTCGTAGCTGATTCTAATATAGCACATGGCTCATAACAATATAATCAATTTTGCACAGAAAAACGGGTTAATGGTGCTATATAATATACCATTTGTCACTTGTAAAAACTCTGTAATTTTTTTACGCTAAGATTGTAACATTACAGCTTCATATAGGAGGGAGAACATGAAAAGAACGTGGAACGTCTGTTTAACAGCTCTGCTTAGTGTTCTGTTAGTCGTTGGAATTGTCCCTTTTCACGCGGATGCTAAAAAGCCGCCCAAAAGCTACGATGAGTACAAACAAGTAGATGTAGGGAAAGACGGCATGGTTGCCACCGCGCATCCCCTCGCTTCGGAAATCGGTGCTGATGTGCTGAAAAAAGGAGGAAATGCCATTGACGCGGCGGTTGCCATTCAATTTGCACTCAATGTAACAGAGCCGATGATGTCAGGCATTGGCGGCGGCGGTTTTATGATGGTGTATGACGGTAAAACAAAGGATACAACGATCATTGACAGCCGTGAACGTGCTCCAGCAGGCGCAACCCCCGATATGTTTCTCGATGAAAACGGCAAAGCTATTCCTTTCTCTGAACGTTCGACAAAAGGTACTGCCGTCGGTGTTCCAGGCACGCTGAAAGGGCTGGAGGCTGCCCTGGATAAATGGGGAACCCGCTCGATGAAGCAATTAATCACCCCTTCTATTAAACTGGCTGAAAAAGGATTTCCGATTGATTCGGTGTTGGCAGATGCTATTTCAAACTATCAGGAAAAGCTGTCACGGACTGCTGCAAAAGATGTATTTTTGCCAAATGGCGAGCCGCTCAAAGAAGGCGATACATTGATTCAAAAGGATTTGGCAAAAACATTTAAGCTCATTCGCTCAAAAGGCACTGACGCTTTTTATGAAGGAAAACTTGCCAAAGCACTTTCTGACACTGTACAGAATTTCGGCGGATCAATGACGGAAAAAGATTTAGAAAATTATGACATTACAATCGATGAACCGATTTGGGGAGACTATCAAGGCTATCAAATTGCCACTACTCCTCCTCCAAGCTCTGGCGGTATTTTTTTACTGCAAATGCTGAAAATACTTGATGATTTTAACCTTTCACAATACGATGTCCGCTCATGGGAAAAATATCAACTGCTTGCTGAAACGATGCATTTGTCTTATGCGGATCGTGCGTCTTACGCAGGTGATCCCGAATTTGTAAACGTTCCTCTCAAAGGCCTGCTTCACCCCGATTATATTAAAGAACGCCAGCAATTAATCAATGTAGATCAAGTCAATAAAAAACCGAAAGCCGGTGATCCTTGGAAATACCAAGAGGGATCGGCAAACTATAAGCAAGTTGAACAGCCGAAAGACAAAGTAGAAGGCCAAACAACCCACTTTACAGTTGCCGACCGCTGGGGAAATGTTGTTTCTTATACGACGACAATTGAACAGCTATTCGGAACAGGTATTATGGTCCCTGATTACGGTGTTATTTTAAACAATGAATTAACGGATTTTGATGCGGTTCCAGGCGGAGCTAACGAAGTACAGCCGAACAAACGGCCTTTAAGCAGCATGACCCCGACCATTTTATTTAAGGATGATAAGCCTGTCCTCACCGTCGGATCTCCTGGCGGGGCCACCATTATTTCATCCGTTCTGCAAACCATTCTCTATCACATCGAATACGGCATGGAATTAAAAGCTGCTGTTGAAGAGCCGAGAATTTATACAAACAGCATGAGCTCCTACCGCTACGAAGACGGAGTTCCTGAAGACGTCCTCAGTAAACTAAACGGCATGGGCCATAAATTCGGCAAGAGCCCGGTGGAAATCGGAAACGTACAAAGTATTTCTATCGACCATGAAAATGGCTCCTTTAAAGGCGTAGCTGATTCAAGCAGAAACGGCGCGGCGATCGGCATTAATTTAAAACGGAAATAAAAAGATAAAACTGTACTCGCTTCAAGTGAGTACAGTTTTTTGTATGCAGCCCTTTATAGGATGAAACAAAATCAATATACATGTAAAACGCTTTTGCAGTACTCCATATGCTTGATATTCAAAGATTCCTCAAACTTATGTATACTGGCTGCACATTCGCCTGAACATAATTCAGCATTTGGGCTGCTTTCGTTCATGTAAAACCGAACGGGTGTATTGTCAGCTTTGGGGCAAGCTTATGCTCACCTTTTATTGAATAACATAGGCTACAACCTGTAATAGACCGCACATACCCTTTAGAAACATCATGTGAAAATCCAGGAAGGCATACATTTTGAAAATGGAATCGTAATGGAATAAAAAAAGAAACCGGCTGGCAAACAGACCGGTTTCCTATATATAATCCCCTTTATTTACGGAAGAACTGAACTCCCCATCAAGTATCGATCCACTTCACGCGCCACTTCACGGCCTTCATTAATCGCCCATACGATTAAGCTTTGGCCTCTTCTTGCATCCCCTGCGGCAAATACGCCATCGATATTTGTTTGATAATCCCCATATGCGGCGCTGATTTTGTTGTTATTAGAATCAACACCGAATTGTTTTAAAAGCGGCTGCTCTGTGCCTTCAAAACCGATAGCGATGAAGACAAGCTGAGCAGGCCATACTTTTTCCGTTCCAGGCAGCTCGCGGAACTCGTATTTTCCGTACTCATTTTTTACTTTCTCCATTTGAATCGTATGGAGCTCTTTCAAGTTGCCGTTTTTATCGGCAACCAATTTTTTTGTTTGAATCGAATATTCTCTCGGATCTCTTCCGAATTTTGCTTCTGCTTCTTCATATGCATATTCAAGCGTAAAGACGTGCGGCTGTTCAGGCCACATATTATCATTCGTGCGTGCCGGAGGAAGTTTCGGGTGTTTGCCGAATTGGTGCACGCTTTTGGCTTTTTGGCGTAAAGCGGTAGCCACACAGTCAGCCCCTGTGTCTCCGCCTCCGATCACGATAACATCTTTCCCCTTCGCATCAATGAATCGCTTGTCTTTAAAGTTAGAATCTAAATAGCTTTTTGTAGCAAGCGTCAAGTAATCCATCGCGTAGTGAACACCTTTTGATTCGCGTCCCTCGATTAATAGATCCCGCTGTTTTTGAGCACCTGTGCAAAGGATCACGGCATCAAATTGCTCTTTCAGCTCATCAGCCGTTATATCAACGCCAATTTCCGTATTTGTAACAAAATCGATTCCTTCTTGCGTCAGCAACTTAATGCGGCGTTCGACAATCCCCTTTTCAAGTTTCATGTTTGGAATGCCGTAAGTTAAAAGTCCGCCCGCTCTGTCCGCACGTTCAAATACAGTGACGGAATGTCCTGCTTGATTCAGCTGGTCTGCACTCGCCAGTCCGGCTGGGCCCGATCCGACAATGGCCACTTTTTTGCCTGTTCGTTTTTTAGGAATTCTAGGCTGAATCCAGCCGTTCTCAAATCCTTTGTCGATAATGGTCCGCTCAATGTTTTTAATTGAAACGGCCGGGTCTGAAATCGCTAATGTACATGATCCTTCACATGGAGCGGGACATACCCGCCCTGTGAATTCAGGAAAGTTGTTTGTTTTTAGAAGGCGTTCCAATGCTTCTTTCCATCTGCCCCGGTAGACAAGATCATTCCATTCAGGAATTAAGTTGTAAATCGGACAGCCGGATGTAAATCCATTAATGTCCGCACCGATCTGGCAAAACGGTGTACCGCAATCCATACACCGCGCCCCCTGCCGTTTTGATGCTTCTTCTGAAAAAGGAGCAGAATATTCTTTCCAATCCTTTAAGCGAGTGAGAGGGTCCCGCTCAGTAGGTTTTTCTCGTTTGATCTCCATAAATCCAGTTGGTTTCCCCATGTTCCTCTCCCCTTCCTTACTGCACTACCGCTTGTTTTTGTCCCGATGTTGCTGAATTCTGCTTTGGCTTCGTGTTGGCTTCAAATGCAAACATCACGGCTTCTTCATCTGATAAACCTGCAGCTTTTTGCTCTTCGATGCTTGCGAGCATTTGTTTATAGTTTTTTGGAATGACTTTGACGAATTTCTTCACGCTGTCTTCCCATTGATCAAGCAGGTCTGCTGCTTTTTGGCTGTTTGTATACCCAGCATGTTTTTCAAGCATTGCTTTAATTTGTTCAATTTCTGCCTCATCCTCTAATGATTCAAATAAAATCATTTCAAGGTTGCATTTGCGTTTAAAGGCTTTTACATCTTCGGCGAGAACATAAGCGATTCCGCCGGACATACCTGCCGCGAAGTTTTTCCCTACATCACCGAGTACGACAACACTGCCGCCAGTCATGTATTCACAGCCGTGGTCGCCGATACCTTCTACCACCACGTTCACACCGCTGTTCCGAACGGCAAAGCGTTCACCCGCACGTCCGTTAATGTATGCTTCTCCGCTTGTCGCGCCGTAGAACGCCACGTTACCGATAATGACATTGTCATCTGACGCAGAATTAAATCCTTCCGGTGACTTAACGATGATTTTTCCGCCAGAAAGCCCTTTTCCGACATAATCATTTGAGTCTCCGTCCAAATAAAGCGTCATCCCTTTAGGAACAAAAGCTCCAAAGCTTTGTCCGGCTGATCCGGTAAACTGCAGCTTGATTGTATCTTCAGGAAGCCCTTCTTCTCCGTAACGTTTTGATATTTCACTGCCTGTTATTGTTCCGGCTACACGGTTTGTATTATTGATTTCGATAGAAACATCTGCTTCTTTTCCAGACTCAATGGCTTCTTGTACGGCCGGGAGAATCTCTGTGATATCTAGTGATTGATCAATTTTATGATTTTGCGGCGATTGGAACGTTCGTACGCCTTCAGGCTGATAAAGAAGTGTAGACAAATCAAGCTGGCTTGCCTTCCAGTGCGCCTTCGCCCGTTCACTCACATGAAGTACGTCAGTGCGCCCGATCATCTCATCAAATGTCTTGAAGCCTAACGCAGCCATGTATTCACGAACTTCTTCAGCAATGAACAGCATATAGTTCACAATATGATCAGGATCGCCCATAAACTTTTTGCGAAGCTCTGGATTTTGCGTCGCTACCCCGACAGGACATGTATCCAAATGGCAGGCACGCATCATGACACAACCTAGTACAACTAAAGGTGCCGTTGCGAAACCGAATTCTTCAGCTCCGAGTAAGGCAGCCATTACAACGTCCCGGCCCGTCATGAGCTTTCCGTCAGTTTCTAATACAACGCGGTCACGGAGCCCGTTCAGCATTAATGTTTGATGTGCTTCTGCGAGGCCAAGCTCCCACGGAAGCCCTGTATGTTTAATGCTGGTTTTCGGAGAGGCACCTGTACCTCCATCGTAACCGCTGATCACAATGACATCGGCAGTTGCTTTGGCTACACCTGCAGCGATTGTACCTACGCCTGCTTTTGACACCAGCTTCACGCTGATTCTTGCGTCACGGTTGGCATTTTTCAAATCGTGGATCAGCTGGGCTAAATCCTCAATTGAATAAATGTCATGGTGAGGCGGTGGTGAGATTAATCCAACACCAGGCGTTGATCCACGGACATCGGCAACCCAAGGATATACCTTATTGCCAGGCAGCTGCCCGCCCTCACCCGGCTTAGCGCCTTGCGCCATTTTAATCTGCAGCTCATCTGCATTGACGAGGTAATGGCTTTTGACACCGAAACGTCCTGATGCTATTTGTTTGATTGCACTTCTTCTGTCATCGCCGTTTTCATCTGGAACAAAGCGTTTTGGATCTTCTCCGCCCTCACCGCTGTTGCTTTTTCCGCCAAGACGGTTCATTGCGATTGCTAACGCTTCGTGCGCTTCCTTACTCAAGGATCCAAATGACATCGCACCTGTTTTAAAGCGTTTGACAATCGATTCAGCGGATTCGACTTCTTCCAATTTTAGCGGCTTGCGGTTTCCGTCAAATCCAAACAAGTTCCGTAAAAATCCGATTCGCTCTTCATCTGCCGCTTTTGTATATTGCTTAAACAAATTGTAATCATTTCTGCGGCATGCCCATTGCAAGGTATGAATCGTTTTCGGGTTAAACGCGTGATGCTCTCCGCCTTTTCTCCATTGGAAGTCACTTCCCGATTCAAGCGTTTGGCTGTAATCATCCTGATACGCTTCCAGGTGGCGGCGCTGCGCCTCTTCCGCAATTGTTTTTAAGTCGATGCCGCCGAGCTGTGATGCAGTACCTGTGAAATAGCGGTCAATTACATCACGGCTGATTCCTACCGCTTCAAAGATTTGGGCGCCTCTGTAGCTTTGTACAGTTGAAATCCCCATCTTGGACATGACTTTTACGACACCTTCAGTAATGCTTTTTCCGTATTTGCTGACCGCTTCTTCATAGCTGATATCTAAACGTCCTTCATCGATTTCCTGCTTGTAGGTCGCATAAGCGAGATAAGGATTAATCGCATCTGCACCGTAACCGATTAATGCTGCAAAGTGATGCACTTCGCGCGCTTCTCCTGATTCCACAATAATGCTGACTTTCGTGCGCAGCCCTTCGCGGATTAAATGCTGATGCAGCGCACTGACTGCCAGAAGCGGCGGAATTGGTGTCAGGCGTTCGTTCATCTTTTTATCTGATAAGATTAATAGACTTACGCCTTGGCTGATGGCTTCCTCTGCCTGTGTGAACATGTCCTTTAATCCGCGTTCAAGATCCTCTGAAAACAGCACATCGATTTTCTGGCTTTTCAAATCCGGATGAACAATCGTTTTTAATGCGTAAAACTGTTCATTTGATAAGACAGGTGTATACAGTTTAATCCGGCGAACGTTTCGCTCACTCGGGTGAAGAAGATCACCTTCTGCACCGAGCCAGGTCATGGTTGATGTCACAAGCTGCTCGCGAATCGCGTCGATTGGCGGGTTCGTTACTTGTGCAAACAGCTGCTTAAAGTAGTTAAACAGTGATTGTGCATGGTCTGACAGAACAGCAAGCGGCGCGTCATTCCCCATTGAACCGAGAGGATCTTTGCCTTCTTTAATAACAGGAATTAGATATTTTTGGATATCCTCATATGTGTATCCGAATGCCTTCTGGCGAGTAAGAAGATCACTAAATTGTTCTTCTTCTCTTGACTCCGGATCAGGATTTACTTGTACAAGCTCTTCTTCAAGCCATTTTTGGTACGGATACTCAGTTGCAATTTGTGTTTTGACTTCCTCATCGGAGATAATACGGCCTTCTTCCAGGTCGATTAAAAGCATTTTCCCAGGCTCAAGGCGGTTTTTATATAAAACGTTCTCCTGTTCAACTTCAATAACGCCTACTTCAGATGAGAAAATAATATAATCATCTTTTGTGACATAATAACGGGCCGGACGGAGACCATTCCGGTCAAGGATTGCCCCGATTTGTTTACCGTCAGTAAATGAAATGGCTGTCGGTCCGTCCCAAGGCTCCATCAGGGAGCTATGGTACTCGTAGAACGCCCTTTTTTCCTTGGACATATGCGTATTTTCCGTCCAAGGCTCTGGAATGAGCATCATTGCCGTATGTGCCGGTTTGCGTCCAGCCATCACAAAAAACTCAAATGCGTTATCTAAAATGGAAGAGTCACTGCCGTCAGCATTTAAAATCGGCAAAATCTTGTTTAAGTCCTCACCGAAGCTTTCAGATACAAATTGCTGTTCACGCGCTCTCATCCAGTTGATGTTTCCGCGAAGGGTGTTGATTTCACCGTTGTGTACCAAATAGCGGTTTGGATGCGCTCTTTCCCATGTAGGGAATGTGTTGGTGCTAAAGCGTGAATGAACAAGTGCAAAAGCAGAAACGAATGCATCATCCTGCAGATCAGAATAAAACGCATCAACTTGTTCAGGTGTTAAAAGACCTTTGTAAACGATGGTCTGGCTTGAAAGACTGGCAAAATAAAAATTAAAACCTTCTGTTACTCCCCAGTTTTCAGCTTGTTTGCGAATGACATACAATTTTCGTTCAAAAGACAAATTGTCCTTCAGTTCAGAACTTGCACCGATAAATACCTGACGGACAAACGGACAACTTTTTTGCGCTACTGTTCCGATTTTTCCGACATTTACAGGTACAGTTCTCCATCCAAGAACGACTTGGCCTTCTTGTTCAATTAGTGCATTGATTTGCTTTTCGATTTTTTTTCTTTCATCTTCCTTCTGTGAGAAAAAGACCATTCCTACCCCGTAACGCCCTTTTTCCGGCAAATTGATGTCTTTGCACTCTTTCCTAAAGAAAGCATCAGGGATTTGAACCAGTAAGCCGGCTCCGTCTCCTGTATCCGGATCACTGCCTTGGCCTCCTCTGTGGTCTAGCTGGCAAAGCATCTTAAGCCCTTGTTTGACGATGTCGTGAGTCTGCTTGCCCTTTAAGTGCGCATATAGGCCGATTCCGCATGCATCATGTTCAAATTCAGGACGGTAGAGACCTTGAGCTGTTGGCATTTGATTGTAAGTCATAATTCCTCTCCCCCGATCAATTTCCGATAATACCGGTCATAAAATCTAACACTCTATAATCATTGTAGGTTTTCAAAACGATATAAACAATATATAATTTAGATCAAAAGAATCTCAAAATGAGATAGATGGATGTGAGACAAACATGGAGCTGCGCCAACTGCGTTATTTTATGGAGGTGGCTGAAAGAGAACACGTTTCAGAAGCCGCTGATCATTTGCATGTGGCCCAATCAGCAATCAGCAGACAAATTGCAAATCTTGAAGAAGAATTAAATGTGACTTTATTTGAGCGTGAAGGGAGAAATATCAAACTCACGCCAATTGGAAAAGAGTTTTTAATTCATGTGAAAACGGCTATGAAAGCCATTGATTATGCGAAAGAACAAATTGATGAGTATCTCGACCCGCATCGCGGAACGGTCAAGATCGGCTTTCCTACAAGCCTTGCGAGCCAGCTGTTGCCGACTGTCATTTCAGCATTTAAAGAAGAATATCCGCACGTCGAATTTTTGCTGCGCCAAGGCTCCTATAAGTTTCTGATTGAGGCTGTCAGAACCCGCGATATTGATCTGGCCTTATTAGGACCGGTGCCGACGAATTTCCCTGACATAGCAGGGAAAATTTTATTCACAGAAAAAATTTACGCGCTTGTTCCATTAAATCATCCGCTTGCCGAACAAAAAACGGTTCATTTAATCGATTTGCGCAACGACCAATTTGTATTGTTCCCGGAAGGATTTGTGCTTAGAAAAATGGCAATTGACGCTTGCAAACAAGCCGGCTTTGCTCCTCTCGTTTCTACGGAGGGTGAGGATTTGGATGCCATCAAAGGATTGGTTTCCGCGGGAATGGGCGTTACTCTTTTGCCTGAAAGCACTTTTGCAGAAACAACACCTCGTTTTACTGTGAAAATTCCAATTGAGTTCCCTCAAGTAAAACGGACTGTCGGGATCATTAAACCGAAAAACAGAGAGCTTGCTCCGTCTGCGAATGACTTTTATGAGTTTGTCATTCAATTCTTCTCTAAGCTGGAGCAGTATAAATAAAAAAACAAACCCGAGCTTCTATAAAAGAAGTTTCGGGTTTTTTACTGCAAATTAATTGACAGGCAAAGATAAATCCACATGGCAAACAAATGCTTCCTGATCTACCACAGCTTTGTTTATCAACTCTTCCTTCTTATCCGGTTCTTGAAGCTGTACAGAAGAATAATTGACGATTCCGAGCCCGATTTCTGCCCCTTGTGAATCTATCAGCCGAACAACTGATCCGCTTTTGAATTTTCCTTTAATCTCCTGTACACCGTCCAGATATAGACTCGACTGGCCGTTTGTAATTTTTCGGGCATAATGATCCGATAACATCATTTCACCTTCCGGGCCGGAATTAAAAGCGATCCACTGCTCCTTTTGATTCAACGGAAGCATACCCTCTGCTTCAAAATAGGTGCCTTCTGCTTCTTCATGAACGGCTTGATATAAAATATCGTTGGCATCTGCCTGACCAAGAAACCCTTTAATTCCGGATGCCATTACGATTTTAAACGCATCCAACTTAGAGCGCATACCGCCAGTGCCGACGCCGCTGCCAGTGTCACCTGCACACGCTTCGATGTCAGGCGTTATTTCACTTATCCGCTCCATCCTTTTCGCTTCTGGATTTGTACGCGGGTTGCCGTCATATAATCCGTCGATATCGGATAAAATCACAAGCATATCTGCATCAATTAATCCGGCGACTTTTGCTGCGAGCGTATCATTGTCGCCAAATTTGAGCCGATTGACGGTAACTGTATCATTTTCGTTAATAATTGGGATGATGCCGCGTTCGAGGAGTACATTCATTGTATTCCTGACATTGTTATACCGATATTCATCAGAAAAATCGCTTCTCGTAATTAAAATTTGGGATGCAACATAGCCGTGTGCCAAAAACAGCTTTGAATAAGCTTCCATCAACAGGCCCTGGCCGATTGAGGCTGATGCTTGTTTTTCCGGAAGCTTTTCGGGTCTTCGGATAAATCCTAGCTTCCGATATCCCGCCGCCACTGCGCCTGAGGAAACCAAAATCACTTCATAGCCAGTGTCTTTGAGTTTGACGACTTGGTCGACCAACGCTTCCAATTTTCGAATGCTGATTTCTCCATGAAGGCTTGTTAATGAACTGCTTCCAATCTTCACAACGACTCTTTTCATGTTTGGATCAGGCGTCACTTTATCACTCCTGATAGCGGTGCCGCTGTTTTTTCGATATCGTCGCTGATTTCCTTTGAACGCTTAGCCGCATGCTTAATCGCTAGAGAAATCGCTTCTCCGCCGCCGCTCTTTTTCAAGGCTTGCAGCCCGGCAGCAGTCGTTCCGTTCGGTGACGTGATATTGTCTCGTAAGACCTCAGGCTGTTCTCCTGTTTCCATGAGCATTTTTGCTGCACCTAAAAGCGTCTGTGCGCCGATGCTTCGGGATAACTGTTTATCGAGGCCCGCTTCCTCGCCAGTCTTTTCAATGAATTCCATTAAATAATAAAAATACGCGGGGCCGCTGCCGGCAATTCCGGTGAATATGTCCATTTGATTTTCTTGGATTGTATAGACCTCACCCATGCATCCGAGCAATGCTTCAGCCAGCTTTTGCAGGTCTTCTGACACATACTTGCCAAGCGCAATGGCTGTTGCAGAAGCACCGATCATACTGGAGGTGTTGGGCATCACTCTGACAACCGGCTGTTGATTAAGCAATAATTGTTCAATAAAAGAGGTGGATATGCCGGCAAGGACCGACAAGATTAATTGATGGGGTTGAAAACGTGTTTTTAGTGATGACAGAGCGCATTCAGCGTCTTTTGGCTTCATTGCTAAAATGAGCACATCCATGTCTTCAATACATATTTGGTGTGGTGAGGCGCCTTTGATTCCATATTGAAGTTCAAGTTCAGCTAATCGCTCTGTATTGCTGCGGTTTGTAACGCAGATGTTTTGTTTTGGGATTTTGTTGGCACGAACGATACCTGATATCATTCCTTCCGCCATAGATCCTGCTCCTATAAAGGCTACTTTTGTTTGATCAAAGATCGGTAACATCTCCTTTGTTCGCTTTTTTGTTCGCATTTTCACACGTTTAAAATGTTACCACGTGAGGAAATGGTGTCAAGTGTGAAGGTCATTATTGATTTGTATTGTTTCTTTTCGACAAATATGTATAATGTAAAGCAGAAAACACCCGATGCGCACTGCTGCGCGGGTGTTTGTTTCTATTAAAAATTATCTGAGAGCGCTTTTTCAATCAGTTTTTTGCAGCGGTCCAGCTCAACCTTCAGCTGTTTTTTATATAGTTTGGCAGCCTCGTAATCTTTAAATTGATAGAGGACGACTTCCTGGAGCTTAGCCCCTTCTTTTTTTACTTTAATTTGCTTTAATATCCCGTCATCAAGAAGCTCATGCAAAGACCGGTATACTTCTGTATGATTTGGTTTAAATCCAATCTCTTTAAATTCAGACCGAAGCACCTCAAGCAGTTTTAGTCCGTAGAGCCTTTCTTGCTCTGTCATCGTTATCATATAAAGTTTTAAAAATGCGCGCTGCTTAACTAAAAATCCAGTTGAACTTCTTTTTTCTTCTTTCATCATGTATGCACCCCTTCTTTTATCACTGAGAACACTATGTACTAAATATTCAATTTAATATTATTGTTTTCCTTCTTTATATTAAGGACTGTTCATCAGCTAATTCTTGTACTTGCTGTTTATTAATGAGCGGAGTAAAAAATAATCAGTGAACATTAAGTACACAGTTTACTTAGTTCTATTATAGCCGACGTTCACCATTATTTTCAATCTGAAACGATTGTCCGATTTACATTTTCTTTATTTTATGTCCATTGAATTGAGAAACTGGGTTTGGTAACGTATGGAGAAAGGAGATGATAGAATGACAAATCAAACTACACGCCCTTCAAAGGAAGAACGTTACGCCAATCTTATACCCATGAAAGAATTGTACTCCGAAAAAGACCAGCTTCTTCCTTTCCCAATTTATAATAAGCTCCGGCGTGAGTCCCCTGTCCGTTATGACCCGCTGCGGGATTGCTGGGATGTTTTCACATACGATGATGTTCAGTTCGTCCTGAAAAATCCTAAACTCTTTTCATCAAAACGCGGCATACAGACTGAAAGTATATTAACAATGGATCCTCCGAAACACACCAAATTACGGGCTCTCGTCAACAGAGCGTTTACCCCAAAAGCAGTAAAACAACTCGAAACCCGCATAAAAGACGTGACAGCGTTTCTCTTACAAGAAACACGGCAAAAGAGTACAATCGATTTCATTGAAGATTTTGCAGGTCCCCTCCCAGTTATCATTATAGCTGAAATGCTGGGCGCTCCGATTGAAGACCGCCACTTGATTAAAACATACTCCGACGTACTTGTAGCTGGAGCAAAGGACAGCTCTGACCAAGCTGTTGCTGACATGGTCCATAATCGGCGTGACGGCCACGCTTCTTTAAGTGACTATTTCAGAGACATCCTGTCAAAACGAAGAGCTGAACCAAAAGAAGATTTAATGACAATGCTTTTACAGGCGGAAATCGATGGAGAATATTTAACAGAAGAACAGCTGATTGGTTTTTGTATTCTTCTTCTCGTCGCAGGGAATGAAACGACTACAAATTTGATAGCAAATGCAGTACGCTATCTGACAGAAGATTCAGTGGTCCAACTGCAGGTAAGACAAAATACAGACAATGTTGCCAATGTCATAGAAGAAACGCTTCGCTACTATCCGCCTGTGCAGGCCATTGGGCGTGTCACGACGGAAGACACAGAGCTTGGCGGAATGTTCATCAAAAAGGGATCATCCGTTATCAGCTGGATCGCGTCAGCCAACCGCGATGAAGACAAATTTTGCGAACCTGATTGTTTTAAGATTGACCGCCCTTCCTATCATCATCTCAGCTTTGGATTTGGGATCCACTTTTGCCTCGGCGCACCATTGGCCAGGCTAGAAGCGACCATCGCTCTTTCCTCCCTTTTATCAATGTCAGCCTGTATCGAAAAAGCTGATTATGATGAAAAGCTTGAAGCGATCCCTAGTCCCTTTGTGTTTGGCGTTAAACGTTTACCAGTGAGAATTACATTCAAATAAAAAAGCCTGTCGCAAGACAGGCTTTCATTTTTACGGATTTGTTGACCACAATCCCGCTGTTTTGATGAAAATGCGCGGATCTAATTTCAATTGTGCCACCATGTATTCAGCAAGGTCCTCTGGCTGCATAACCTTTTCTGGGTTACCGTCTGTTAAGTTCAATTCAATAGACATATCACTAGCAACTGTGCTCGGCGTTAACGCGCTGACTCTGATATTATGCTTTCTCACTTCTTGCATAAGAGACTCTGTTAACCCGAGAACCGCAAATTTAGAAGCGCTGTAAGCACTAGTTGCAGCAGCCCCTCTTTGGCCCGCTGTAGAAGAAATATTAATGATGTCTCCGGCTTTGCGTTCAATCATTTCCGGAAGCACCGCGCGAGTGACATGATACACACCCATTAGGTTGACTTGTATAATATTTTCCCACTCATCAGCTGATAGATCTAAGAAACCGCCAAATTTGCTGATGCCAGCGTTGTTAATGAGAATGTCGATTTCACCGAGCTGTTCTTTCACTTGAGCTACAGCTTGGTTAACCTCCTCGGCATCTTTTACATCTGCAGCGGCAAATGCTGCTTTTACACCAAGCGCTTTGACTTCTTCAGCCACTTTCTCAACATTTGCGGCAGTTCGGCCGATTAACCCGATATTCACGCCTTCTTTCGCAAGCGCAAGAGCCGTAGCGCGGCCTATCCCTCTGCCTCCGCCTGTGATAAGAGCGGTTTTATTTTGTAAACTTTGCAATTGAAGCACCCTTTCTTTGTTTACATATGTACGATATCACATTATAAATACAATAAATCCAATACGCAAATCAAACGAACTGCACGAACATTCTTTCTTCTGATTAAAAAAGCGGAAACTGGGTAATGACATAAGAAAAGGAGTGAACATATGGCTATTGTTTACATCAGTCTCGCAGTATTGGCTATTTCTATCATTTATTTAGGTGTTAATGTGATTCAAAACAAGAAAAATATAGCCCCCGCACTAAAGGAGCTCACCTATGTTACGCAGGCTATGCAAAAACAAGTCGAAGGATTAAAAACAGAAGCGCAGCTGCTGACGCAGAAACAAAAGAAGATTCAGCAGGATGTCCAAATGAAAAAAAATACACTTCAGCAGACAGCAGCTGAAGTGAAAGAGGTTCCTCAAGCAGTCAAAGAGGTGTGGCAGGCAGGCCATTTCAATAGCAGATAAAGATGAATGATATCCCATTGTTATGATCAGAATGGACAATGGGATATTATTTTTTGAGGAGGCTGACGCATGATTGTAAACAGAAGCAGTCTAGAGGAGTTCGCAGAGAAACTGCGTTGTCTTCCTACGTCTCTTACAAAATCTGATTTACTTGATTCTCCATTTCGTCTCCATCAAGAAAACGAACTTGGCATCTATTATTCACCTCATAATGAATATATCAACCGGGCTGCCTCTATTGTGATTGCCGGAATTACGCCAGGTTTTTTCCAGATGAAAATCGCGTACAAAACAGCCGTTGAAAGCCTGCGGCAAGGCAGGTCTCTTGAGCAAATGGCGGTAGACACGAAAAAAGCAGCGGGCTTCTCCGGTTCGATGAGGCAAAACCTAATCACGATGCTGAATTTTTGCGAGCTGCCGCAGGCTTTAGGCATTCAAAGCGCCGCACAGCTGTTTGGAGACTTACGGCATATGCTTCATACAACTTCCGTTATCAAATATCCTGTCTTTATTCACCATAAAAACTATACAGGTTACAGGCCGGCTATCAATCACTCACATATCCTAAGCACCTATGCTTTTGGGCACTTCCCTGCGGAGCTCAATGAAGTGACGGGACCGGCTCTTCTCATTCCGCTAGGAAAAGCAGCCGAAGCAGTCTGTGAAACACTGATCAGCCAGCACAGCCTCCGGAATTTTTTTTGCCTACGCGGCTTTCCCCACCCATCAGGTGCGAACGGCCATCGTTTGAAACAATTCAACAAAAACAAAGAGCAACTAGAAAGACAAATTCGTACCTTTGCTTCTTCAGGTTTGAATTCACTATAGAAAAGAGGAAATAAAAGGGATATGATAAAACGGAATACAAACTTGGAGAGTGATGGAATGTTTCCTGTATTAGAAACGGATCGGATTACACTCAGACAAATCAAAGATCAAGATGCAGAAACCATTTTTGCTTGTTTCTCAAACCATGAGGTCACACGCTATTATGGACTTGAAAATATGAAATCTATAGAAGAGGCCAATTCAATGGTCCAAACATTTGCCGGCCTTTATCAAGAAAAACGCGGGATACGGTGGGGAATTGAAAGAAAAGACACCAAAGAATTGATCGGAACAATCGGATTTCATGCTTTGTCCCAAAAGCATAGGCGTGCAGAAATCGGTTATGAAATCCTCCCGTCGCATTGGCGAAACGGATTTGCATCAGAGGCCGTGTCAGAGACTGTATCCTACGGGTTTGCCGCCCTAGGACTAACACGTATTGGCGCAGTTGTATTTACTGAAAATGAAGCCTCAAAACGGCTGCTCGTAAAAATGGGATTTCAAAAAGAAGGCGTTTTAAGACAGTACATGTATCAAAATGGTATCCCTTATGATGCGAATATGTATTCTATTTTAAAATCAAGAGAATGAACGGCCGGCATTTTCTCGATCTGTATGGACATCTCCTTCCCTTTAAATGTCCGAATCATGACCTGCACCAGCTATGGCGCCTTTGAAACTTCCTTCAATTTTCACCTCTTATACTTACATAACTTTTTAAAAGTGCATATTGGTAAATGCTGTTACATGAGCGAAATTCCTTACATTACTGAATAAATGCATAAATGATAAAAAGCGCCCTGAGACAGGGCGCTATCTGATTAGGATGCATATTGAGGAGACGTATCCTCCTGCACTGCTTTTTCCTCAGGTATAAGAATGCATCTCGTCATGACTGCACTCGCAAGATAAAGGGCCGCAAAGATCCAGACGACGCCTTGCGCACCGACGAGACCGATGAACAGCCAAGCGAGCGCAGGACCGACAAACGCTGATAAACCTGCAGCCAAATTCAATACAGACATGGCCGCTCCTTTGTCTTTTCCGGCCACCGTTGGCACAATTGCACCGATCGGAACATAGCCTGCCAACAAACCTCCCCAAATAAAGCCGATGACGCTGACAACCGCTACACTTCCACCAGAAAACACAGGCGCATAATATAATAGGACGGTGAAAATACCGCAGCCGACTCCGCCAAACCAAATAACAGTATTTTTCCAGCCGAATTTATCGCCGACAATTCCAAAATCCGTTTGTTCGCTTGACTGCCCGGATCAGTGCGGATTGTTAATACATAAAAAAGACGGAAAAAATGTAAGAGTCCAAGGTGATCCTGATCATCCTGTCACAGCAGGAAATATATGCAACAAAGTCCGAAACTTGACGGAGCGCATCTATGATGAAAAGCGGCTGACTATACCTCTCAAACGGACAGGTGCGAAAGGCCAGGCAATATTTGAACCGATTTCTTGGAAAGAGGCGATCGATACTATCACCTCCCGCTGGAAACAACTGATTGATGAAGAGGGTGCTGAAAGCATACTTCCTTATAGTTTTTACGGTAATATGGGCAAATTAACAGCTGAAGGAATGGATCGCCGTTTCTTTTACCGCATGGGCTCAAGCCAACTTGAACGGACGATTTGCAGTAAAGCGGGTTCTGAGGGCTATAAATATACGATGGGTATAAGTGCGGGAATCGATCCTGAGGAAACCATTCATACGAAACTATTTATTTTTTGGGGAATCAACGCGGTCAGCACAAATATGCACCAAATTACCATCGCCCAAAAAGCACGTAAAAAAGGTGCTAAAATTGTCGTAATTGATGTTCATAAAAATCAGATAAAACCCGGATCCGACAGCGCACTTGCTCTTGGCATCATGCACATCTTATTTAAAGAAAACCTTCATGATGAAGCATTTCTGTCTGAATACACGGTCGGCTATGAAGAGCTCCGTGAACACGTGAAGCAGTATAATCCGGAAAAGGTATCACTGATTACCGGTGTCAGTATCGAAGATATGTATCAGCTGGCAAGAATGTACGGCGAAACTTCCCCTGCTTTTATTAGGATCGGAAACGGGCTTCAGCACCACGATAACGGCGGGATGATTGTACGGACGATTGCCTGTCTTCCGGCGGTAACTGGCCAATGGCTGCACATAGGGGGCGGCGCAATTAAACATAACAGCGGAATTTTAGAATATAACACAAATGCCTTGCAGCGGCCTGACTTGCTGAAGGGTCGCACACCGAGATCGTTTAATATGAATCAGCTGGGCAAAGTGCTTTTGGAGACAGATCCGCCGATTCGTTCTCTTTTTATTTATGGGACGAACCCGGCCGTTGTCGCTCCAGAAGCGAACAAAGTCAGACAGGGCTTGCTGCGAGAAGACCTGTTTACTGTCGTTCATGATTTATTTTTAACGGAAACGGCTGCATATGCGGACATTGTACTTCCTGCAACATCCGCTTTTGAAAATACTGATTTTTATACCTCCTACTGGCACCATTACATCCAGCTTCAACAGCCAGTGATAGAGAAATATGGAGAAAGCAAGTCTAACACTGAGGTGTTCCGATTATTGGCAGAAGCAATGGGATTTACAGACAGGAGCTCAAAGATTCAGATGAACAATTAATCCGCCAGGCGCTTGACCATCCAGATAACCCATATATAGCGGAGATTGATTACGATTCACTTACTAAGCATTCATTTATGAAAGCGAAACGCGAAAAGCCGCTGTTTCCAGGCGAACTTCCGACTCCAAGCGGAAAAATAGAATTATATTCAGAGACAATGAAACAAGCCGGTTTCCCGGCTTTACCGACACATACGCCTCTTACATGCGATGATGGGGCCAAACCATAATTTCTTAAACTCAACGTTTTCCAATAATGCAAAGCATATCAAGCTTGAAAAGACGCCAAAGCTCTTTATCAACACAAAAGATGCTGAAGAACTTGGAATTGTTGATGAGGATCCTGTACGAATTTGGAACGGCCGGGGAGAATGCGAGCTGGCCGCTGCAGTCGGAGAACAGGTGCTGCCCGGTGTCGTAGTCAGCCAAGGGTTATGGGCGGATGAACCAGGAAAAAAACAGCTTGTAAACGTGCTTACCCCAGACCGCTTGTCCGATATGGGAGGCGGCGCCACCTTTTTTTCAGGACGTGTACAAATTGAAAAAGCATGAACGAAGAAACCGCACAGAGTATGACCTGGCGGTTTTTTGGGTTGATAATGAAACCCCGAGTATGCCAAGCACGTATAACATAACATTGACATAATGGAGGTATGCATATGGACGTTTTTTTAGGAATCGGTATTGCTTTGGCTGGTTATTTTATTGGTGAAGGCTTAAAGCAAATGAACCATCCAAAAGCATATGAAAAAAGTGATACTTTTCTTATAAAAGAACGAGATATTCACTTTTACATCGGACATTTTTTAGGAATAACAACATCTGAGGCAAAACAGTTAGCCGGAGACATGACAGACCTGCCTTACATTGAAATAAACGGGAAAAAGTATGTGCAGAAACAAAGCTTAAAAGAATGGGTATTTGCATTAGTCCAAAAGCAACAGGATGAAGTTAGTTTTGAGAAAAACGAGATTTACTAGCTGCTTAATGGCAAATTACTGATTAAAAAGGCTCGCTTAAAAAGCAAAGCCTTTTTAATCAGAAAGAAGAGTAAGCGCTTACATCTTTATTTCTCTTTTGCCCGATGATGCTTTTCTAACACCTTCTTTGCTTCTAAAGTCGTTTTCAAGCTCTTCAAGAGTGCGCCCCTTTGTTTCCGGCAGGTACTTTTTCACGTAAAGAATCGCAGACAGCCCAAGAACAACGAAGACGAAGAACGTTGACGACATCCCCAATTGATCTAGTAACACAGGAAACGTTAAGCCGATAAGAAAATTCATCATCCAAAGGAAAAACACTGAAATCCCCATTCCGAGCCCTCGCAATCTAAGCGGGAATATTTCTGAAATCATGAGCCACGTGACCACGGATACCGCTGACTGCTGAAAAGCTAGGAACATAATTGTCAGGCCAATCACGATAAACGGCAACACTGGAGTTCCTTGAAGTGTGATGGAACAAATCGCTATAAGCAAAATAGAAGCTGTTGTGCCTGCAAGTCCTGTAAGGAGAAGCGGCCGCCTCCCGATTTTACCCACAATCCAGATGCCGAATGTACAGGCTATCACGGAAATGACGCCATTTCCAATGTTTGCGACAAGTGCTGCGTCTCTGGCAAAACCAGCATTTTGCAAAATTTGAGTGCCATAGAACATAATGGAGTTAACACCGGTTATTTGCTGCACTACAGCGATCCCTATCCCAAGACCGACAATTCGGCGAATCCACGGGACGGACAAGTCTTTCAGTGTCGCCCGATTCATTTCAGTATCCCGATTGATTGAAGCTTTAATTTCAGCCAGCTCAGCTTTGGCACGCTTTTCTTCCCTTACATGCTTAAGAACTCTGAACGCCTCACCCACCCTCCCTTTCGATGCCAGCCAGCGTGGGCTCTCTGGTACAATTAGCATCCCGAACCACAGAAAAATGGCCGGCAGTGTTGCCAAAACAAGCATATATCGCCAAACGTGCGCATGTTCACCCATTGTTGTACCAATGACCGCATTACATGTAAATGCAAGAAGCTGACCTAAAATAATCATGAGATCGTTCTGAGTAATTGTTTTGCCCCGCTGTTCCGCTGGCGACATTTCAGCTAAAAAGGCCGGTACCGTGACAGATGCTGCCCCTACTGCAAGACCAAGTACACTTCGACAAATTATCATAACAGATGTATTTGGTGCGAACGAACAACCAATCGTAGCAATAAAAAACAAGAAAGCTAGATTTAAGATGGTTTTCCGTCTGCCAATACGATCTGCTAGCCGTCCTCCAGCAAGGGAGCCAAATGCGGCTCCGAAAAGGAGGGAACTTGTGATGAGACCTTCGGTGAAAGGTATTAAATCAAGCTGATCTCTTTGTGCCATAAAAGGCAACGCTCCATTGATTACTCCAGTGTCATAACCAAAGAGAAGGCCTCCGAATGTCGAAATGATTGTAATCTTGCGGAAAATTTTTTTATGTTTACCCGAGGTGTTTCCGCCTGCAGTATCCACTTTTTCATGCTGGTCCATATTTCTCCTCCTTTAAAAGGACTTACAATTGCTACATGTTATTGATAGTCCACCCATACAGCGCCTTTATCCGCGGATCGAACGCAGTTTTCCACCCAGCGTACACCTTCCACACCTGCTTCAATTCCTGGATACCACATGTCATTCAATTCTTTCCCTTGATCTGCAGCCTCCATTGCTACGGCAAACCGCGAATAAAGATTTGACCACGCTTCAAACAGACCTTCTGGATGGCCGCCTCCAATCCGGTCATCTTGCAATGCTTCCGGATATAAATACCCCATTCCGCGCTCTAAAATCTGTACAGGTTTTCCCTGTATTTCCAAACGCAGCTGGTTAGGCTGTTCATCCCACCATTCAACACTAGCTTTGGAACCGATAACACGTATTTTCTGGCCATGCATTGATCCGGCATTTACACATGAAGACCACACCGTGCCGACCGCCCCATTATCGTATTCCATAATCGTATAAGCATTATCTTCAAGAGGCGTTCTGCTTTTTACAAAGCTCTGGCGAGTACATAACAGTTTGTTTATTTTCAGTTCCGGAAGCATGATTTCTGATAAAAATAACGGATGAGTCCCTAAATCTCCTAACACGTAGCTCGGACCGGCAGATTTCGGGTCTACACGCCATTTTGTGCTTGGATTATTAGTTTCTACAGGATCTGAGTGAAAACCATGTGCAAATTGCATATTAATAATTCTGATGTCACCCAACTCTCCATTTGCGATCATCTGGCGCGCCTGTTCAATCATTTGATGCCCAGAATAACCATATGTAATGCCGACAACTCTGTTCTTTTTCTTTGCCAAATTCTCGAGCTCTTTTGCTTCTTCAAACGTGAAACAAAGAGGCTTTTCACATACAACATGCAAACTAGCATTCAGGGCTGCCTTACAAATTTCATAATGAGTGCCGTTTGGAGTTGCGATAGAAACAGCTTCAATACCGTCTTCTCGTTTCGCTTCTTCTTCAAACATTTTCTGGAAATCCGAGTAGCAGCGTTCCGGAGTAACATGAAGATTCATCCCAAAATCTTTTCCCCGTTCCGGATTGATGTCAAATGCCCCTGCAACTAACTGAAAGTGATGATCACGCAAGGCAGCCGAGCGATGAATGTATCCAATTTGACTTCCCCGACCGCCTCCTACCATTGCCCAGCGTATCGGTTTATCTACCTTTTTTTCACCATTAATCATTTTTGATTCCTCCCTCACTAGTAACCAACATTTTTTAAATAAGCAAGGCTTTGACTGACATCTCTTAAACTAGTATCAGAGTTTCTCGGATCACGTTCTTGTTCAATCGTAATATAGCCGTGATAGTGAATGTTTTTTAGCAACTTGTAAATCGCTTCATAATTAATAATTCCTTGGCCTATCGGACACATGACTCCTTTTGCGCAAGCATCAAAAAAGCGGATATGCTCAACCATTACTTGTTGATATACATGTTCATCAATGTCTTTAAAATGGATATAGTCGACACGGTCCGCATAGTCCCGCAGCCATTGTTCCGGATCCATCTTTGAATAATATAAATGTCCTGTATCAAGACAAAGCCCCGCAATATCGTACGGGATATCTTTCAGTAATTGCTGAATCTCATCCTCGAATTCAATATATCCCCCTGCATGAGGATGGATGACGGCTCGTACGCCATATTGCTTCCACGCCCGTTCCGCAATTGTCCGAATATGAGACATCATACGGCTCCATTCCTTTTTAGATAACCGTTTCGCTTGATCAGGATGCCCCGCCTTATAATCTCTTTCGTCATGCCCCCAGTCAATCAGGACCAAATAAGGCGGTGTAAAGCGAAAGCGCTCCTCTTTATCCTGAAAAGAGAAAGGTAGTTTTGTAATCAGAGAACAAATCTCATCAACTTGCTCCAGCAAATTTCCTAAGTGCGACTCTGATACTAAATCATCAAAAATCGTACCGGCAATAATGGATAAATCGTTTTTCAAAAGCTCTGCTTGGACACGTTCGATATCCATCGGAATATAGCCGTATGGACCTAACTCAATCCCTTTATAACCAGCTTGTGAGGCTTCTCGCAGCACTCTCTCCCATGGAGGAAGATAAGGATTTTTCGGATCGTCAACGCCCCAGCAGCAGGGCGCGCCAGCAATGTGAATACTCACCCAAGACACCTCTAATCAAATGAATTATGAACGGCAATCAAAGAATAAAGCGCTTTCTTTCAACTGGATTTAAAAGAACATTCATTTCGATTCTCCAAGTTGATCTTCTTTTTTAATTATAATAGTGCACTTTAACTAAAACTGAAAACAAAATAATATAAAGCGCTTTACATCCCGTTTTTAAAAGTAAGTAGATTGTTTTTTCACAGGTTATATCCCTAAATTCAGAAAGCGCTTTATATTTTGTGAGTTGATTGTATAATATTCAATATATTTTGTAAACGTTTTTTTGAAATTATTTTCAGAAAATTATCAACAATACACCAATATATATACACCTCAAACTTTGAAAAAGGATATTCCGACCTATCAATGTTGTTTTTTGAGTTTTTCTTGCTTCTCTTTTGTCATTCTTGGATTCAAATTGAGAAACACAAAAAAGCAGCGGGGACTTTCCTGCTGCTAAATATATTGATTTGGAATACAATTCTTTAATGAAAACGGCTTGTTGATTTTCGGACAATTAATTTCGGCAATACTAAAATTTTTTGTTTTTCTGAGGCTTTTCCTTCTATTTCATCAATCAGTAAATCCACTGCCTGTGAACACATGCTTTGTACAGGCACTTCAACTGTTGTCAAAGGAGGATCGCTGCTTTTTGATAACAGTGTATTATCAAAGCCTGTGATAGAAAGTGCTTCAGGAACCACTACATGTTCCTCCCTTGCTGCAAGAAGCGCACCAATTGCTAAGATATCATTACAACAAATCATAGCTGTGGGCGGATTTGAAGATTGTAATAATGAAGAGGCCAAAAACTGTGCAGATTCGGCCGTTGAATCTGTTACAACGATCAGATCATCGTGAATATCAAGATCAGACTCTTGTAAAGCCTGTGAATATCCGCGAATTCGCTCCCGGCTGCTGGCATTGTCTTCTGCAATCACCGCAATCCTTGAGTGGCCAAGCGAAATTAAATATGCTGTTAATTCATACCCTCCCAAGAAATTATCAACTGTAACCGTTGTAAGAGATGAGTATGGCTGTGATTCCGAAAGAAGGATAACAGGAATGTTATCGCTGATTAACTCATGAATAACCTCTTTATTTCGAAACCCCCCAGCTAAAATAAAGCCGTCAACACGCTTCTGCCTTAATAATGAGACGTATCTCTCTTCCTTCTCTGACTTGAAATCCGTACTGCAAATGACGACATTGAATCCATATTCGTGTGCCCGATCCTCTACTCTCCGTGCCATTTCTGCAATCAGAGGATTAGCTATATCCGGTAAAAGAAAACCTATTGTCGAAGTCCGTTTCCCTGTTAATGCTGATGCGAGCACACTTGGCTTATAATTCAGCTCTTGCATGGCATCTAGCACTTTTTGTTTCGATTTCATCCCGACCGGCTGATGATTGATCACTTTTGAAACTGTTGAAATGGACACGCCGGCTTTTTCTGCAACATCGTAGATTGTAGTTTTCATTTTGATAAAAACCTCTTTCTCCATACAATGGTACCACTAGGAAAATGTAGTAAATATAGAAAAACACTATATACGTTATTGTAAAGATAACTGTGAAGATTTCAACAATCTTGTTGCAACATCTTGGACAGGCACCATTATAAAGACTCACCAAGGAAACTCATGTCAAACATTGATTTTGAGTTAACTTGTAAAAGATACATGCTGATAGCCGTAAGACCAAACGGGGTGATCAATTTAAGGTTCTGGAATGTTTCAATCCAAACCGGTTTTGAATTTAATAAAGGGGACAATTGCGCTGAGTTAAGCTCAACTTCTACAATATGTTCGCTTTTTTGTTTTTAAAAATCTTAGATATGTTCCCAGCTTTATAAAGCCTCTTCATATACACAGTGTGCTAACAAAGGTTTCAAAATGACCTTTAATATACTGACATGAAACTGACTCTCTTGCCTAAATGGGAAGAGTCAACGAAAAAAAGCGAATGAATACCTGCCTAACAGACAGAATAAGAAGAGTTGATACAACACTTTTCGTAAAGGGGTGACACTAATGAGTAAAAAAGGAATTCAAAATTCAAGTATTGAGCAAATAAGAAACGACCATGAGACTGAAACAGCTTTTAAAGTAGATGATCCTAAAAAGCATGGTTCTGATCCGAAAAGAACGAAATAAGTTTTTGCTTAATCCCATATGACACTGTTAAATTCAATAATCTGGAGTGAGAAAAGTGACTCAAAAAAATGGAGCGGACAGACCAGATGACTACAAAAGATTTTCTGCAATAGACAAGGAATATGATTTTCAGCAGACTTTAAATGAAAGTGGCAAGACAGAAAATGAAAACGCTGAAACTCAATCACATAATAAAGAAAACATAAATGACACCACAGATGTGGCTGGAAAGTATTTTGATCCCTCAGATTATAAAGGAACCACGCAATTGGAAAAAGGATTGGCTGAAACTCATGAACAAGTCAGCGATGACTATTTCGAAGGGACTATTGATCAAAATTTGGACTAGTCATTTAAAACGGAGCTAACTTTAAAGAAGTAAGTTAGTTCCGTTTTTACAGTGAAAATACTTGTCAATGCTACATATACCAGCTTCCTATTGAGGAACCTTAAAACCTCACTGAATAAAATGGGGTTTTCACGTCAAGTAACCTACTTAATATTTAAAACGATGAATAACAGTTTGAAGTTCTTCCGCCAACTGGGATAGAGACTCTGCAGCATAAGAAATCTCCTCCATTGAATGAAGCTGTTCCTGTGATGATTTTGCAACCGCTTCTGTATTTGCTGACGTTTCTTTTGTACCAGCGGCTAATGTATGAACTGTATGCTGAATCACTTCAACGCCTGATGTAAGCTGCTGTGTTGCCGCTGCCACTTCTTGTATTTGAGAAGTGACTTGTTCCACCAGATTCAGTATTTCATTGAAATTCCCTGTTGTCTCTTGAGAAAGCACAATACCTGAGCTCACATTTTCTTGAACAACCTTAATGTTATTCACTGTTTCAACCGATTCATTTTGGATAGTTGTTACCACAGATTGGATGTGATTGGCTGACTTATTCGTTTCATCGGCCAATTTCCGAACTTCTTCTGCCACCACAGCAAATCCTTTTCCGTGCTCTCCGGCTCTGGCAGCCTCGATCGCTGCATTCAGTGCCAGCAAATTTGTCTGCTCGGAAATATTTGTGATTAGCGAAGAAATATTGCTGATTTCTGCTGTGCTTGCTACCAATGCCTGCAAGCCATTGCCGGCTGAATCTACAGATTTATCAATGAACTTCATCTGATCTAACATTTTGTTGACGGATTGAGATCCTATTTCAGCCTTGTCTCTCATCGACGAAGATAGATCCGCTATGTTACCAGTATTTGAAGCAACAGATGATATACTGTCTAATAACTCAGTAATGGATTCTGCACTCTTTTCTGTCATTGAGCTTTGCTTCCCATTGCTGTCGGCAGCCATCTGCATCGCTCTGGAGATATGTTCAGAAGTTGATTTGGATTCTTCCGCGCTTGCCGATAATTCTTCGGAAGATGCGGCGACTTGTTCAGATGAGCTGCTGATCTGCTTCACAATTTGAGTTAATGAATGAGTAAAAGAATTGAAAGATTGAGCAAGCTGACCAAATTCGTCCTTATTTTTCACAATGACTTTTTTGGTTAAATCCGCCTCGCCATGAGCAATTTCCTCAAGCTGCATATTCATACTTCTCAATGGAACCATAATGGACTTTAATAACAATAAGCTTAAAACAACGCCTACCATTATTGATACCGCTGTGACAATGATGATGAACCATTGACTCATTTCCCCTTTGCTGCGTATTTCACCTTTTAGATCCTCCACCTCTTGATCCAGGCGATCAGACAGCTTATTGACAGCTGGATCTACAACTTCTTTTCTTAATGTTCTTTCTTCTCCAAAATGGATGGTTCCTGCTTCTTTAGGATCTGAAGAGTAGGCTTTTAATACTTGCTGATTTAAAGCTCTATACTGAGTAAGGCTTGTTTTAATGTCTTCAATATGTGTTTGATATTTCTCTTCATCAATCAAGTCATTGATCCGATCAAGGCTCTTTAAGACATCGTCTGCTTTTTCCTTCATTCCCTCGTCATATTCTTTGTCTCCGGTGATCAGGAAACCTCTTTCATCATTTGATAACCCGGTCAATCGATATTGGATCTGCTTCATCTCTTTTTGGAAATCCATTTTGTCTTTCAGTTCTTCATTCTTTTTTACAGTAGAAGAAATCATAAAAACAGAGGAGCCTCCAATTCCAATCATTGAAAGAACTAATATTGATACTATCCCCAGTAATTTTGTTTTCACTTTCATGTGTCGTTTTCCCTTTCTGCACGATGTATGATCGAAATAGCTATTCGCTTACTTCTATGTCAATTATATCGACATGTTTTATAAAGGTTTTATAGTAATGTCTTACCCCGTACATAAGCAAATTGTTTACATCAGAACAACACGAAAGACATATACTGCCTTGTCTACATAGTATTTCAATTTACTCTTCTATTAAGGCATACTAAAAAAGGCTTTTCCTATCTCAAATTAGGGAACGGGCTGTTCTTTCGAAAATATAATGACAATACGCAGCATGATGTGAAGGAGCGAAACGTCAAATGGGGATCATCAATGGAAAAGAATTCATTGACCGATTGAATAAACTAGAAAACGAAATATGGTATGATGGCGAAAAAGTAGAGGGTAACATTTCTGATCATCCTGCATTTAAAGGAATAGTCAAAACGAAAAGCTCGCTTTATGATTTGCAAACGAAGGATGAGTTAATCAATGAAATGACTTATCGCCTTCCTGGAGATCTTGATCGAATCGGACTCTCATATCTTCAGCCTAAAACCAAAAGTGATTTGAGAAAAAGAAGGACCATGATAGAACATTGGGCTAGACATACTCACGGAATGATGGGGAGAAGTCCGGATTACATGAATACGGTCATGATGAGCTTTGCATCCTCAGCAGAGCTACTCAGAGATAAAGAAAATTGCTTTCCTGAACATATACTAGACGTGTATAGGGAGGCTGTTAAACATGATCTTTCCTTTACCCATACATTTATTACCCCCCAAGTGAACCGGTCACAGTCCTATTTTGGGTCCAGTGAAAAACCGATATCTGCTAAAGTCATTGACAGAACCGAAAAAGGATTAATTGTACAAGGTGCGCGTCTGCTTGCAACCCAAGGTGGCTTAACTGATGAAATCCTGGTTTTTTCGGCACCTAAATTTTTCTTTGAAACGGATGAAGCTTTTGCTTTTTCGATTCCATCTAATACAAAAGGCGTCAAATTCATCACAAGAGAATCATTTGTATTAAGCGAATCTGCCTTTAATCATCCTTTAAGCTCAAGGTATGAAGAAATGGATTCAATTGTTGTTTTTGATCATGTGCTAGTGCCATGGGATCGTGTATTTTTTTATGATAATGTTGAAGCAGCTAAAGACTTTATGACGAAAAGCTCCTTTCATGCCTTTACCTTTCACCAGGTCGTCATTAGGCAAAAGATCAAAATTGAATTTCTATTAGGAGTTGCACAGCTTCTGGTCGACACGATTAATGTTTCTGAATACCAGCACATACAAGAAAAGCTCTCTGAAATCATTGTTGGATTGGAAACAATTAAAGCACTCATTGACAAATCAGAAAATGACGCTCAGTTAGATGAATACGGCTTTATGCGTCCAAGTTTAATTCCTCTTCAAGTCATCAGTACGATTATTCCTACTCTATATCCTCGATTTACTGAAATCATACAATTAATTGGAGCTAGCGGAATGGTGACGCTGCCGACAGAAAATGCATTTGACTCAGAGATACGGGAAGATCTTGACCAATATCTCCAAGCAACTAATACAAACGCTGAAGAGCGTGTGAAAATTTTCCGCTTGGCGTGGGATTTAACAATGAGTTCATTCGGAACAAGGCAAACACACTACGAAAGATACTTTTTCGGAGATCCTATTCGGATTTCAAGCAGACTGTACACTAGTTATCCAAAGCAGCAGCAAGTAAACATGATTAAAGCGTTTTTACATGATGAAGATGTTGATGATTGATACCTATTCTCTTCATATAACGAAATGAAAAAACAGCGGGAAAGGTCCGCTGTTTCGTATTTTTCATTCAGGAAACTGTACATGGCCCGGCACTGTATATGCATTGGACGTTCCGCTTTCAGGCAGCTTCGGAATGGTATCTTTCACAACTTTTCCACGGATGTCAGTCATTCTGACTTTGAGAGAGCCTGTCCCTACATTAGTGCTGACAAAATGGTTATAGTCCATTTTCTCCATGTTAATCCACTTACCATCCTTCTCATCTTCCATTTTCATAACAGGATACTTGTGATTTCTGACTTGAATTGCAGCCCACCATCTGCTGCTGCCTTCTTTGACCCGGTATGTGAAATTGCCGGTGATTGGGGCTTTGACAACACTTCATTTAATATTGATTTTTCCGTCTTTCATATCGCCGATTTTTCGAAAGGCATTTGGTGACAGATCAAGAGCTCCCCGAGCGCCTTCAGGATATAGGTCGGTAACGTAGACAATTGTTTTTCCTTTTGGCCCCACAACTTCCAAATAGGAGCCTGCAAGTGCCGCTTTCACTCCCCCGTAATTGAGATCTGCAGGATTTATTGCGGTAATCTCCATATCAGAAGGAATGGGATCCAGCAGAAAAGCTCCTCCTGCATAACCTGACCCTGTATAGGATGCATAGCCTTCATGCATGTCGTCATATGCTGCCGAAGCTTGCGGGGAAAAACAAAGGATCATCAACAAAACCATACTAACAATTGCACTGATATTCTTTTTCATAAATCTCCACCTCAATACAGACTTCCAAATGAGAATCATTATCATTTTAAGACTCAATCCATTGGTTTGAAAGAGGAAATAGATTCATAGATGATTTTAAGACAGATTCACTATCATAAATATATCAAAGGTAGGGTTTTTATGAAAAAGTCAATACGAATGAATGGGTATACCCATCAGCCGATTTTCTTATTTTTATTTACTGAGCTATATAGCATAGCCATAAGAGCTGATGGCCAGATATCAGCTCTTATTTTTCCGCGCTCAGTTTCAACTTAGCGGTCATCATGATGCCAAATATGAGAACAATCGGAACCCAAATGATGATGTTGTAAAAATTAGGCTCAGCTAAAGCTACAATAATAGCCCCCACACAATATAAGACAATAGCCAGCGCTCTTAACACAGCATCTCTTAAGAATGTCTTCTTCTGTTTCTTAAAAAACAAACGGCCGGACAAATCCTCTAAAAGAGAAGCCAATGTTCCGGTCAACACAGTAGAAGAAATACCTGCGATTCCCAGCTTTTTAGCTGCTGTTGTTTGAATCCCCATAGAAATGCTCAAGAGAATAATAAGAATGTATACAGGAACAAAGGCCGAATAAAAAGATAGACAAGCAAAGACAAATAAAATGAATGCTTCAAGGGCAAGCGCTTTTGTCACAGCAGAAGGCCAAAGAGTATTTTCTGCCTTTCCGACCATCAGTGTTGAAATAATCACGCCGCATATAAATCCGATTAGCGCAGTCAAAGAATTAAAAACTGTGGCCTGAAGAGATTTGCCGATCGCTAACCCAAATAATACAATATTTCCAGTCATATTCGCTGTGAACACATGTCCAAGACTTAAATACCCGATTACATCCACGATTCCAGCTGTTAAACATAAAAGTGAAAGCAAGGTGTTTCGATAAGCTGCTGCAGTCAATGGTATATCAATCCTTTCTTCTGTTTTAATTGTTAGCGCAATCTGTATTTTAAATAACCCGGCATTAATTAGGACGATAGAACCTATCATTCCTTTTTATTTACTGTAATAATAATCCTTGCAAGGAAATTATTACATTTGAAAGGGAGCATATTGTGATGAAACGATTTTGTTTATGGTTTGCCATGTTCAGCTTGTTATTGGTTCTCTTGCCTGGAAAAGCGTTTGGAGCCGTCGATTTTCCAAATACCTCAACGAATGGCCTTTTAGGATTTGCCGGAAATGCTAAAAATGAAAAAGGCATTTCTAAAGCGAGCACAACGGGAGGAAAAAACGGCCAGATTGTTTACATTCAAAGCGTAAATGATTTAAAAACCCATCTAGGAGGATCAACTCCGAAAATTTTAGTGCTTCAAAATGATATTTCCGCATCTTCGAAAACAACAGTTACCATTGGCTCAAACAAAACACTCGTAGGCTCTTACGCGAAAAAAACGTTAAAAAATATTTATTTAACCACTTCATCTGCCTCTGGGAACGTCATTTTTCAAAATCTGACTTTTGAACACAGTCCGCAGATTAACGGAAATAATGATATCCAGCTTTATTTAGATTCCGGCTTCAACTACTGGATTGACCACGTCACATTCTCCGGCCACAGCTATAGTGCAAGCGGCAGTGATTTGGACAAGCTTCTGTATATCGGAAAATCAGCAGATTATATCACGATCAGCAACTCAAAATTCGCGAATCATAAATACGGTTTGATTTTAGGATACCCAGATGATTCGCAGCATCAATATGACGGCTATCCCCACATGACAATCGCCAACAATTATTTTGAGAACCTGTATGTAAGAGGCCCGGGTCTTATGAGATACGGATACTTTCATGTGAAAAACAATTACAGCAACAACTTTAACCAGGCAATTACGATTGCCACAAAAGCAAAAATATATTCTGAATATAATTACTTTGGAAAAGGCAGTGAAAAAGGCGGAATCCTTGATGACAAGGGCACTGGTTATTTCAAGGATACAGGCAGCTACCCTTCTCTTAATAAGCAAAGCTCTCCGCTGACTTCCTGGAATCCCGGATCTAATTACAGCTACCGTGTCCAAACGCCGCAGTATACAAAAGATTTTGTCACGAAATATGCGGGATCACAAAGTACAACGCTGGTATTTGGCTACTGACACAAAAGAGGCTTGCGTAAAAAACGCAAAGCCTCTTTTTGTACTTATAGGCTTATTTTAAGCGCTCTTGTCACACTCTATCAGGTTCGGTCAAACTGTTCTTAGCAAAAGCGTATTTTCTCTTTCACAATAACAGCTTAGATCGGCTTTCTTATTATACCAGTTTATCGCAAGTATAAAGAATCCATATGACAAAGTTTAAAATAGATTCTTCTTTTTGAATCTCATATCATCTATAAATCAGACCCCTAATCCTCTTGCAGAACCCGTGACAATCTCTGTCTTGGACATCAACATTCCCCTTTCGCAATGAGTTCTCGTGATTATATTTATTTTAACAAATTCTCCACTTCATTTAGTCTGCAGAGGCAATAGAAACCTTGGCTCTAAATGCTCCCCTTCCTAAACTAGATGCCCTTTATATCTTTAGACAGTAAAAAAAGGCCACGTTTTAGATTGGCCGTTACATTCAAACTTTTATCAATATTCGTATACATTATCAAACTGATAACCGTATAAACCTCTAACTTTCACTTCTCCACAGTCTTGATCTTTCGTTAACTCTAAATATTGGTTTTTGAACGGCACCGTCTCGTTTGATCACTTGCGCTTAAATCAAAATGGTCACCTCTAAAATTTTGCTCAATTAGCGTTATTTCGTATCCTAATAAAGACAGGCCAAATATCCTAGCATGAACTGTGCATAATTGTGAATCGGTATCCGAATAATTGAGAGGGAAACCTACTTGGATTGACTCATCGGGCATCATGAACGTTTTTTGGTTTCCTGTCATCGTAAAACTTACTATTTCCTCATTTTTCAGAAGCATTCCCTGCATAGATTGTCATCAAAAACAAAGCTAAGATTATTAAGAAACTTTTTCATTTTGGGTCTGTTCCTTTAGCTTGTCATGAAAATGCTGAAAGAATCTAATGACTATTCTATGGAATTATCTAAACCATGCCTTTTCTAAATGATTTGTGAAATTAAAATCATTAAAAGGGACATTCGCTTTACCGAAATCCGTTATATTTAAAGCATTCCTCGCTTCCGGTGTTAAGTCTTCCCACCCGATTAATGGCTGAGTGCCCCCTACTTGATCACTAATATGCAATTCATGGTTTAAGGGCCATGTGCTGTTGTATGCAATTAATGGATGTGTGTCCTTCATGTTTCTTTCATTTGGTTGAACATTTGTAAATTTCCCATGGCCGGAGTATGCAATTGATAAAACTTTTGGATTTTGACTAGACGGATTGTCGACCCAAACTACGATTCCTTCCCAGTCATGTCTATGACCCAAACCTGGAGAAGGCTCATCCTTTGGAAAATACCAAGAATACATGATTGCCCACACGCCATTGTACATAGTTGAACGTGAGTAAATTTGTCCGGTATGTTTGCTGCAACCTCCTTCAGGCGCTCCAGTTGGCTGTAAGCCGCCACTTGTATTGCCTTGTGCATCTACTGCTGGAAAGGGTACACAGCCGCTATAAACCTTCAGATACGGCTGAAACTTTTTTTCGACTTTCTGAACAACAGTAGTTGGGACAACTTCTTCGAAACCTACTACTTTGTCATGACCAATGACAGCAGCATCAACTGTTGGAACTAAGCTGATAAAAGCGAAAAATGACATCAAAACAGCAAGCGCAATTTTCCTCATTTCACTTTCCTCCTTATCGCATTCGTTATGTAGAGCCTAAGCTGCAACGTCATTATACAAATAGTGGAACCCGCTATTCAATCAAGTTTACAGAATCTTAAAACTAATAAACATAGTCTGTACAATTGTTCAGCCACTCAATTAATGAATGCATTGCTTCTTTAGTTCAACTGTTAGACAGCAACCGGTTTCGCCTTTTTGTTTCATATTTCCAGCCTGTACAATATTCTAGAAATCGGCCTGTCGAAGACCGCTTGTCAGCAAACATCGATACACAGAATCGTATGCAGTGATGAAGCTACTATAATAAGATTATGTAATTAAGTTTTGTTTCTTAATGCCGATCCATTATAGTTATAATGAATAATTAGTATATAGATCATTTAGTTAATTTGATGCGAATAGTTTTAGATAATATTATTATGTAAACAAATAGGTATAAATAAGCAATGTAAACTCCTTCAGACGTTGCCGTTTACATTGCATTAAGTCTTAATTTTTTGCAAAACAGCAAAGTGTATTGACACATCTAGAATGAAAATCGCTTTACTTTTCAGCTTTGTCAGAAAAATAACTGAACCACATTAAACTTACAAAACCTGCAGCACCCATGATTGTAAATATGTATATGCCCATGTGGGTAAATCCATAGTCTTCCCTTCCTAGAATACATTTTGGATATTTAATTAAGGCCTTCTTCTTTCTTTTTCTTGTCCAGTTTAATACCTATAAGTATGTTAATGATTGCAGCTGGGAGATATAAAAATCCTACTCCCATAATGCCTAAAATTGTGCTTAAGCTTACTATGAAACTTTTTGTCATAACTTGACTGTCAATCAAAATGAGAAGTGTAATCAATCCAGCTAAAACACCTATAAACCAAGCATTACCAACAGCATAAGAATCATCCAGCACTCCTAGCCATTGCCCCAATATTGAGGTTCCAATAGCAGTAAAGCTGGATATGAAAGTGAGTGTTTTCATTCTCGCCCCTCCGTATTAAAGCCAATCTCATTTTACGTAATCAACTGATTGAATATATAAAGATAGGCTATGAGATTTTTGTTATAATAAATTCAAATTTTGATAACTGCTATATCGTCTCCATCACTTCAAGGCTGCGCAATTTTCAATCAGCATATACAGGATTTTATATTGCTGTACTAAAATCCTACAAATTAAAAAGTGACACCAATGTGGTCACCAATTCATCAAATGAGCTACCTTGGCTTCTTATATAAATTTTATTTCTACTGTCTGTACTTTCTCGCCTGTCTTCCACTTACGTTCACTAATACGTCATGTACTATTACTTCATCTTCAGCATATCATTAAAGGTAGCGATGTGGTCCTCCATATGTCCTCCCCCTGGCAATTCTTCATCTGTATATATTTTTACTCTCATCATACTTTTTTTCCATCCATGTATAAGTTTTTCAATAACCGACCTTTTTTCTTCTTTCTTACTCCCCAGCCAATACAAATTTTCAGTCCAATTGAGTCTTGTCTGATTTTTAAAGTCTAGAAACCCACAGTCCGCTTTTCCCGCTGCCCTCATATTTCACTTTGTTTCCTGATATCATTACAAAGATTGATACGATGCAGATCATCAGAAGTACAGCTATCATCAATAACCACTTTGTTGATCTTTTTCACACTTCCCCTCAATCTTTAGTAGAAAATCAAATCAAAATATTACTGAAAAGAAAATAAGTCAGTGGTTCAATAACAGATGGCTTACCACTTTCTTTCACAAAATCCTTAGTATAAAGGCGAGTATCAAAAAACCTTTGACATTTTGTCCATGTTGCGGTTTTGGTTTGGATACAGTGAGGATCATGATGTGAGATTAGGCTTTATTGTAACTCCGGATCATCTGATTGAGGCTGCATTTCAATTGTATCGCAACAATGGATTGAGTCCGGGATGATTATTGCTTACCTGAGAATTGCAAATAGAGGATTCTTAAAATTTGAAGTTCTGTTGAAACAATTGAAAAACCTATATCTCGACATAGAAAATTTTGAAATTAACAGCTTTTAATGATTAACTAGGGTGCTTTTGTTGGCGTCTTTGTCTTTACAATGCCAAGCTAAAATGCATATCAACAGTACTTTAATACTTTCTCTATTCGTATTCGATAAAGACTTTGTGATCGTCAACAAACATTTCACTTCCATCAGATAAATGTATCCAAAAAGCTTCCTCTGGTTCTTCTCTATAGTCATATATCGCAGTAACTTTGACGTTTGACTCATGTATGATTGGTTTTCCAACTGTTATTTTCGTTTTTTCCTTTGGCAAAGTAATGGATCTAATCATAAAACCATCCCATCTTATTCGTTTACTCTCCCTCCCCCTTCCTTTCACCCGTAGTTTGCATATGCTGATTTCTCTCATCTATAAGTAATATAAATATTCTATTCCTGACTGACAAATTTTTGCTTTAACATCCTTTTACGTCCAGTTAATAACAACTTCTAATTCAGAGGCTTATCTGCCAAGCATAAATTGCTTGAACCTCAACAGCGAGCCATTTTTTATCTTTTGGCTTTGGTTTTCCCTATAGTAGTATCCTATTACCGCTCAGCGTTTATTTCTTTCGGTAGCTGAGATGGGGCTTTAGGAACTTTTCTAAGTTTGTTATTGATTACATCAGAAGAGTAAAGCGTAACAATCATACTGCTCCCATGTCTTTTTGCCCGAATGAGTATTGGCTGGTTATATTGGTTTTGAAAGAGAAAGTCAGGACCTCCCCAGCTTACTGTAGCATCACGTCCGGGCGGAACATATGGCACGCTTCTTGTATGTGAATAGCGCTGAACGATTCGCAGCCCCGCGCGATCGACTGCATTAAATAGTGTAGATGATACCTGACATATACCTCCGCCTACACCTTCAGACAACTCACCTTTAACAATAATGGGCGCACTCTTATATCCTTTGTCCCGGGTTCTCATTCCGACAACTTGGTTAAATGAAAAGGTCTCGTTAGGAAAAACAACATGATTGTCAATCGCTTTTGCAGAAAGAGAAATATTATGTGTTCGGCTTTTATTATTCGAATTAAAATATGTTACGTACTGACCGAGCCGCTGTGTACTGATGTGAGCAAGCATTTCGCTGTCAACTTCTGGATAAATATTCAATTCCGGCACTTCTACTTTGGAGGGGCCTTGTCCATAGAAATAAGAATAAAACTTCTCCATAAACGCCTGTTGATACAACTTGTACCCAACCCTGCCCGGGATGATGCTTCCATGATCGTTAAGCACAGCATTTATCGGCTCCCGGTAAACTTGCTGATCCAGCTGTTCGATGAATTTACGGTACTTTTCATGATCAATCATCGGGGTACCGGGAAGAGGCATTGTAAAGTTTTCGCGGTTAACAGTAGCAATCGTCCGTCCTTGCTGTGTAACCGTTAAGCTGTCAGGCGGCCCGCTCGGTTGAGCCAATAATAAAAAACCAGTGATCCAAATTTGTATCATAAGCCGGTTTACCTCCCGACCATTAGTATGAACATCAGCTTTTCCTTTGATGTATCTCTTCTCATCGTTTGTTTGAAGATTTAAATGCCTATTCACTTTATTCACTTTTTTAATGATTCTCATCAATTCCCTGAGCGGACTGAAGCTAACATCTCAATTCGCAGCGCATGTTTAAAATCGACTAATGTTATAGAGCATTTCCCTTAAATGATGCTTATCTAAAAATGAAAACTCCCTTAACCACAATAAAAAACGCCAGAGTATAAACATGACTTTTTAACCTTCTTTTAATTGAGCTCCAAGTGAACACACCTCATGTTTCAAAATGTGGTTTAAAGTGTAAATGTTCCACTATATCATACTCAATCATTAGACTATACAATTCTTCTTCATATTTCCTTAACAAGCTCGTATACTTCAGCTTACTCCTCCAATCTATTAAATGATTATGCTAGTTTTTATTTGTTTTTATCTTTTGGAAAAGGTATTATCATAGGAATGAATAACGCCCATAACGGAAGGGCGCTCTTGGTAACGATAATACCTACTGAAGCAGCCAAAGCAGTCGATATCCATATGACTGCATAAGTCGTGGTTGGTTTCAATGTAATCCCCCTGATTTTATTTATGTAACTAAAAGTGTGTAAGCGCCTTCCAATACTTGTTACAACAGTATACCCTTCTTACCTTGATCGATACAATTATGCTCTTTTTGGAAGACTAGCAATTTTATGCACTTGTGCAAATATGTACAGGCTTTATCCAACAGAGCATATCTATCATAATCCATTTAGAGCCAGATGATTGGTAAGTGCTGCATGTATTTCAAGAATGAATGATGATTTTAAAAAATGATGACGATTTTTTCTTATCGTTTTATACTTAGTTGTCCTGAAATATAACATATACAGCAACTTCAGCTACAAGAAGATAAATCATGTATCTCGCATAAATGAATACATCTTCATCCGCATTTTTTTGTCTTTTGAAAATCCATGTGAATAAACCTAATACAGTTAAAACTGAGATGATTTCAACAATTATTAAAATAGACATTCTTAATCGACACCTTCCAATTTATACATAAACCAGTCGTTAAACATCTTGGCCTTTTCTCTTATTCTTACGCCGCCAGCGAGCTATTACTGCTGGCATTAAGAGTAGAGTACCGACAAAAAGCAACATAAACAAAATTACAAACAACGCTCCTATTCCCGGAACAATTTCTTCATACGTAATAAAGCGTTTATCCCCCTGCAGGACGAAGAACCGAGAATTTTCAAGAAAGGCTAGATGAAAGCCTATAGACGTCCATAAGCTTCCTGTTACTATGCGCAGCAGTTGAAGGATGAATCCAAAAGACAACAATAAAACAATGTAATCTAATGTGATAGCAGGTGATTCAATTCCTGCTATATATTGCAAACCACTTACAGTTAATGGTGCTAGCACAAATAGGATCGGCTGTAGGAGTATGGCTATGAAACAATTAAATCGCCTGTTCAGAGCATAGTACATCGTCCCGCGAAAAGTTAATTCCTCTGGAAAAGCTTCGTAAAAAAAAGCGATCATCATGTTTAAGAGCAATACAGTAACTAAATGGGCGGAGAAATGAAATTGTGTAATTTTGATCCAGCCCAACAAATGGGCGATAGCAAATCCAGATGCTGATAGAACAATCACATACATTGCGCCCAAAATGGCTTTCGGAATGGCTTGCCGCCATCCAGACAGTCCGATAGAGTAGAATGGTCTACTAGAAACCCGCTTAAGAAGAAAATAGAGCAACGGGACAGTAATTAATGTTACTAAACCTGCTTGGATTCCTTGCTGCAAAAGCTTGGAAGCCCCTGCTTGGCGGGCCATTGTACCAATTAAAGTAGCAAAAAACAAAGCAAAAACAAACGTTCCCCAACTGAGCAAGATCGTTACCAACCATTTTGGTTGATTGTTTTGTTTTCCGCTTTGAGTATGATGAAAATGCATTTGGATACCCCTTTCATTCATATAAGCACTAAACAAAAACATAAATTGCGTGACTTATATTTAAACTTTATTATCATAATACGTTCCAGATGATGGGTTCGTTTCAAATTTCTGCATTACCCTACTCAGTTGCGTCGTTTTCTTTCTTAATAAATAGACACACTTTGTCTCATTGAAAATTATTTAGACTTTTAACAAAAAAATGCCCCTTCAGTTCAGGGGTATTTGGTAATGATTCTATCCATTTATTGTATTCATTAGCTCGAAGAAGTATTCAGGCTTTTGGGTCTTATTTAGCTCATACCATGAATGCAATGTTTCTGGTGCAAATACTTCTAATTTTTTCAGTACTTCCATCGCAAATTCCAGAGGGGCAATTCCTGAAGCAGTAACCAAATTTTTATCAGATACTGCAGGTGCCAACTCATATAATGTTTCTCCTTTATAATGAGGACAGACCATTTTCAAATAAGCTAAGTCATTGCAAGTGTGCTTTCTAGAATCTAAGTATCCATAATGGGCGAGACCCTCGGTTGCACCACAAATGGCAGCTACAATCGTGCCAAGCTTTAAAGCTTCGCCAACTTTTTTCAAGATCGGTTGATGAACATCTTCTCCCCAAGTATTTCCTCCGGGTAAAATCAAAAGATCTTTACTCTCAAGAGTACACTCATCAAGGATAATATCTGGTTTTATGCTCAGTCCCCCCATCGTCGTAATCATTTCTTTATTAGCTCCTACTGTAACTACTTTTAAAGGTGCTACATCTTTTTTAAAATATCTCCCTGAGTTTAGTTCAGCAATTAAATAGCCATATTCCCAGTCTGACATGGTTTGAAATACATAAAGATAAGCTTTTTTTGTTTGCATACATAACACTCCAATCACAATTGATAAAGCCCATTAGGATGACTTCATGACCATCCTTTTAATGCCTTATGGGTGACAATAGGAACAATGATAAAAATCTCATGCTACCCTGCCCTATTAACATATTAAAAATCAAAAAAACGAGATGAATAAAAAGGTTTTTGTTAAACATCTCATTGGTAATATATCGATATTGCTCCTATTTTTGTGGTATTAATAGAAGGTGAGTACAAAATCAATTTAAATTAGGAGGTCGTTTCATTTGAAAAATAAAACCACATTAAACCTTGGAATATGTATTGGACTTTTATGTTTAAGCCTTACGGGTTTCAGACCCTTTTACGGATCAACGCATGCAGAAGCAAAAGCTATAGGAGACACAAAAATGACAAGCTGTATGACGAAAAAATTTGTTCAACTTGAGAAAAAATTTGATGCCAGGCTTGGTGTTTATGCAATTGACACAGGCACAAACAGGACGATTGCCTATCGGCCGAATGAACGGTTTGCTTACGTATCAACCTATAAAGTTCTAGCCGCAGCTGCTGTCCTGAAGAAAAACCCAATTGAAAAACTTAATGAAATGATTCACTACAGCAAAGACGATCTTGTTACATATTCTCCAATCACAGAAAAACACGTAGATACAGGCATGAGCTTGAAGGAAATCTCAGAGGCCGCTATCCGTTACAGCGATAATACCGCTGGGAACATATTGCTGCAACAGCTTGGCGGCCCTAAAGGATTCGAAAATTCACTGAAACAGATTGGGGACCAAGTAACAAAGGCAAATCGATTTGAGACAGATTTAAACTCTGCCATTCCTGGAGATAGTCGTGACACAAGCACCGCAAAAGCACTAGCAACCGACCTTAAAGCTTTCACTGTGGATAACACTCTCACGGCTGATAAGCGCACGATCTTAACTGATTGGATGCGGGGGAACGCTACTGGTGACGAACTAATTCGGGCAGGCACTCCTATAGGATGGGAAGTCGGCGATAAATCTGGAGCCGGAAGTTACGGAACACGAAACGACATTGCTATCGTTTGGCCGCCTAATAGAGCACCTATTGTTTTGGCAATCTTATCTAAGCGGTTTACGAAAGATGCTAATTATGATAACGCTCTTATCGCTGAGGCTGCAAAAGTCGTTCTTACCGATCTCAAGTAAGTAAATCAAGATTGTAAAGTGAAATACATGATTGACCTAGCTTTCTTGAAAGCTGTTTTTTTAAAACCACACCGTTCATTTTTCATGAACGGTGTATTTCATCTTCTCAGCAGTTCACCCTTCTTTTTTAGAATAAGAACTCCCTATCGATATGATTAAGACTTTTTTTGGAACACAGCAACTTGTGCAGTTCAATCTCTAGATATGTACAAAACTTTATTCAGCAGCTCTCTTGGATATCGCTCCATTTTCGTCATTATATATAACTTTCAGACAGTCGGGATACTAATGTCCTTCCGTCTATTATGACTTTAAATTTGATTTAATCAATATTCTCACCTTATGGTTATTCCTGATAAATTAAATTGATCATTAAGCTTACAATAATGGCCTAGGCTTTTTATTCACTTGACCTTGTAGAACATTTAAAAAGGATAGTCATCTGGCTCTTCATGGTCAAATCCATATGTGCCTTTTATTTTAACATCTCCGCATCCTGGATTTTTTGTAATCTCTAGAGAGTGATTTTTATACGGATCTCCTGCTACTCGATCTGTTGCAGTAAAATCAAAGTGGTTTCCTGTGAACTCTTTTACACTCCTTGGAAAAACCCATCCGCTCAGAGTTATTCTGTTAATTGTCATTGTTAGAGTGCAGCCTTCGGCATTAAAAATCGTAAATTTGTACCACAACCAAGTGGGATAGTAGTTCCAGTTGTCATAATCAGCCATTGAGAACCCGGTGGATTCCTCTGTCATAGTATAACTCACTTTCTTATATTCAGTTGTAATCCTAGCAGCAGCACTGTTAATATCAAAACCTGAGATTAAACCAAAGCAGATCAAAGTCAAAATAATTAACCTTTTCATTCTCTCTCCTCCTCCATCCAATTTATAACATAATATGGTAATTAAAAGGATAGTTTTTCGTTTATAAGTACAAGGATTGCCAGCTTTGACTTGTTTTGCAGAAAAACTGAGTCCCAGATCCAAAGATGATAGCAAATAAGATGCTAAATAAGTAAAATTCGTATCCCCATTAGAAAGTCTAAGGTGTTCTTTTGATCAGTAATGAAAGCGAAGACTAACCATACTATGAAGGGAAATGCAAAGCTAGAAACGAAAACGCCCATGCCAATATGCCGAACATTATAAGGAACCTAAGAAAAGTCTCATACTTTGTAAGTCTTCGTTCTCTTTTTGTTTTACTCAACCTCCAATAAAAGGCGTAGCCGGAGAACAATAAAATTATTTGTCCAAGTTGCGACACAGATTCTAATAGTTCTATACCATTCATTAATTTCACCTCTTTTTTTATGAGAACAGTGAAGTAGATTTTTATTATCTCAGATCAAAAAAACATTTCATACAGTTTATGCAAAAAAGTGGTAATATGTAATGTATCTATAAGAAATGATGTTCTTCCTTATCCAACAAAACCATAAGTATATGGTCGCAGAATATGTTATATTTCTCCACTCTCTCTCATTTGCAGAGCTCCTAATGAGGGTTCTGCAGATTTTGTTCGTCAATCAAATGGTTTTAGCTGATTACATATTCTTAAGCATCTTTGACGTCCACATGATATTATTACCAAGACTTATTTTGAAGAAATTAATCATTGCCCTTGTAGTTATTGTTTATTGATATGTAGACAATGATTCTTTTTAAAGTAATAATTCAACTAGTTTCAGTTACAAAAAAACGGTCAATAAATTATATTTGAGGTGATAAATCTCTTTGTTCTTTCTCACACGTTTGAAGTTATTTTACTTTAAGTTCTCTTTGCCAAAGAACATTATAATGATTGTTAAAGTCACCAAGTCAATCATATACATATAAAAACAGTTGTTTCTATCTGACCGATATTTCGTCCTTCCACCAATTGTTCTTTCTCCCCACTTTAAACGATATTAAATAAAAAAATGCACTTATCAATTGTCTTTTTGAAATATTGAATGTAACATACATAATCCTTAATCACCCTTTTTAATAAATATGACCACAAACTGGTTAATGCGTGCTGCAGGCTGGGGTTCTCTTTTTTAGAAAACAATGATTTTCAAAGCGCAGTCTATGTTTAGGTTTAAAACAGGCTATTAAAAAATATGGCAAAGCAAGGCCAAATAAAGCTCGAACTTTTTTAGGAAAAGCAACTGGCAAAACTGTTCTTGAAAAAAAAGCAAGAGAAAATTTGGTGGCAATTATCGTTACTATAAGCATAATAAGAAGACAATTGAATTCTTATCTTTAGACGACAAGGGAATAAAGATACTATCATAACGTACTTTTAAGCCAAAACATCAAAATAAAGACGCTGGTTATAATTAATAAAATCAATAAAACTATAAATATATAGAGGGATTGCTATGACTAAATTATATACATGTTTAATTTGCGGATATAAAGGATTAAGTGAAAACCCATTAAACAAGGATGGTGAGTATCAAAAAGCATTTGATATCTGCCCTTGTTGCAATTTTGAATACGGCTTCAGTGAAGATCATGAAGTAAGCTTAGGTTTTATTGTAACGCCAGATTACTTAATTGAAGCTGCAATTCAGTTATACCGAAAACAGTGGATTGAGAATGGAATGAAAATTGCAAATCCTAAATATATTCCAGATGAATTAAGAAACGGTGACTGCTTAAAATTTGAGGTGTTGTTAAAGCAATTGAATAGCCTAAATCTCGATACAGAGAACTTTGAAATCAAGGGATTTAATGGTTATTAGGCAGCTTCAAGCCCCCGGTATGGGGGTTTTCTTATTATTGTAAAGTCTATCAAATGACTGTTTAAGTATTAATATCAATGATTTTTTTCTTTCTCCATATCCCCTGATCAACATTTCAACTTCTTTAACCTCAACTGTTTGCTGCATCACATTCCTCCTTTTTGATTTTCATGTATCAAGCCTGTACAATATTCAAAAACCCTAAAGGATGATGAACATGTGTGGAAGATTCACTTTATTCTCTGAGTTTGATGATATCATTGAACAATTCAACATAGATCAATTCTTACCCGAAGATGAATATCACCCAAGCTATAATGTCGCTCCATCACAAAACATCCTAACAATCATCAACGACGGATCAAACAACCGTCTGGGCAAGCTTAGATGGGGACTTGTCCCTCCTTGGGCCAAAGACGAAAAAATCGGTTATAAAATGATTAATGCCCGTGCTGAAACGTTGGCCGAGAAACCCAGCTTTCGAAAACCACTCGTAAGCAAACGTTGTGTCATACCGGCAGACAGTTTTTATGAATGGAAACGCCTTGATCCAAAGACTAAGATTCCTATGCGGATTAAACTTAAATCATCCAATCTCTTTGCTTTTGCCGGCTTATACGAAAAGTGGAACACACCAGAAGGCAATCCGTTGTACACTTGCACAATCATCACAACAAAGCCTAATGAGCTTATGGAAGACATTCATGATCGGATGCCGGTTATCCTTACTGATGAGAACGAAAAGGAATGGCTCAACCCAAAAAATACCGATCCTGATTATCTACAAAGCTTACTGCAGCCTTATGATGCTGATGACATGGAAGCATACCAGGTTTCATCTTTAGTGAACTCACCTAAAAACAATTCACCTGAGCTCATTGAATCCCATTAAGTACCACTGACATATCGCTTTATATATCACCCTTGCTTAGCTAATATGTTCTAAGTAGGAGGTGATATTTTGTTTGTATCGCCAATGTTATTGCATTCGATAAAGGAACCATTTGATGACGAGAACTATATCACTGAACTGAAATTTGATGGCATTAGGCTCATTCTTTCTAAGTTCAATAACCAGATTAAGCTGTACACTCGTCACAACAACGAAGTAACAAGCAAGTTTCCAGAACTCTTGGACTTAGATATTCCAGATGGAACCATACTCGATGGTGAAGTGATTGTATCTGCCCCAGGCGGTGCTCCGGACTTTGAAGCTGTAATGGAACGTTTTATGTCCAAAAAATCAGCCCACAACATCGTCTACTGTGTCTTTGATGTTATCTACAAAGACGGTCAGTCAATTGCAGCTAAGCCGCTCATCGAACGAAAAACAGTTCTGAACTCACTTGAGCTAAATCATCCTAATATCTTTGTAATTGAAGGAATTCAAGGTAACGGCCTCGCTTACTTCAATCTGGCCAAAGAAAAGAATTTAGAGGGAATCGTACTCAAAAAAGCTGACTCCCCTTATGAGATCAATAAACGTTCGCATAATTGGCTGAAAGTGATTATTTATGATTACACTGAAGTTCTCATAACCGGCTACACGAAGAAGGATATAAAATTTCTTCTGTCTTATCCTGATGGAACTGCAGCTGGGTTTATGGAATTCATGCCACATGCAGAACGAAGTAAGTTTCACTCTATGAAACAAGTAAAGTCTGAATCTGATGACTATGTATTTATTGAGCCTATCTTATGTAAAGTTAAGCACAGATTTAAGACTAAGCACGGCAAACTCCGCATCCCTTCCTTCGAATCCTGGAGAGTATAATCTCTCCGTTACATAACTTCTTAGAGCCTAACCATTTAAAGCTAATTGAAAATTTAGTACATGGATCAATTAGTTCTTCCTTTAATATGGTTACTCGTCAAATTGTAATTTCCCCTAATCTCTTTAATTTTCAACATGTATACCCCATAACAAGAGCAATAGTATCTGTAATTGGTTTGATTATCGTCCCACTGTAATCATCTCCTAAATAGCCATTGGTTTTATAAATATAAATATTGTCTTGTTTTTCATACTTCGAACCATCTACTAATTTTGCATAGACTACGCCATCTTTTGTTACTTCCTTAAATTCTTCCATAACTGTAATATGCCAATTAGTTCCGTCCATATCCTCAAAAAGTTCATTCCCACTACTTCACTCATACTTCATCCTCCTAATTAATTTGATATGTAGATGCTTCACTAAGAACAATTTTCTTATTGAAGTTAAAAAAGTGTTCGTATTAATTTTTCCTGTTACGATAACGATCAAAAACAGGGTTATCTATCCCATTTTAATCCAGAATTTATTCTGCTTTTTTTAAAAAAATATTCTTGATTTTCACTTTTATATATGCATCCATAAAGCATTCGAGCATAACCATTATATGTAACTGAAATGTAGGTAAAAGAGCTATTATATAGGGATTTTACTACCAATATATAGGGGGTTTATTAACATCCAAATACTCAAAAACAAGAACAAAAGTACTTATTCATCCTTATTTGCTTAAAAACCCCCTTTCCCTTACTCCCGCTTATGTTTTACGATCGTTTACCCCCTATTCACTAATTAAAGTATCAAAAATCCTTATGTTTACTGTCTTTTTTAGCTCATTATAAATTTTTACGATAAGCATGTTATTCGTGTACAATATACGACTTGACGGTATTTGGTGACAATTTAACAGAGTAATTTAATGCACTTCTAACTTTTTTAACTGCAACGGGTATCATTGTTGATCCAACAACTCAAGGTATAGTGAACAAGCAATGGATTATGATTCACCGAGATAAACTCCATACCCTTCTCTTGATTGAGGAGGGTATTTTTTTCGTTTTATCAAATAAAAAAGTTGCAGAAAACGTTACATCCTTTTACAATTTTTTCAATGAATATGTTATGATTGTTTTCGGGAGATTTTTGAAATTTTCAGAAAGAGGGGTTTGAATGAGTAAGATCGCTTCAGAAGTTGTTGCTACTACACTGAATGACTGGTATATTGCTATAAAAAAGCAAAAGGTTGATGAGTCAATAAAATATTATTCAGAGATAAAGAAACTTTTTGATGAAATGGAAGAAGATCAAGAGGTTCTTGCGTATTATAGTCTATTAGAAGAAAGACATAAAATGTTGCTCCATTCTTCACGAGGAGAGCCTTTACAAAAGCACACCTATTTTACTGAAGACAATCAAAACTTCATTAAAAAAACAAATGATAAATTAGAATACAACTTTTATTTATTTGAAGCAATGTATGAGGCATACAACAAAAACTATGATCGAGCAATTAACTTATATGGATTAGCTGAGAAAATGCTTGCAGAAATTCCAGATGAAATTGAAGCAGCTGAATTTTACTCAAAAGTCTCTTACTTATACACTCTTGTTAAACAAAGCATTGTAGCACAACACTATATAAAAAATGCAATTTCAATATATAAGCGACACCCTGATTATAAATGCAAACTTGCTACATCAACAATGATTGCAGCTGCAAACTATGCTGATATGAAACGATTTGAGGAAGCAGAAAAATATTACTTAGAAGCAATTGATATTGCAAAAGAAACAAAAGATGAATTTTTGAAAGCTCAATTATTTCACAATCTTAGTATCGTTTATTCTGATTGGAACAAACCTGATAAATGCATCGAATCTCTTGAAAAAGCAATAGGAAATGAACCTTGGGTAAATTCAATTTTTTATATAAATTCTTTATTCATGATGATTAAAGAACTCTTTAAAATTGACGAAAAAATGAAAGCCATTAATTTTTACAATAAAGCACAGGAAAGACTCATATTAATGGAGAATAAAGTATACGAAGCCAAAATTAGCATCTTATATAACCTTTATTGTGGGGAACTAAAAAATAATTTTAATAATTGCATTAGTAATATTGAGTTTTTAAAACAACAAAATGAACTTGAAAGTGTAGATGAATTGTCCTACTTAGCTGCAAAAAGGTTTGAATCAATAGGTGCTTTTGAAGAAGCAACGAGCTTTTTCAATGCGAAAATTTGGGCTGAACAGAAAATGAATCAGGTGGAGGGAATCTTATGAAAAAACTTGTGCTTTGCGTATCTATTTTAGCTGTGATTTTAAGTGGAGTAGCTTTAACGCAATTGAGTACAGATTCACCATCTAACATCCAGGTAGCTGAAAGGCCTGTCGGAGGTTAAAGAAAGATTAATTAATTAATTAGCACTACTCAAAACATTTTGAGTGGGCTTTTATTTTATGACTTATGTCCACCAGTAAGCCCAACTCTTTAAAGCGCTGTACCTGCGCTGTGTAAGAAACTGATCTCAGAATCGCTTTTGACCCGTATTTGCTCTTTTCATTATCTGCTTTAAATAAACTCAACTGCTAATTAACATCAACCTCAATATTTGATAACATACAGAAATACTTCTCACATTTTTACCCGAGAAAAGCTATTAAAGAGCATCAAGTAGCATCTGTAAATATCTATCGAAAAATATTTCACATTACATATTTAAACAAATCTGATACAAATATAGTAACGCAGGTACTTGAGATTAATAAAGATTTTTCTTTTGAAAAAATTGATTTGAAATTTCCATATGAATGCAAAATTTAAAGATCAAAAACTTTATGTGATTTCGCAAGAGGAAAACAAAAAAGGTATTGGGGGTTATATGGGGATTTCTGTACTAAAAAAAACTTAATGAATTCAATTTACCTAAAGAAACAACAAAAGTACAAGGCTTTTTCATTTTAGATTAACCTTAGATGATAGGCCTTTTCAATAAAACCCCTTTCCGTTTATGGATAAGGGGTTTTAGCAACTTAGATTGAATTTTTATAAGCATTAATTGCTTCGTTTCGCAACAGCATATTATTTTTGTTAACCATGCCTAAGTTGTAAGCTTTTTTAATAATATTTAGTACTTGCGAATCCATTACAGAAAGGCTACCTCCTGCAGTAAATCTTGATTTCCAATAATCTAGAGACTTATTTAGATCAAGAGTGCTTTTTTTGTTCTCGGGTTTAACTACTTCATTTTTCTCAAGTTTTTCACAGAATTCACTAAAACCAATTGATCTACTAGGAGCTGAGTTATTCCCCCCGTATCCTTCTGTAGCCAAACTGCAAAATGCTAAGAACTTTGGATCTTTAGTTACATCATAATTAGAAGTGCTAATCACCTGGTTCACTCTCTTTCAAAATCAATTTTTTGGCTGTAAACAAAAGTGGTGCCTGAGCTTAATGCTTTAATCTGTATAGAGTTATCTTGAAGTGCGTCCATTGGAATCTCAAAATATTTATCCCAGCCTATAACCACCTTATTCTGACCAAGAATGGCATCAGATTTATACATCCTAGCTGTACCATCATATAACAGATTTCTCCCATCTTTACCCGTGATAACTGTTAACTTTGTATACCCCATAAAACGAGCTCTAACGTGAAGTTTATCACCTTTTAAAACACTTGGAGCTTTGGTTTGGTTAAAGTTAATGTAATCCCAAGCAAAGTCGTTTCCATCTGATGTTATCCCTGTAATTTGCAGATAATAAAGAGGTGTTGCTTCTGCTGCTTTGGCTTTTGATGAATCAGTGAAAGCCAAAGCTACTACTGCTAGAAGAGCAAGCAGTACATATGTAATTCTCTCTTTCATTTCCTAAATCCTCCTTGGAACAAGTTTACATGTTAAATATCGTCAACTGAATGAAATTGTTTAATATTTGAAATAAAAAAAGAACCTGCAATATGCAAGTTCTTTTCGTATTGTCAATTTATTGAGAATTTTTAACGACACAAGGGCATTTATGTAAAATATAATACTTCCTGTACATTAAGTTTGCTCACTCAAGGGAGTCTTGCTCATCCCCTAATGAAAGGGGGGTGATGCTATGTCAACATTTCAGGCATTAATGCTAATGCTTGCATTCGGATCGTTTATAATCGCCCTGTTGACGTATATAAATAAAAAATAGACCTCCCTTGAGACTGGAGTCCTGAAGGGTTAGGTCTACCTAGAACAACACCGAGCAGCCCTTTGACGGTCAGCTTTTTGTGCAAATAGTGGCCTGTGGGTGTTAGCGCACCCCAGGTCTTCTTTTATTTTATGCATTTACATAAATCAAAATGCAAAAATAATTATATAATTGTATCATTACCCAAATTATAACCATATAGAAATGGTATTTGCAATACTATTGCTTTATGGTTAAAACCATTATTTTATAGTATTGGAGATGCTTATCTCTGCAAGATCTCATACAATTGCAATACTTTTGTTTAGTTGTCTAAACTAACTTTCAATGCATCAGCTAGCATGGCGTTAAAATCATTAAATTTGTTCATCAGCGTTCCAGAGGGTTTATCAAGCTCTAAGTATTCATTCTCAATTACATCTAAACAATACCAAGCTGTATCTGAGTCACCAAAAAATAGATATTTTTTCTGCTCATCATTTTCATGCCCTTGTTCATTTGTTTCAATAAAACCATAAACTTCTTCATCATTTTCTTCTTCCATTAAATCATCGTCGATTCCGTAAATCACTAAACCATTGAAATTTAATCCGTTTACACTTTGAAGGAATTCCTTATACCCTGTAGGTATCTCATTTATAGGAAACTTGCCTACAACCGCCGCTTCAAATTTATTAATTTCTTTTTCTGTAGCAGAGGAGTTTGGTTCTTCTCCATACTTTGCTTCTTTTTTGGTTCTTATTTGCTAATATCTTCTAATAAATTTACCGACATAAAACTGCCCCCTTTTATCCCGGTTACATTCTAAACTACCGCTACTTAAAACATTATCTTTGCAACATCTTTTCTTAACTGTTTAGTAAGCATCATCTAATTCAATATACAGAATCCCATCATGTTCTTCATCAGTTTCAATTGGTTCATCAACTAAACTTAAGATAAACTCCTCAAACGAATTGGCAATCAGGAAAAAATCTTTTATTTGGATGACTTAATTCATGGTCCCAAAACAAAATCTTTTCATTATCGATATCCATGCATATTTCATTCCCGCCTGCGGAGCTTGCGATAGGAATAATATTTCTAGGAAAGCGATCTGAATATGTATCGATTGCTTTCTGAAAACTGTTATGACCGTTCGCTAAACCACAAAAACCTTCTAACAATTGTGTATCATCGTCCTTGCCCATCCAAGGATCTTTCTCTAAAGGTTTATAGCAAACGTCATACTCAATTTCATCTGTTGTATTTTTACTTTCTAGATAACAGCCGCCATATTCCTTCAAAAAGTTCTTATAATCAGAAGGTAATTGTTTTCCTATGTTCATTTCAATTTCTTTGAGTTGTTCATTTTTATTGATGCTGGGATCTGTTTTTGTATCAATTGAAAACTCTTTCAACTTTTGTTTGATATAATAGAAGCTCACTTTATTTACCCCTTCATATGTATGGAAAAATGAGTAAAGACCTTCTTTTCAGTTTTAGTCGTCCCAGTCTTCATCCTCTTCCCAGTCATCTTTCGCTTCTTGAATCTTATTATAAAAAAATTCAATAAAGCTTTCTGCAACAGTATCTTGATAACCAATTACCCTATCCCATTCAACTACTGGGCATTCTCCGTCCTTCATTTTATTCGTATCTAGACAGTAAGCAAAGTAATCAACATCTTCAATAACCACAAGTCCATCAGGAAGGCCGTAGTGTTCTCTATATTCCTTAGTTCTATTTACTACTGATGCATGATCAAAGTTGTAACCTAAAACTAAAACACCGAATAAACCACCAGCACCGTATTTTTCTAAAAACCATTTATAGCTATTGGGAAGAACGCATTGGAGGATTTCTTCAATGCGTTCAATGTTTTCATGACTTGCGCCATCTGTAAATATAGCATTTTGTTTATTTTCATTAATAAAGTTTTCAACCTTCGAATAAATCATTTAAACACCTCAATTTCCATTCTCAAATTGTTTCGCTCTCCACTTCCAATATCTCTTTCTAAAGCTCTCGTATTGCGCTTTTAAAACCTTATCATTTCTAAAACTTTCACCATCAGACTTAAGCTTATGAATGACATCACTATATTTTGTATGTAAACTGTTCGGGATTTCAAGCATTGGGCCAGGTTCTTCTTGAATCAAGTGATGTAGATTAATCTGTGTGCCATCTTTTGCATAAGGGGCGTTCCCGTTTTTCATTAGCTGAAGATTTGTAACGCCGAATTCTGTTTTTTGATTAATATCTATATCTTTCATAGTATACACTCTTCGACTTACATCTTTAACTTTCCCCTTCGCCTTTACCTTCCCCTTTATTTCATACGCTTCATACTTTTCCTTATTTAGCCATGGGGGACTTATCTTTTGGCCAGTAAACGGTTTTCTTGTTCCATCTGGTATTTTCTTCGCATTAGTCAAAAGTTCATTCTTAAGATTTTGGCTATCAACCACATTGTATGGTACGTTATCAGCTAGAGCAAGCTTATACTTAGGATTGTAAGGTAGTAAATCTGGAATCTTAACGTCCTTCATTTTCTTCCCTGCTTGCCCTGCCTTGTTTATGACCTTGCCCGCTGCATCTGCTTTGTTAATGGCTCCTGCACCTTTGGTTCCAAAAACAGCTACAGCCACTGAACCAACAGCATAGGTAACCCATCTTGATCTAGAATAGGAATCTCCATTCACCATATCTTTTTGATATGACTCTTCTATTGCTGCTGAAATGGCATTATATGTTTTCACTGGGTGAATAACTGCATTCCCCAGTGCTGAGAGTGTTTCTCCTGGATCGGTGATGAAGTCCCAAATGCCGGTTACAGTGTCTTTTCCAACATCATATATACCTACTCCTACACCTTTTACGATATCCCAGGTGATTTCTCCGGCTCCCTCTAGCTGCTTCGCTTGTTCAATTTGCACTGCTAGCTGAACTTGAGCTGGCTCAAGATTCTCGTAGCCTACTTTTTTAGCAATCTCTAAATATTCATCAGGGTCAGAAACACCGTCATTAAGTTTTTTCTTTAATTCTTTGATTTCTCGTTCTTTTGCTTCTTCTTTTTTCACGCTTAAATAAGATTCAGAATGCTTCTCAATATCGCCTTCTTTCTTATGTATGTCACTTTCTCTATACGCTTTGGCATTATAGTGAATCGGAGAGGCGTTTTTCCCTTTCCCTGTAGATTCCTGCAGCTTTTTAAAATCTTGCTGAATAAATTGTTCGTTAGGCTCTGTTTCAACGTATTCTGTTTTTAAATCGTCATCAAGCTTGTTCAATTTATCGACAGTCTTCTCACGTTTGTCATCTGCAGAAGAAAGCTTGTCTTTGAAGTCCTCTGTTGAAAATATTTCAAGGGGAAGGATGTCATTAATGTCGTTTAAGATATCTTTCATCGCTTTCTTTTGTTCAGACATAATGGATTTTGATTTTGTATAAGCGTTCGCCAGCTCATGTTCTAGAAAAGATTCTTCTATGTAAGCATCGGTCATCTTGGCGTCTTCAAGTTTTGCAGAAACGCTGCTTAAGAAAGCAATTTTCATATCGATAAGATCAATCCATTGGTCTGTAACGCCGACATGGTCATGATAAAACGCTTTGATATTGTTAGCGCCCTTGCCGGAAAACTCACTGTCATCCAGGTCAGCTACGCCTTTAAATGCATTTTTAAGCTTCACCATTTGTGACCTTAATTCCTTATACTCTTTGGTTCTTTTATCTGCTTCAGAGAGTAATGAATCAGCTTCAAATACCTTCATATCATTCTCCTTTCATACTTACTCTATGTAAATTTTACCACAATAATCTATTTGCATAACAGAAAACGACAGCCAAGTTGACTGCCTTATACATATTACTATCTTGTTCTATAATAATTTTCTGCAGTATAGTAACGCCATCAAAAAGTTGCCCCATTGGATTGTATATACCGATCTGGAAATATCTCAAATTTTACATTTAATGGTGTATACTCACCCATTTGAAAAATAATGAGATAGTTGAGATCCCCTTTATCCAATTTATCTTTGTCGATCATCAAATGGCACCCTTCTAATAAGTGGCCAATTGGGATGCCATTGATGCCTTCAAACAAATCCTCATATTTTAATTCTTCTTCAATCTCTTCAAGACTAAATAAAGTCCTCCACCTATATTCTCCCCATCAGCAATGCACCGTTATGTAGTGTAATAAACTTCTGATAATTATCTGGAAGGGTAAGCTGATGTTTAGCTTCAAAGCTTTGAATGCCATTCGCATTCGGAGTTGCTTTGTCCTGTGAAATTGTAACAAGGACCTCCATGATATACCCTTCAGAACAAAACAATTTAATGGCTCCTTTTTCATCTAGGAGACTTTTCAAACCGCTTACAGTAACAAAGTTCACCTCAATATTGTTCTTTTCACGAAAATCAATACAAATTCCAATAGAAGTGAATAGATCGGGATAGCTGCCCTTTTCACTGAATATAATGCAATAAATTCAAAAAAGAGGTGCCCCCCAAAAGTGAATTCACTAATGAATGAAGATATGATAAAGATCATTAGAAACGGACTTAACGCATCACATCATCCAAAGCATATTATTGTTGTGGGTGCTGGATTGGCCGGGCTTGTATCAGCATCTTTACTAAAAAATGCCGGTCATAGAGTAACGATTCTTGAAGCAAGTGGCAGAGCAGGCGGCCGTGTCTGCACGTTGAGATCTCCCTTTAGTGATGGGTTGTATTTCAATGTTGGTTCGATGCGCATACCGAATACCCATTTGTTAACCTTAGAATATATAAAAAAATTCAGTCTGCCAACAAATGTATTTATCAATAGAACCCCAATGGACATCATTTACACGAATGGAATCAAGACACGTCTCCATCTTTTTGAACGAAATCCTGGATTACTAAGATACCCCGTTGCACCAAACGAACAAGGAAAAACCGCTGAAGAGCTGATGCTTACTGTATTACAGCCTATATTGCATTTTATTAATCAAGATCCTGCAAGAAATTGGCGGATTATTGAAAAACAATACAAGAATTATTCGTTAAGCTCTTACTTAAACACTTTCTTTTCATATGGCGCGATTGATATGATTGGTATACTTCTGGATATGGAAGCGTATATGGGTATGTCCCTTGTTGAAGCGTTACGGGAATCCGTCTTTTTTTTATCACCATCTCACTTCTATGAGATAACAGGTGGCATGGATCGGCTTCCTTATGCGTTTCTTCCTCAATTAAAAACAAATATTCTATACCACCAAAAAATGATGAAAATTTCTCAAAATGAAAACAGCGTTACGATCCATTGTCAGCATCAACAAACAGGAGAACATGTAACATTCACAGCTGATCTCGCTATTGTAACCATTCCTTTTTCATCATTGCGATTTGTGAAAGTCGAACCATACCATTCTTTTTCCTACTATAAACGTAGGGCAATTCGCGAAGTCAACTATATGAGCGCAACAAAAATCGGCATAGAGTTTAAAAGCCGATTTTGGGAAAAAGCCGGGCAGCGCGGCGGCAAATCTATTACTGATCTTCCGATTCGATTCTCTTATTATCCAAGCACTGATATTGGAGCAAATGGACATGCTGTTGTCCTGGCGAGTTATACATGGGCAGACGAGGCACTGATGTGGGATAGTCTTTCAGAAAGAGAGCGTATTCAGTATACTTTATTGAATTTATCTGAAATATATGGCGATGTTGTATGGTCAGAATTTGTGTCTGCCGCCTCTTTTAGCTGGAGTCAGAATCCTTATTCGGCTGGGGCCTTTACAGCTTTCGAACCAGGACAAGAATTAGAGCTGTATCCTTATATCCCTGCCCCTGAAGGAAGAGTTCATTTCGCTGGAGAACATGTCTCACTTACTCATGCGTGGATGCAAGGCGCGATTGAATCTGGAATACGCACTGCTTTTGAAGTTAATCGTTTATCTTAGATCCGCTTTCATCTTGTTCATATAGCCAAATCATAATCAGATGTACAAATTCAATCACAACAACAAAGTAACCCTTGCATTCCTTCACCCGCCATGCTATATTCATATAGCGATGAGCTGAATTGTGTAAGCCGATGTACATGCCCTTTGCGGCGCACACGAATGTGGCGTGTGGTGCATCGCCTCAATACGCAAAGACGTTTGCCTAAGGCAAACGTCTTTTTTATGTTATCCGATTGTTGTGCCGTTTGGGACGGGCTGATCCGGCTGCAATAGGACGACATCGCCCTGGCCGGGAATGCCGCCGAGAACCAGCACTTCTGATTTAAAGCCCGCGATCCGGCGCGGCGGAAAGTTGACGACTGCTATGATTTGCTTGTTGATAAGATCTTCGGGCTGGTAACGCTTCGTGATTTGCGCGCTCGATTGTTTCATGCCAATTTCTGCTCCAAAATCAATCACAAGCTTCATCGCCGGGACTCTTGCTTCAGCAAATTCTTCTGCTTTTACTATAGTACCTGTTCTGATATCCAATTTCTCAAAATCCTCAATGACTGCCATATCAATAACTCCTTTTTCTCCTATTATAAAAGAGATATCACAGGTTCGTTTAACCAAAGAACCCTCATTATTTATCCAAATATAAGGTGTTTCGATATAACCGGGGCGACATGCCTGTACTTTTCGTGAACCATCTTGTAAATGAAGACAGATTTTGAAAACCCAGTGCCTCGCTTACGACGGTAAGGGTTTCACTTTTCTCTATCAGCATTCGTTTCGCTTCCTCGAGTCGAAGGTTGGCAATATAGTGCTGCGGAGACTTCCCCGTCTGCTTTTTGAACCAGTTTGAATAGTAAGCTGGGTGGTAATGCTCGATTTCAGCCAGCTTCTTAATCGTCAGCCGCTCAGATAAATGGCTGTGGATATAAGCAATTGAGGCGTAGGTATGGGATTGCAGCTTTTCTTTTATGTATTGAACCAGCATATGCAGCGAGTTCGCTGTGCCGGCCTTTGCTTCCTCCGTCAGTAAGTACCTGATTGAAGACCAGAAAGGATCAAGCGCAGCTTCAATTCCCGATCCTGCATGATATTCATCGATTTTCATTGCATGAAGCGGAACATCCAGTACAAGACATTCATTTCTGCCGATTGAACGGAAACGATGCTCGCACTCCGGCGGAATATATAAAAAATGATCCGGCTTTAATTTCACCTGGCGCCCCTCTGTCTCAAGATCTATACTTCCTTCAAGCGGAAAAAGAAATTGGCTGTACCCGTGCTGATGTGAATGATAAAGGCGTGTGTATGTCCGTTTTTCGCAAATGATCTCTTGAAGCGAGTCCATCAAGCAAGCTCCTTCCTATGGTCATCTTTTAATCCGGTAATGGTGTTCCGATATAGGTGTAAATCCTATTTTTTTCATATAAAGAAACTGCCGCTAGGTTTTCTTCAGCACTTACAAGTAGATGTGCCTCGCTCCGTTAATTGATTGCCCATTCAGTCAATATCCTGATCACTTGAGTTCCTGCCCCTTTCCATCTATGCTCCTTGGCAACACGATGCTACTGATTCCGCCATAGCCTAAGTATACCCCTTACATTATACAATATTCAGAAATATAAGACATCTATTAATTAGTTTACATAATATTTTTGTTGTTTATTGATAAGCCGGCCAAAAATGTCCGAATTGAAAATGATAGACTTTCTAAAATATCCTCTTCACGTTCAAATGTTTCTTTTGCCATTAAAGCCGTAAAGCCATGCAGCAGGCTTCTAAGCCCCCTAGTCGCATGAATGGCAGTCTTTTCGCTTGCATAGCCGTTTTCAATGAGCAGGTTCGCGACAAGCCGGACAATTTGGTCTGACACGATTTCCGCTCTCTTGTCCTGAATCTTGAGCAAAGCCGCTTCATAATATCCGGGATTTTCAACTGCAAAATCAACATATGCCTGAGCTAAAGAAAGCAAAGCGGAATCTCCCTTTTGTACCGTCACGGCGTCAGCCATTTGATCATAGAGCTTTGTCAGTCCGCTGACAGCAAGCTCTGTTCTGATCGCTTGCAGCCCGTTGATATGATTATATAGCGATGGAGAGCGTACATTCATTTTTTTAGACAGTGCGGCAAGCGTGACACCATTCAAGCCTTCCTGATCGGCAATCTCCGCTGCGGCGTCTACAATCATTTTTGGGCTCAATCCTATTCTCGGTGACATGCTCATCGTCCTTTCTTTGCTTTTTGGATCGCCTTCTCAGCCTCTCTGATGGTACTCTCAGAAAATTCCCATGTCCAACAGCGAGACAGGAAGGCGCCTTATCGGCGAGCAATTGTGCACTTTTGATGGCCTCCTCCTTATTCCATGTGGCAAATGCCGGAAAAGGAAACACCCATTTTATCTGACCTGATACAGCGATTCCACCGTGCAACTGAAACGCATCTCCTGCAATGATAGTGCCGTTTCTTGTTTCAAGAAATGACATGCTACCCGGTGTATGGCCCGGTGTAGAAATGGCAAGCAACGGACCAATTGTTTCACCGCCCGTCAACAGATGGTGTGGCTTTGTTTGCACGTGTTTCGGAATACCTCCTTTTATCGGAGTCTGCGGCTCATCATGACGCAAGGATGTATCACCTTTCAGCAGGAAAGAATCCCGTTCTGAGATCATCACCTTTGCGTGAGGAAATGCTTGTGTCAATGCATCCAGTGATCCGACATGATCTCCATGTGCATGGGTCAGTAAAATATGATGAAGCGGCATTCCCAACTGGTTTACAGCTTGAATAATTCCTTTATAGCTGCCTGGAAGTGCGGCATCAACAAGGGTGACTTCGTTTTCTTCCTCTACTAAATAGCAATTGACCGGAAACAAAGCTGGAAAGTAAGTCAGCTGCCAAACTGTTTGATACTGGGTAATTCTCATTTATTTTTCCCCTCTAACAAAAACTAATGGTGTTAGTTTTATTATTAACTAACACCATTAGCTTTTCATGAGTTTATGAATGTTTTATGGCAACATATATGTTAACTTGTGCCCTCTGAGGTACTGCTGCACTTTGATCATACATTTCAAAGTCACCTGTAAATGTACGCAGATGACGCTTATCCCAAGTCCAAATTTCCTTCCACGTTTCATACACAATCTCTTCAATAGGGCCGATTTTGGAAGTAAAAACGGCATAAGCGGAAGCCGGTAGCTCAATGTTTTCATATGGTTCCGATAGAATCCTGCTGTCCTCCTGAAACGTTCCGACTGAAAACGTGTAAAACCCTTTCGTCTCCTGTTCGTAATTGGAATATAAGGCAATAATGCTCTGATCTTTTGCCTGTGAGAAAAGTACGCTCATCTCCCGCTTCCAGAATTGGTCCCACAGTGCCGGGATCCGCCTTTCTTCCGTCATTTCCAATGCGTTGTTTGTCCGCTGTGACAGTCCGGCAAACCATTTCTGCTCTAAGTGTGTCATATGTGAAAAACTCATACAATCCCTCCCTTTTATCTAGATTATAAAAAAAGAAACCTGACAGCAGTGTGTCAGGTTCCATATACTTTTTGCATTTGACGAATGATATCTTTTACTTTATCCCGGATATGAAGAGGTTGCAGAACCTCAATATCCTTTCCGAACTGCAGCAAAAAACCGATCAGCCATCGATCTTCAGGAAGAGAAATCACTGCCCGGCAGTTTTCATCTTCATCGTAATGAAAAACTTCATTTCCGAACCATTCAAATATGCGCTGACGTGCAGACGGCTGAACAAGAATGACCAGTTCGGTTAAACGGTCCTTTTGGTACCATTGCTTATCCCACGGCAAAGTCTCCAGCTGGACTTCTTTTCTGATAAAGGATTGATGTAATATGGTCAGATCTTTCATTCGGTTAAGTTTAAAGAAGCGAAAATCATTTCTAACCAGACAATAGGCATATAAATACCAGTGCCCCGCCTTGCAAACCAATGTGTAAGGTTCCGTTTCACGCTGAAGTGTTTCCCCGCTTGCATTAGTATATGTAAATGATATTGTTGACAATCGATCGATGGCGGCACTAATTTTCTCACGAAGCGCCTTTTGATCCTCAGTCTGGCCCCAAGCCGTCATATCAATAAACCATTTTTCAGTTTGGTGCTTAAATGCTTCAGCAGACTGCTCCGGTATGAGGTGCTTGATTTTTTGATATGCTGTGCTGTGAGAAACAGGTTCATACATAGATGAGACACTCTGCAAAGCGGAAACGATCGCAAACAGCTCATCCTCTTTCAACCACTCTCTCTCAAGCCGATACGTCTCCATAATCGCAATTCCGCCCCCGGAGCCCTGTGAGGTCACAATTGGAATACCAGCTCTATTAATCGTCTCAATATCACGGTAAATTGTTCTGACGGACACTTCAAACAGCTCAGCAAGTTCAGCTGCCTGCACTTGTTTTTTGCTGATTAATAACACAACCATCGCTAACAAACGTTCCAGTTTCATTCTCTGCACCTTTTCTTCTTTTATTTAACATTTTTATAAATCTTGGGTATATCTATTATGCGGTCCAAATACATTTTGCATATGTTATGAAAATAGGGGTTTCCCCTTCTTTTTTGTGTCCAGTATTGATTTTAGCTACTATTTCGAAACGGATAAGCATACACTTCTCAACGGAGGGGATTTCACATCATGCATCTTACACTTCAAAGCGTTTATCCTGCCATGATTATCATCTTTTTTTTGTATAAAAAAATTAAAAGGTCCATCGGATATCAGCCGCTGAAGCCTCGCTGGCTGTTCACACGTATGATTCTTTTCTCGCTGTTTGCTTGTGGTCTTTCAATCTTCAGCGTCATTCACCCTTTTTTATATGGATATCTCATTTTCGGCATAGTTGGCGGATGGCTCCTTGTCGTTTTCGCAAAGAAAAACATCTCCTTTGAAAAACGCAGAGGAAAAATTTATTTTCGGACTCATATTTGGGTAGAAGTGATTCTCTTAACCTTGTTTCTATCAAGATTTCTGTATCGTGTGACAGAGCTTTATCTTACCTCGTCAGATCTAAACAGCCTTGGATCTTACAGTCAGTCAATTGGAACGGATCCTCTGACAATTGGCGTCTTTTTTCTGATAGCGGTTTATTATATCGGTTTTTCTTCTTTTGTCATCAAGCTCAGCAGAAACGAACTCGATCAGAACGGACACAGTAAAGAAAAAGACATCCTTGCCCGCTAACTGGGATTAAGCAAGGATGTCTTCTTTAATCATGTTGTGTATGGTGGATCATTTGCTGAAGAACATCTAATACGTGTTCATCCTCCGGTGAGTAATAAATGGATGTTCCTTCTCTGCGCGATTTGACAAGCCGGAGATTTTTTAAGAATCTAAGCTGGTGGGAAACTGTGGATTGCAATAAATTCAGCTTTTCTGCAATTCCGTTTACTGCATGTTCACCCTGGGATAATAAATGGAGAATTCTGATTCTGGTAGGGTCAGAAAGCGCTTTGAATGTTTGCGCGACTAGAAACAAGGTTTCCTCATCCAGATCAGCAGCCATCCGGTCCGTTTCTCTAAATTCAGTCATCTGTATCACCTTTCTTTATTCATGGTTTTATCTTATAACAAATACGCTTGAGTGCAAACCACTCTGCTTGTGTTCCAATTCAATCTCATAAGTTAAATTTATGTTTCAAATCAGGTTTTTACTTGGTCTGATATATCGTTCTATGTCATAATAAAAAGGTCATACTGCTCCAAATATTGAGGGTGAAACACAGTGAAGAAAAAGAGAAAAGGCTGTTTCGCTGCTGCGGGTTTTATGATGATTTTTGTCTTTGTCATCGCCTCTTTATTACTGGTCTTGCTTTTTTTCAACCGGGATTTGATCAAAAAACTTCCAATCGATACGAAAACGATTGTTTTGGAACGTTTAACCGATTACAAACCGCTGGTGGAAGACGAGCTTGAAAACCAAGGGCTCTCTAATTATACATCACTGATACTTGGCATGATGTATCAGGAGTCTAAAGGAAAAGGCAATGATCCCATGCAGTCCTCTGAATCTCTGGGGTTAAAACGCAATGAGATAACAGACCCTCAACTCAGTGTTAAACAAGGCATCAAGCAATTTACCCTCATGTACAAGACCGGTAAGGAAAAAGGTGTGGATTTGGATACTATTATTCAAAGCTACAACATGGGGGCAGGTTACATTGATTTTGTAGCTGAACATGGAGGAACGCATACTGAGGAATTGGCAAAACAATACTCCGAGCAGCAAGTCAAAAAAAATCCCGATCTGTATACTTGCGGGGGAAATGTGAACAATTTCCGCTATCCGTATTGCTACGGTGATTACACGTATGCAGAAAAAGTAAAAGAAAAAACAAAAACTGTTGAAGAATCTTTGCAGGTTGCAACACTTGAAACCATGGAATCAAAGACTCATAAATAGGAGTCTATAATTACTGACAAAAGCCCAAAACAGATTTGGGCTTTTGTCATGTTTAAAAACGTTTAAAAAAGCCATACAGAGTATGGCTCAGCTTGTAGAGAAAACGATGTTTTTCTACAAGCTTTTTTTGTTTTACGCTGTTTTTTTGGATATTCAGCTGATTTCAAAAACAGAAAAAGAGCTCCCGCATACCTAGCTCCGTTTGGCTAGGTATGTGGCAATCTTCTTCATATTCTGGCATGCGGCTGTGAGGAGAACTTGTTCGCTCACATTCCGTTTTCCCCTCAACCTGCAATAGCGAAGCCCATGCAGCTGTTTTGAATCTGCAA
>NZ_JAUMKF010000105.1:0-255 GCF_030519405.1 Bacillus sp. C28GYM-DRY-1
CTGAAAAGCCAAATGAAAAATGGGTCACGGACATGACGGAGTTCAAATTATTTGGGCAGAAGCTGTACGTATCGCCCGTATTAGATCTGTTTAATGGTGAGATCATTACCTATACGATTGGTTTAAGACCTGTTTATTCTCTTGTTTCGGTGATGCTTGATCAGGCATTCAAGCATTTGAAAGATGGGGACAAGCCCATTATGCATTCCGACCAAGGCTGGCATTACCAAATGAAGCATTATAGGCAAGCCTTAA
>NZ_JAUMKF010000106.1:0-255 GCF_030519405.1 Bacillus sp. C28GYM-DRY-1
GGGGGGGGGGGGGGGGGGGGGGGGGGGGGGGGGGGGGGGGGGGGGGGGGGGGGGGGGGGGGGGGGGGGGGGGGGGGGGGGGGGGGGGGGGGGGGGGGGGGGGGGGGGGGGGGGGGGGGGGGGGGGGGGGGGGGGGGGGGGGGGGGGGGGGGGGGGGGGGGGGGGGGGGGGGGGGGGGGGGGGGGGGGGGGGGGGGGGGGGGGGGGGGGGGGGGGGGGGGGGGGGGGGGGGGGGGGGGGGGGGGGGGGGGGGGGGG
>NZ_JAUMKF010000107.1:0-254 GCF_030519405.1 Bacillus sp. C28GYM-DRY-1
ATTAGATGTATACAATGGAGAAGTGATTGCTTTTACGATTGGCGATAAGCAGGACACAGACTTTGTATTAGACACACTTGATCAGCTGCCAACACTGCCTGAGAACTGCATGTTACATAGTGACCAATTCTGTGTATACATCCTACGAGTATCAAAAAGCTGTTAATACAAAAGGCATTACCATGAGCATGTCCCGCAAAGGGACGCCCGCTGATAATGCCTCCATCGAATCGTTTCATTCCTCACTAAAGTCT
>NZ_JAUMKF010000108.1:0-251 GCF_030519405.1 Bacillus sp. C28GYM-DRY-1
TGAAACAGAAGGCTGTAGAAATGAGATTGGCAGGCGTGCCTATGAAAGAGATCATGGAGAAATTGAATATTGAGAATAAGACACAGGTTCAGACATGGGTTAGATGGCATAAAGCTGGGGATACACACATCGATTCGAACAGCCTGTTGGAAAGCAATACACTTACGGAAAAGGTCCGGAGTATTCTTCTGAATTAGAGAAACTGCAGGCAGAGAATCGTTATCTGCGACAACAGAATGAAGTGTTAAAAA
>NZ_JAUMKF010000109.1:0-246 GCF_030519405.1 Bacillus sp. C28GYM-DRY-1
CCCCGACTACCATCGGCGCTGAAGAGCTTAACTTCCGTGTTCGGCATGGGAACGGGTGTGACCTCTTCTCTTTCGCCACCAAACAAATTGAGAGTGTTCTCTCAAAACTAGATAACAGGTGTGACATCATTCAAAATGTGGTTAAGTCCTCGATCGATTAGTATCTGTCAGCTCCATGTGTCGCCACACTTCCACCTCAGACCTATCAACCTGATCATCTTTCAGGGATCTTACTTCCTTGCGGAA
>NZ_JAUMKF010000110.1:0-240 GCF_030519405.1 Bacillus sp. C28GYM-DRY-1
CATTCTCCTGTAATAAAATAAAAGAAAGACTTCAAAAGGACGGTGTCTTTCTTATGTTCCACACAAGAAATTCTTCTCAAAACGCAGCCGAATTTGTTCTTCTCGACCAACTTGTCGAAGAGGATCATTTGCTTCGAAAAATTGATAAACACATCGACTTCTCTTTTATCATTGAAAAGGTTAAGCCTTACTACAGCGAAAACAAAGGCCGCCCCTCACTCGACCCGCTGATTTTATTCA
>NZ_JAUMKF010000111.1:0-238 GCF_030519405.1 Bacillus sp. C28GYM-DRY-1
TGGCTTCATTTAAATCTTTGATATAGTTTTGTGTATCCTGTTCAATCGTTTTTCTTGTGTATTTGTGCTTGTTGGCATTGGCTTTCAGATGAGTTGAATCGGTGAATAGGACACGTCCGCCCACCATATCATGATTGATGGCCTGAAGAACGATCTCATCAAAAATATCTTGGAAAATCGTTGTATCTTTAAAGCGTGTGCGTCTGTTCCAGCTGATGGTGGAGTGGTGCGGAACTGG
>NZ_JAUMKF010000112.1:0-238 GCF_030519405.1 Bacillus sp. C28GYM-DRY-1
GTTGTATCTTTAAAGCGTGTGCGTCTGTTCCAGCTGATGGTGGAGTGGTGCGGAACTGGGTCATTGATATTCAGGCCCAAAAACCATCTGTACGCCATATTGTAGTAAATCTCTTTTTCAAGCTGTCTTTCTGAACGGATACCGTAGAGGTAGCCGATAAACATCATTTTGAATAAAATCAGCGGGTCGAGTGAGGGGCGGCCTTTGTTTTCGCTGTAGTAAGGCTTAACCTTTTCAA
>NZ_JAUMKF010000113.1:0-237 GCF_030519405.1 Bacillus sp. C28GYM-DRY-1
AGGTGAAAAAGCGCAAGAAGAATGGGCAGCCATATGCCGTGGTCGATAATATATTAGATCGGAACTTTCAGTCTGATCATCCTCTTGAAAAACTAGTAACGGACATCACGTATTTGCCTTATGGACAAAAACAATTGTACCTTTCCAGTATATTAGATGTATACAATGGAGAAGTGATTGCTTTTACGATTGGCGATAAGCAGGACACAGACTTTGTATTAGACACACTTGATCAGC
>NZ_JAUMKF010000114.1:0-232 GCF_030519405.1 Bacillus sp. C28GYM-DRY-1
TTCCGCAAGGAAGTAAGATCCCTGAAAGATGATCAGGTTGATAGGTCTGAGGTGGAAGTGTGGCGACACATGGAGCTGACAGATACTAATCGATCGAGGACTTAACCACATTTTGAATGATGTCACATCTGTTATCTAGTTTTGAGAGAACACCTCTCTAAAAGGCGGAAAAGCAAAGAAACTCCGCTAAGGGCTCTCACATCCTGTGAGAAACGCCCAGTACCTTCATCCT
>NZ_JAUMKF010000020.1:0-60747 GCF_030519405.1 Bacillus sp. C28GYM-DRY-1
CCAGGATCAAACTCTCCGATAAAATGGATCACAGGTTAAGTTCACCGCATCCTGCGGTGACACCTGTGTGACCTGCGTCGTGCAGGCCTTAGTTTGACTGACTACGCACATCGCTGTGCGATTTTATAATTAACAGGTACGTTTTGTCTTGTTTAGTTTTCAAAGATCATTTCGTTGCTTCTCAATGAAGCAGCTTTATTACTATAACATTTAGCTTCTGTTAAGTCAACAACTTTTTTCAAAGTGTTTAATGAATCTTTTAGTTATGCCGGCTGTTTATCAGCGACGAATAATAATATATCACGGATATTATCAAAAGGTCAACAACAAATTTAAACTGTATGTAAAGAGACATTTTATCGGTTATATTCAATCGGCCATGCTCATAAGATGTAACACAGGAATGATGGACAAGATAAGGAGGCATCATCAGTGAATCACTTCTATGTGTGGCACATTAAACGAGTGAAGCAATTTATTATTATACTTATTGCTGCATTCGCAGCAGCCAGTTTTTTTTACATTCAAAGTGCTGTCCCGCTTCCCGTGTTTTCAACTGACACTGGACCTAAAGCCATCTATAAAGGAGAAACGGATTCGAAGGACATCGCACTTACGTTTGATATCAGCTGGGGGGATAAGAAAGCAGAACCCATTCTTGACACCTTGAAAGCGAATGGGATTAAAAATGCGACATTTTTCCTTTCCGCTTCTTGGGCCGAACGCCACCCTGACACAGTGGCACGTATAGTGAAGGATGGTCATCAAATCGGGAGCATGGGGTACGCCTATAAAAACTATGCTAATTTAGAAAGCAGCGAAATCAAAAAGGACATTAACCGTGCACAAACCGCCTTTGGAAAGTTAGGAATCAAAGACATACAGCTATTAAGACCCCCTACCGGACAATTCAATCAGAATGTTCTAACGGTCGCAAAGCAATACAATTATACAGTTGTGCATTACAGTGTGAACTCTCATGATTGGACAAATCCCGGGGTTGATAAAATCATCAACAATGTGACCAAGCAAGTTTCCGGAGGAGACATCATTCTTTTACACGCCTCCGACTCGGCAAAACAAACAGAAGAAGCGTTACCCGATATCATCCACCAGCTGAAAGAAAAAGGATTAAAAAACGTAACCGTAGGTGATCTCATTGCAAATGCAGATGCCAAATCCGCAGAGGTAAAGTAATCACTTCGCTGCAAATTTTGGCAGCATCAGCAGTTGAAAAGCATTACACGCCATTAACGGGAAAAGCATTAAATAAAGCCAGTCCTCATCATTTACTCTTAGCGCAGGGAACCATTCTAATGCGGTAATCACAACCATTAGAAACAACGATGACACAAACGTTTTCTTAGAGGACTGCTTTTGCTTTATATAAGCTGTAATTACTCCAAAAATCAATAAAAACAAAGGTAACCACGCATAGCCAGCCAGCGAATCCCCGCTCTCTCCAAAAAATAAAAAACGCACATACATTAAATCAAAAGCAACAAACAGGATAAAAAACAGCTGAAGCAAGTTCCACATAGATGAGGACCTTAATATCTCAAGCGCAAACCGGTGAACTGTTAAAAACACAAAAAACCCCATTTGGCTGATTACACTGAATATCATGCCTACACCGATAAACCAAAATAAAACAGAGAAAATCTGTCCCGCTTCAATAGCAAGAAACAGTCCCCTATATTCTCCCCATTTTAGAGCAAAACCCACAATACTCGTGATAACCGCTCCAACAGCTAAAATAGAAAAGAAAAAACGAACTAAACCACGGCTTTTCATTTCTTTATTCATCCCCTCAAAAATCGCAAAGGCGATATTTTGTTATGTATAAATCCAAACAGATGAATCATATTAAAAGTAAGACAAGTATGTGAAAGGAGCTTATGCATGTCAAAAGCCAAAATGCTATTGATGAGCTGTTTTTGGTTATTATCTGTAACAGCTTGCGCTCCAAAAGACCAAGCAGCGGATATGGACTATGATCAGACCAAAAAAATGGTTGTTGATATATTAAAAACTGATGATGGAAAGAAAGCGATTAAGGAATTATTAAACGATGATGCGATGAATGAAGCGCTGGTGATTGATCAAGATGCAATAAAAGGAACAATAGAAAAAACACTCACCTCTAAAAAAGGTGAAGAATTCTGGAAAAACATCTTTGAAGACACTGATTTTGCTCAAGGCTTTGCCAAAACTCTTCAGACAGAGCATGAGAAAGTGATTAAAAAACTGATGAAGGATCCGGATTACCAGAAGATGCTGATGGGCGTTATGCAGGATCCGGGCATGAACAAAAAGTATAGCGAACTGGCAAAAAGCCAAGAATTCCGCAGTTATTTAGAAGAGGTTATTAATGAGACACTTTCTAGTCCGCTTTACAAAAAACAGTTCGAAGATGAGCTAAAAAAAGCAGCAAAAGACACTGCCAAAGAAAGTGAATAATGGGAGAGCCGGGATCTAGAATCCCGGTTCACCTTTTTTTATACTTGCACTGACATTTTTGCAACTATATTTTTTGCAATGTCCTGATATATCTCTCCAATTGGATGATTTTCATCGTAAACAGACGGCGCAAATTGGTCCTGATTCCATTCAGGCTGTTTCAACGGGATTCTGCCGAGCAAAGGCACGTTGAGTTCCTCAGCTAGTTTATCTCCCCCGCCTTTTCCAAAGACATATTCTCTTTCCCCTGTCTTTGCACTTTCATAATAAGCCATGTTTTCTATGACACCAACGACCTCATGATCGGTTTTAATCGCCATAGAACCCGCTCTCGCTGCGACAAAAGCAGCTGTTGGATGCGGAGTCGATACAATGATTTCTTTGCAGCTCGGAAGCATAGTATGTACATCGAGAGCAACATCCCCCGTCCCAGGCGGAAGATCAAGAACGATATAATCTACTTCTCCCCACTCTACTTCGTGGAAAAAGTTGTTTAGCATTTTGCCAAGCATCGGCCCTCTCCACACGACCGGAGCATTTTCTTCTACGAAGAAGCCCATTGACATCACCTTTACCCCAAAGCGTTCAACAGGAAGCAGTTTCTCTCCTTCAATAGTAGGGCGCACAGTGATACCCATCATGTCCGGCACACTGAAGCCATAAATATCAGCATCAATTAAACCGACCTTTTTCCCAAGACGAGCCAGAGAAATAGCAAGGTTTACTGACACAGTTGATTTGCCTACGCCGCCTTTTCCGCTTGCTACAGCAAGAAAGACTGGTGGGTTATCCATATTTAACAATGTTTTCTTCTCACTTGACGGCGCCCGGAATTTTGCAACCGTTTCTTCAGGCAGCTCTTCAAAACGAAGGCCGACCGTCTCAGCGCCTGCCCCTTTTAAGATGTTTACGATCTCTTGCTGAATCTGCATTTGTTCTGCAGTTCCGGTTTTTGCAAGAGCGACTTTTACACTAACATGCCGTTTTTCAGGCTTTATTTTAATTTCCTTAACGGCATCCAATTCTCCCAGAGGTCTTTGAAGAAAAGGTTCGCGCATTTCACCGACTAGTTTTCTTACTTCATCTTCTCTTATCATCGAACCTCACCCTTTTGTGTATTCGTTTACAAGCATTATTATATCATACATAAATGGCGGGTGTCTTATGCTTAGAACCTAAGAAAACCCTCCTTTACTCCGGAGGGTCTCCTTTTTCTGTGAAATATCGCAAAATGCCTTTATATATGGAAGATGCCACCTTGTCCTGATATTTCGACTTCCCGAGAAGCCTTGCTTCATTTGGATTGGATAAAAATCCGATTTCTACAAGCGCCCCCGGTTTGGTGACGTTTTGCATTAAGTAGATACCATGAATCCGCTTTGCTTTCCGGGTCGTGTTTTCCAAGTTTCTTCTCAACTCATCCTGAATGTATTTCGCGACTTTCTCATTTTCCGCAAATTTTCCATAATAGAAACTTTGGGCTCCGCTCCATTTTTGTGACGGAATCGCATTGAGGTGAATGCTGATATAGAGTTCAGCCTCTGAATGGTTTATTAAATGAACTCGCTGCCTTAAGTCCTCCGCTTTTCGTCTGCTGTAGCCCTTCGTTCCTTCTGGAGCGAGATCAGTATCACTTTCTCTGGTCATGATGACAAGCGCGCCTTGTTCTTGAAGATAATCCCTGACTCTAAAGGCCACTTCCAGGGTTACATCCTTCTCTAACAGCTTTCCGCCGACTGCTCCGCCGTCGGGCCCGCCATGACCTGGATCCAAATAAATAATTTTCCCGCTCAAGGGCAGACTCCACGGCTTCCAAGAATCGTTATCGCTGAACTGATACTTGAATAGAAATAGTAATACGATGAAGCCTAGCAAAAAACCAAGCCATTTAAGCTTTTTCCTCATCCCTTCCCCTCCCGCTTGTCCGTTACTACATAACTATGGGACAGGGCAGGGAAATATGATTAACGCATGCGAAGCTTACACTGTTTTTCTCGTTGGACAAACCCCTCTGTCCACCAGTCTTTAATGAACTTGCGTGCTGCTTCGTATACCGTATTTTTATCAAGTGCTGCGTATTGCTCGTGTGTCCAATTATAGAGATAATCAAAAAACTCCATACGAAGCTCTTCTTCTTCTCTTGCAGAGCGGGCACTGATGCTTTGCATGGATTCTCCGTAATAGCCGAATATCCCAAATCGCCCGCCTAACAAATAGGCTTCTATCGCAAAATCAATACAGCCTTCGGTAATAATATCTCTTTCATCATGTAGGAATGGAAATAATGGTTCCAAACAGTCCTTAACAGACTGGATAATTTGTCTCAGAGAGAGTTCTTTGAGCAAGTTCTTTTCTAATTCAAAATCCTTTTGGCGTTTCACATCCATAAAAGACAGTACTTCTGCCATACAATTCACTCTCCTTTTACCGGTTATTTTGAGGTTTGGGTGGTGAATCAATGCCCGAATTCGATTGGAAATTCGCCCAAATGAAGGTGCCGAATCGATAATAAGGAGAGGAATAGCAGCTTTCCGCAGATCCAGAACGAACGTTCCTGTTAGTGGTTATTAAAAAAGCAGCCCTTTAACAGGTCGCTGCTTTTTCATAATTTCACGCTTCTTGTTGCAGAATATGTATGAATATACTGGTCCAATACAAACCCGCCTTTATCTTCATAAAAACCTGTGACGATAAAACCGGCATCAATTTGGCCTTTGATTTGGTCTTCTAGAGAATGGCCGAATTCCAGAGCCTCCTGATTTTCAATCAATTTTTTCACTTTATGTTTTGGAAGATCTTCTGAGTCGGCATATGGAATGGAGTGTTTGACTTTTAAAATCCCTTGCTGTTCCAATTCAACATCAAACAGGAACACGACTGGATTTACAAACCCTGAAATGAGAGCGCCGTTTCTTTTCAGCACACGGTGCGCTTCCTTCCATACCGGGAGAACATTCTCAACAAAAACATTGGCAACAGGATGTACAATAACATCAAAAGATTCATCCTTAAACTGACTGAGATCGTCCATGCTTCCTTTGACAGTATGTATTGTGAGACCGTCGCGCTTAGCAACCATTCTATCCTGATCCAGCTGTTTCTCCGAATTATCCAATACAGTGACATCCGCTCCTGCAGCTGCTAAAATCGGGCCTTGCTGGCCGCCACCTGATGCTAAACAGAGTACTTTCAGTCCGTTGACAGGGGGAAACCAATCCCTCGGTACATCTTTCATTGGTGTTACCCTTATATCCCAATTGCCTGTTTTCGCTTGTTCGATGACATGCTGATCAACAGCAACAGTCCATTCATTGCCTGTTTCTACTTTTTGATCCCAGGCTTTGCTATTATGGTTTATTAACGCATTCATGAATCGTTCTCCTTACTTTAATGTATAGAGTATAACAAATATTTCTAGGTTGTTATTGCTTTCCCTTTGTATATCTAGAAAAAAGTTCATAAAAACGCAAAAAAATCACAAAGGAAATGTGATTTTTTTGGCCAGTGAATATCATATCATTTTTTTGAATCATATAAGTGGCAAAACACTTGGTGCTGCTTGGACATATTGCTTAGCATCGGCATCTTTGTTTTGCATTGCTCCATGACAGCAGGGCATCTGGTATGAAATGGACAGCCGGCAGGCGGATTTGAAGGGCTAGGCAAATCACCTTTAAGCAAGATGCGTTCCTTTCTGCGATGCGGGTCTGGGATCGGGACAGCTGACAGCAACGCTTTTGTATACGGGTGCTTCGGATTCTGTATAATTGAATCGCGATCGCCAACTTCAACCAGTTTGCCAAGATACATCACACCTATACGGTCACTTATAAAATCAACGACGCTTAAATCATGTGCTATAAACAAATAGGTTAAACCAAATTCCTTATGCAGGTCCTTCATCAGGTTAAGTATCTGCGACTGAATCGATACATCGAGTGCGGAAACAGCCTCATCGGCAATAATTAGTTTCGGATTAACAGCAAGAGCCCGGGCGATTCCGATTCTTTGCCTTTGCCCGCCGCTGAATTCATGCGGAAAACGACTGCCGTGCTGGCGGGACAGCCCCACTGTATCCAAAAGCTGATGCACCTTTCTTTCACGTTCAGAAGAAGTCATGAGTCCATGAACAATCAACGGTTCTTCTATGATTTCTTTCACTCTCATTCTGGGATTCAATGAGGCATAAGGATCTTGAAACACCATTTGAAAATCTTTACGCAAATTACGCACGTCTTTCTCATTCATTTTCGTAATATCCTGTCCGTTAAACAGAATACTGCCTTCTGTCGGCTCCAGTAGCTTCATTAACATCCGTCCGGTTGTCGACTTTCCGCATCCGCTCTCTCCGACAAGGCCGAAAGTTTCTCCGCGATTAATAGTAAATGATATATCATCCACCGCTCTCACGGGCTTTGATTTTCTAAAAAGGCCGGATGAATCTGCAAAGATTTTTTTCAAGTGTTTCACTTCAACTAAAGGCTCATCGATTAGGAGCAGATCCCTCTACTCCTGAATGGGGCGCTATGCTGAGTGATGGGCACAACTACTTAAACACAGCTCCGCATGTGACGATTTTTCCGGGCCTTGCAATCTTTCTCACTGTTTTAGCTTTTAATCTGCTTGGTATAAAAAAGCTCCCAACACAAGGTCGAGAGCTTTTGAAAACGCAAAATTAACGTTTTGAGAACTGAGGTGCACGACGAGCGCCTTTAAGACCGTATTTTTTACGTTCTTTCATACGAGCGTCACGAGTCAGAAGACCTGCACGTTTAAGTGTTGCACGGTATTCTGGATCTGCTTCAAGCAAAGCACGAGCGATACCATGACGGATTGCTCCAGCTTGACCAGATAAGCCGCCTCCATGTACGTTTACTAAAACATCATAAGTGCCAGCTGTTTCAGTCAAAGTTAATGGTTGTTTGATATCTTCGATTAGAGCTGGAGATGGGATGTGCTCGCTGATTTCACGATTATTAACGACGATACGACCTTCTCCTGGAACTAAGCGCACACGCGCTACAGAACTTTTACGACGGCCAGTACCGTAATATTGAACCTGTGCCAAATTGGTAACCTCCTTTTTAATTAACCGCGAAGTTCGTAAACTTCAGGTTTTTGTGCTTCATGTGGATGCTCAGAACCACGGTATACGTTCAATTTTTTGAACATTTGACGACCTAGAGAACCTTTTGGAAGCATGCCTTTGATAGCAAGCTCAAGCATTTTCTCAGGGTAGTTTGTACGCATTTCAAGAGCAGTTCTTGATTTTAATCCGCCTGGATGTTGAGTGTGACGGTAGTAGATTTTGTCAGTTAACTTTTTACCAGTTAACTCGATTTTTTCAGCGTTGATGATGATCACATGATCTCCTGTATCAACGTGTGGTGTGTAAGTTGGTTTGTGTTTTCCGCGAAGGATAGCTGCAACTTCTGAAGAAAGACGGCCTAAAGTCTTGCCAGCAGCATCAACAACTAACCACTTGCGTTCAATAGTACTTGCGTTAGCCATAGGTGTTGTACGCATTGAATTTCCCTCCTAAATGATCTGTCATTTTCAATAAACTTCGATTACGTTCTATTTCACAACACAATAAGTTCCGGGGCTTATCGTGGGGTTGAAATACATACCATATGATATCTTATAACTTTATGCAGACTCTGTCAAGAAAATATTATACACCTGGTTTAGTTGTCATAGTAAACGTTCCATAAATATAGCCCATGCCCCGGTGCTGTACGCCCTGCCGCTTCGCGATCCTTCGCTGCCAGCATGGATTTCACATCATCGGGAGAAATTTTTCCAATACCTGCATCAAGCAAAGTACCCGCAATAATTCTGACCATATTATATAAGAAACCGCTGCCTGTGATCCGCATTTGCAGGCCGTCATCCGTCTCAGTCCAATCAAGTTCGTAAATCGTTCTTACCTTGTCCTGCACTTCTGTTTTAGCCGCGCAAAAGCTCGTGAAATCATGTGTGCCTATAAGATGCTTTGCCGCTTCTCTCATGCTCTGCACATTTAGTTGATATGAAAAATGGTAAGCGTAATGCCGTTTAAATACGTCCGGGTGTTTCTCCGTGTATACAAAGTAGCGATATTCTTTTTTAACTGCGCTAAATCGTGCATGGAACCCATCATCCGCAATTTCTGCCTGTTTGACTGCGATATCGTCCGGAAGCAGTGCATTTAAAGCATATGGCCATCTCTCCGCCGGAATAGACAGCGGAGTATCAAAATGAATCACCTGTCCTGCTGCATGAACCCCGCTATCTGTTCTTCCTGATGAAACGACCGAAATTCTGTCTTTCGACTTATGAAGGACAGCCAAAGCCTTCTCCAGTTCATCCTGAACCGTTCTTTTGCCCGGCTGCACCTGATACCCATTAAACAAATGTCCGTCATAAGAAATTGTGCATTTCAATCTCATACAGCACCTCTACGTCCTTAAGAAAAATAACAAAGCAGCCAAAACCATCAAGCTCACAATGACAGAAGTGTCTTTTCCTGTCCATACAAGCTTTCTGTATTTCGTACGTCCCTCTCCGCCTTGATAGCCCCTGGCTTCCATTGCCACAGCAAGCTCTTCGGCGCGTTTGAATGCACTGACGAAGAGAGGGACAAGAAGCGGGACAATAGCCTTCACTCTGTCTTTGACAGGTCCGCTTGTAAAATCAACGCCCCGCGCCATCTGAGCCTTCATGATCTTATCTGTCTCCTCCATCAAGGTCGGGATAAACCGCAAAGAAATTGACATCATAAGAGCAAGCTCGTGAACAGGAAGCTTTATTTTTTTCAATGGATTCAGCAGCTGCTCCATTCCATCGGTAATCTCAATCGGTGTTGTCGTCAGCGTTAATAAGGTTGTCATAAAAATCAAATAGACGAATCTAAGAGAAATGAATATCCCTTGAGCCAAACCGCCCTCATAGACTTTGAAAACACCTAATTGAAAAATAACCGGTCCTTCATGTGTCATTAAAATGTGAAGAATGAACGTAAAGAGGACAATCCAGATGATTGGCTTTAGGCCTTTCATTAAAAAAGAGAAAGGAACTCTAGTTAAAGAAACGACGCCTACAGTAAATAATCCAAGCAGCGCATATGTCTGTACATTATTGGCTAGGAATACGATGCAGACAAATAAAAAGATCGTAATGAGTTTTGTTCTGGGATCAAGCCGGTGTACAAGTGAAGAACCCGGTACATACTTGCCGATAATCATGCTGTCCATCATAAGGGCTTTTCCCCCTGGAAAAGAGCACGGATTTCAGCAGCGGCATCTTCCATTGTGAGCATAGGCTCTTTAAATCTGACGCCAAGTGCAGCTTCCAGCTGCCTTTGGAATTTTATCGTTTCCGGAAGATCCAGCCCCCAGCCAGCCATCTCTTCACCTTTTAAAAACAAATCATGCGGACTGCCTGATGCCTGTATCGTTCCTTTATGCATGACGATCATTTCATCAGCGTATGCAGCCGCATCCTCCATACTGTGTGTGACAAGAACCGTCGTCTGGTTTCCTCGTTGATGAAGCTCATAAAACATGTCCATAATCTCTTTTCGCCCTCTTGGGTCCAATCCTGCAGTCGGTTCATCCAAAACAAGCACTTCAGGATCCATTGCAAGTACGCCGGCAATTGCAACTCTGCGCATTTGCCCCCCGCTTAATTCGAAAGGCGATCTGTCCAAAAGTTCATCTGATAAACCTACAAGCTTCAGAATCTCTCTGGCTTTTTGTTCAGCATCCTCTTTTTTTACACCAAAATTCATCGGTCCGAACGATATATCTTTGAGAACTGTTTCTTCGAATAATTGATGCTCTGGAAATTGGAAAACGATTCCGACTTTTTTACGAAGGGTTTTCAGCTCTTTATTCTTTCTCCCTGCCTGAATGACAGTGCTGCCTAGTGATATCTGTCCCTTCGTCGGCTTCAGAAGACCATTCATGTGCTGAAGAAGAGTGGACTTGCCAGAGCCTGTATGCCCAATAACGGCTACGTAGCTGCCTTCTTTAATCGATGCATTGATATCATACAATGCAAGGCGCTCAAACGGCGTCTTCATCTGATAACGATGTTCTACATCTTTGATCGTAATGTCCATAGCTCTTTCACCAGCCCTTCCTGAGTCAAATGATTTTCTTCCAATGCCAGTCCATTTTCTCTTAAAAGCTGGCTAAGCTGGAATGAGAAGGGTAAATCAAGCCCAATTCGAACAAGTTCTTTATTCAATTTAAAAATTTCTTCAGGCAGCCCTTCGGCATATTTCTTACCGTCATTCATCACAATGATCCTGTCTGCTTTTGCTGCCTCATTCAGATCATGTGTGATGGATATGACAGTCGCCATGCCCTCGCCCTTTAAATGTCTTACCGTCTCTAGCACTTCTTCTCGCCCAATCGGGTCAAGCATGGATGTTGCTTCATCTAAGATAATAATATCAGGACGTGCGGCAATAACCCCCGCAATCGCAACTCTCTGCTTTTGGCCTCCGGAGAGATGGTGCGGCTCTTGATCGAGAAAATCTTGCATGTTCACCTGTTTTACTGCCCAGTCTACTCTCTCAATCATTTCTTCGCGCGGTACACCATTGTTTTCTAAACCAAAAGCCACATCATCGCGAACAGTCGTTCCGACAAATTGGTTATCCGGATTTTGAAAGACCATACCTATCTTCTTTCGCACTTCCCAAACCGATTCCTCTGTCAATTGAATCCCGGCAACCTCGATATTGCCTGATTCAGGAAGGATCAAACCATTCAATGCCCGGGCCAGTGTTGATTTCCCTGAACCGTTATGACCTACAATTGCAAGCCATTCACCCTCATACACCTGCAGGGAGACGCCGTCAAGTGCCCGTCTTTCTGCGTCTTTCCGATATCGAAAAACGATATCCTCTACCGATATCAACTGATTTTGATTCATGGAAAACCGGCCTCCTCTCAGCTCATGCTCTGCTTATCTCTCTATATAAAAAAATTGCAGTATCTAAAAAAAGGGCATAGATCCAGTTAGAAACTGTCCCGCCCTTCTTTAGACACACAAAAATATGTGATTAAACCAATTCGATAATTGCCATTGGTGCTCCGTCACCACGGCGAGGACCAAGCTTCATAATACGTGTGTATCCACCTTGGCGCTCCTCGTAACGAGTTGCAATGTCAGAGAATAATTTTTGAAGTGCATCTTGGTTATTTTCTTCGTTAGCAACCTCGTTGCGGATGTATGCAGCAGCTTGACGGCGAGCGTGAAGATCACCGCGTTTGCCAAGCGTGATCATTTTTTCAACTACAGAGCGAAGTTCTTTCGCACGTGTTTCAGTTGTTTCGATTCTTTCGTTGATGATCAAATCAGTTGTAAGATCACGAAGCATAGCTTTACGCTGTGCACTCGTACGTCCTAGTTTTCTGTATGACATGTGATGTCCCCTCCTTTATTGAAATGCTGTTTCTGAATAATAAACACACGAAAATCCTAGTTCACAAGGGAAACTAGTCAATCGTCTTTGCGAAGTCCGAGTCCAAGTTCTTCTAGTTTCGCTTTCACTTCTTCAAGTGATTTCCGTCCTAGATTCCGAACTTTCATCATATCTTCTTCCGTCTTGTTCGCAAGCTCTTGAACCGTGTTAATACCCGCACGCTTTAAGCAGTTGTAAGAGCGAACAGAAAGATCCAATTCTTCAATTGTCATTTCAAGAACTTTCTCTTTTTGATCTTCTTCTTTTTCAACCATGATTTCAGCATGCTGAGCTTCGTCAGTTAAACCAACGAATATATTAAGGTGTTCAGTTAAAATCTTTGAACCAAGCGCAATAGCTTCTTTCGGTCCAGTGCTTCCATCAGTCCAAACATCAAGTGTAAGTTTATCATAGTTTGCAACTTGGCCTACACGAGTGTTCTCTACCTGATAAGATACACGAGAAACTGGCGTATAGATAGAATCGATCGGAATCACGCCGATTGGCTGATCGTCTCTCTTGTTTGCGTCAGCAGGCGTATACCCACGTCCTCTTTGAGCAGTAAGGCGAACTCGGAAACTCGCATTCTCACCAAGAGTCGCGATATGAAGATCAGGATTTAAGATCTCTACATCACTATCGTGTGTAATATCAGCTGCCGTTACAGTTCCTTCACCCTGTACATCAATTTCTAGCGTCTTCTCTTCATCAGAGTAAATTTTCAATGCAAGCTTTTTAATGTGTAAGATAATCGTTGTAACATCTTCCACAACGCCTTCAATTGTCGAGAATTCGTGCAGTACACCATCTATCTGGATTGATGTTACAGCGGCACCAGGGAGTGAGGATAAGAGGATACGACGTAAGGAGTTACCCAGAGTTGTACCATATCCACGCTCAAGTGGCTCTACGACAAACTTACCAAATTTGGCATCGTCGCTGATTTCAACCGTTTCGATTTTTGGTTTTTCAATCTCGATCATTACTTAAAACCCTCCTTCAAAACGTCGAAACCTCGAATAGAATCATATGAGATTCCATCCGAAATTCCCCATTGTTTAGTCCCGTATGTGCTCAGGCAACGAGTCGGTGCATTCGTTTCATAAATAACTGTATCATAACCCATTATTGACAGGGACACAAAATCTATACAAACAAATTACACGCGGCGACGTTTTGGTGGACGGCATCCGTTATGAGGAACAGGAGTTACGTCTCTGATAGCAGTGACTTCTAGTCCAGCAGCTTGAAGTGCACGGATTGCAGCTTCACGGCCTGAACCAGGGCCTTTAACAGTAACCTCAAGTGTTTTAAGACCATGTTCGATTGAACCTTTAGCAGCTGTTTCTGCAGCCATTTGCGCAGCAAAAGGAGTAGATTTACGAGAACCTCTGAATCCTAAAGCTCCGGCACTTGACCAAGAAAGAGCATTGCCATGAGTGTCAGTGATCGTAACGATCGTGTTATTGAAAGTTGAACGAATATGAGCAATTCCAGACTCAATATTCTTTTTCACGCGACGTTTACGCGTGTTAGATTTACGAGCAGCAGCCATTGTTTAAGAACCTCCCTTACTTATTTTTTCTTGTTAGCTACAGTACGACGCGGACCTTTACGAGTACGCGCATTGTTTTTAGAGTTTTGTCCGCGAACAGGTAATCCTCTGCGATGACGGATTCCGCGGTAGCTTCCGATTTCGATCAGACGTTTGATATTAAGAGAAACTTCACGGCGAAGGTCACCTTCTACTTTCAGTTTGTCAATAATATCACGGATTTTACCAAGTTCTTCTTCAGTAAGATCGCGCACACGAGTATCTTCTGAAACTCCAGCTTCTTTTAAAACTTGCTGAGCCGTTGTGCGGCCAATTCCGAAGATGTAAGTTAAAGAAATAACAACACGTTTGTCACGTGGGATATCTACACCAGCAATACGAGCCATTCTCTGGGCACCTCCTTATAAATTATCCTTGTTTTTGTTTATGCTTTGGATTTTCACAGATCACCATTACTTTTCCTTTTCTGCGAATAACTTTACATTTTTCGCAGATTGGTTTAACTGATGGTCTCACTTTCATGTGTTTCCAACCTCCTTCAGTTTCCGGAGTGCTTTATTTGTAACGGTACGTAATCCTGCCACGAGTTAAGTCATATGGAGATAATTCTACCGTAACTTTGTCTCCAGGTAAAATGCGAATGAAGTGCATGCGGATTTTACCAGATACGTGAGCCAAAACAGTGTGGCCATTTTCAAGTTCAACTTTGAACATCGCGTTTGGCAGTGTTTCGACTATCGTACCTTCCACTTCAATTACATCGTCTTTCGCCATTCAAGTGTTCTCCCTTCTTCAAATCAGTAACTTGCTTTCTGACAAATTTCAAAAGAAGTTTGTCACACGCCCTGTTTCGTTTATACTGTTCTGAACTTCCGGAGATACGCAATCATAAAGGGTTAAATGATTGATATTCTTTTTCTTAGGAGAATGTAATATACGCTTTTCTCCGTCTGCTGTTAGTACATTGATGATGGTCAACAATCCCAATGACAACGACAAGATGAATTCGGTCCTGCCAATGTTCATCCAAACTTTCTGCCCTATCAAGCTGGAAAAAAACATCTGCCTTCGGAATTATTTCATCACCTAGACTCTCGTCAGTATATCAAAACCCGTTTCCGTAATCGCAATCGTATGTTCAAAATGAGCACACTTTTTCCCATCTACCGTTACAACCGTCCAGTTATCAGCCAATGTTTTCACGTAGCGGCTGCCAGCGTTCACCATAGGTTCAATAGCGAGAACCATGCCAGGTTTAAGCCGTGGTCCTTTGTTGGGCGGACCGTAATGAGGAATTTGCGGGTCCTCATGCAAGTCTTGACCAACACCATGTCCGACATACTCCCTAACAACTGAAAACTGCTCATTTTCGACATACGTTTGTATTGCGTGGGAAATATTCGACAAACGTTCACCTGGTTTTGCTTCCTGCAAGCCTTTATATAAAGACTCCTCTGTTACTTCCAGAAGTTTTTTGTCATCATCACTGATGTTTCCTACCGGATATGTCCATGCAGAGTCACCATGATAACCATTTAATTTAGCACCGATATCAATACTGATGATGTCTCCATCCTTTAGCACCCTGCTGCCAGGAATGCCGTGAACGAGTTCTTCATTAACTGATACGCAAATGCTCCCGCGAAACCCATTATACCCCTTAAAAGATGGGATTGCACCCTGCTTCTTAATAAAACGTTCGGCAATTTGATCCAATTCTTTTGTCGAGATTCCTGGTTTAATGTGCTTTTTTAACTCATCATGAGTTAAAGCCACGATTCGCCCTGCTTCCCGCATGATATCAAGTTCACGTGGGGTTTTACAGATAATCATTTTTTTAATCCTCCAAGAAGATCCTTCACATCTGCATAAACGTCTTGAATGTCCTGTTGGCCATTCACGTTTGCAAGATAACCTTTCTCAGAATAGAAATCGAGTAAAGGCTGAGTTTGCTTCATGTTTACCTCAAGCCGTTTAGAGACGGTTTCCTCATTATCATCTGCCCGTTGATAGAGTTCGCCTCCGTCTTTATCACAAACACCCGGCGTTTTCGGTGGATTAAAGATTAAATGATAGGTTGTGCCGCAAACACTGCAAATTCTGCGTCCAGTCAGACGTTCCATTAGAGCGTCTTTGTCGACTTCAATGTTAATGACATAATCAATCGGCTTGCCATATTCCTCAAGAATTTCTTCAAGAGCTTCAGCTTGAGCGACTGTTCGCGGAAATCCGTCCAGAAGAAAACCTCTTTCACAATCATCTTTGCCAAGTCTTTCTTTGACAATTCCGATTGTAACTTCGTCAGGTACGAGCTCTCCCTTATCAATATAAGATTTTGCTTCGAGTCCGAGTGGTGTTTCTTCTTTCATAGCAGCACGGAACATATCTCCTGTTGAGATATGAGGAATCCCATAATCCTCAACAATTCGTTCGCCCTGTGTACCTTTACCAGCACCAGGAAGCCCCATTAAGACTAAGTTCATTCGGATTTCCCCCGTCCTCTCTTTATTAAGAGGGAATGGATAAATCCATTTCCTCTAGTTTTTCATAAATCCACGGTAGTTTCGTTTCACCAACTGGCTTTCTAGTTGTTTCATTGTCTCCAAGGCTACCCCGACAACAATTAACAAAGATGTTCCGCCAATTTGTGCACTTTGAGGCAATCCAGCGAATTGAATGAAAAAGATAGGAAGAATGGAAATCACGGCTAAGAATATAGAACCCACAAACGTAAGTCGATACAAAATGCTCGTAATTCTATCTTGAGTCATTTTCCCTGGACGAACCCCCGGGATATAGCCACCCTGTTTTTTAAGGTTATCAGCCATTTGTTCAGGATTGACCTGTACAAAAGCATAAAAGTACGTAAAGGCAATAATCAACGCAACATATATCGCCATACCCACCGGATGCGTATTATCAAAGTAGTTTTGAATCCACTTTGTCACATCATTTGTTCCAAAGAATGACGCGATCGTCCGCGGCGTTATCAAAAACGCAACCGCAAAGATTACCGGAATAACCCCTGCAGGATTCACTTTCAAAGGAAGGTGTGTAGACTGACCTCCGCCAGCAGGTGAACGACCTGTACCTTTAGCATATTGAATCGCAATTTTCCGTACGGCTTGCTGAATGAAAATAACTCCAACAATAACTGCTAAAATCGCAATCACAAGAAGTGCGATTTTCACAATATGAATAAACAACTGATCGTTGCTGCCGACAAATTGAGTCTCATATATTTGTCCAATTGTTTTTGGAATACTAGCCACAATCCCCGCGAAGATAATGATCGATATTCCGTTGCCTACTCCATGAGTCGTAATTTGTTCTCCAAGCCACATTAAAAAGGCAGTTCCGCCAGTGAGTACTAAAGCAATGATGAGATATGTCGATATACCGGATTTTTCGATCAGCATACCGTTTGCCAGATTGTTGAATCCGTAAGACATACCTAACGCCTGGATGAAACCAAGCACAATCGTAAAGTACCTTGTGAACTGAGCTAATTTACGGCGGCCAACTTCACCTTGCTTAGACCACTCGGTAAACTTCGGCACAACATCCATCTGAAGCAGCTGAATGATGATCGAAGCTGTGATATAAGGAGTAATTCCCATTGCAAAAATGGAAAATTGGTAAAGCGCACCGCCGCCAAATGTATTAAGGAGATCAAAAACACCCATTTGAGACTGTGCCTGTAACACTTCAGCGTTAACATAAGGCACAGGAATAAACGCACCTATGCGAAAGACGATAAGCATGAGTAAAGTGAATATGATTTTATTCCTGATATCACTCACACGCATAAAGTTGGAGATTGTTTTAAACAAGTTAGATCACCTCAGCTGTACCGCCAGCAGCTTCAACAGCTTCTTTTGCAGAAGCAGAGAATTTATTGGCTTTTACAGTTAATTTTTTCTCTAATTTACCGTTGCCAAGAATCTTTACTCCTGCATTAAGTTTGCTAATAACACCAGTCTCAAGAAGAAGTTCAGGAGTGACTTCCGTTCCTTCTGCAAAACCGTTCAATTTGTCTAGGTTGACTACAGCGTAATCCTTGCGGTTAATGTTAGTGAAACCGCGTTTAGGAAGACGTTGGAATAAAGGCATTTGTCCCCCCTCGAATCCAGGGCGTACACCGCCGCCAGAACGAGCGTTTTGACCTTTGTGACCTTTACCAGCTGTTTTACCGTTGCCAGAACCAATACCACGACCTACGCGATTACGCGTTTTGCGTGAACCTTCTGAAGGTTTTAATTCATGAAGTTTCATTAGGACACCTCCTTATCCGATCAATTATTTTTATTGTTCTTTAACAGAAACTAAATGAGATACTTTATTAATCATACCGCGGATCGCAGCGTTGTCTTCATGAACAACAGTTTGGTTTGTTTTCTTTAAACCAAGTGTTCTGACAGTAACGCGTTGATCTTCCGGGCGACCGATTACACTTCGTTTGAGGGTAATTTCTAATTTAGCCATTAATATTCCCTCCTTATCCTAACAGTTCTTCTACAGATTTTCCACGAAGCTTCGCAACCTCTTCAGCACGCTTAAGTTCACTTAAGCCTTGAAGTGTTGCACGAATCATGTTGATCGGTGTGTTAGAACCTAAAGACTTAGAAAGGATATCAGCTACACCAGCAAGCTCAAGTACCGCACGTACAGGGCCTCCAGCGATAACTCCAGTACCTTCAGAAGCAGGTTTTAACAAGATGTTACCTGCACCGAAACGTCCGATGATTTCGTGTGGAATTGTAGTTCCAACCATTGGTACTTCAATCAAATTCTTTTTCGCATCTTCAACAGCTTTGCGGATCGCTTCTGGTACTTCTTGTGCTTTACCAGTACCGAATCCTACGTGTCCGTTTTTGTCACCGACAACGACTAGAGCTGCGAAGCGGAAACGACGACCACCTTTAACAACTTTCGCTACGCGGTTAACCGTAACTAAGCGTTCTTCTAACTCTAATTTGCTTGGGTCAATACGACGCATAATCATGTGTCCCTCCTTCTTTTATTAAAATTTAAGTCCAGCTTCACGAGCGGCATCAGCCAAAGCTTTTACACGTCCATGGTATAAGTATCCGCCACGGTCAAATACTACGTCAGAAATGCCTTTTTCAGCAGCACGTTTTGCAACTAATTCTCCAACTTTAGTAGCAGCAGAAGTATCTCCAGTGCTTTCAACGTTCAAGTCTTTATCGAGAGTAGATGCACTAGCAAGTGTAACACCATTTACATCATCGATGATTTGAGCGTAAATGTGCTTGTTAGAACGGAAAACGTTCAGGCGCGGTCTTTCAGCAGTACCGGAAAGTTTAGCGCGAACACGAGCGTGTCTTTTAAGACGAGCAGCATTTTTGCTAGTTTTCGTAATCATCTATGTCACTCCTTTCTTCACTTTAAGCGATCTTACTTAGCAGATTTACCTTCTTTGCGGCGAACAACTTCACCTTCGTAGCGGATTCCTTTACCTTTGTAAGGCTCTGGAGAACGGACAGCACGAATGTTAGCAGCGATAGCTCCTACACGTTCTTTGTCTGTACCTTTTACAACTACTTTAGTTTGAGAAGGAACTTCGATTTCGATGCCTTCTTCAGGAACGATCTCAACAGGGTGAGAGTATCCAACGTTTAAAACAAGTTTATTGCCAGATTTAGACGCACGGTAACCGACACCGACTAATTCCAAACCTCTTTCAAATCCTTTAGATACACCTTCAACCATGTTGCCAAGCAGACTGCGCGTCGTACCATGCAAAGCACGGTGCTCTTTTTGATCAGAAGGACGAGTGACTGTAAGCACATTGTCCTCTACTTTAATCTCCATATCAGGGTGAAACGTACGAGTTAATTCTCCTTTTGGTCCTTTCACAGCTACAGTATTGTCATCATTTAACGTTACTGTAACATCAGAAGGAATCTCAAGTAGCTTCTTACCTACACGAGACATACCAAACACCTCCATTCATGTTAAACTTCTTACCAAACGTATGCTAGAACTTCTCCACCAGCTTGTTTTGCACGGGCTTCTTTGTCCGTTAAAACACCTTGTGATGTAGAAAGAATCGCGATTCCAAGACCGTTAAGTACGCGAGGTACTTCATTAGATTTAGCATAAACACGCAAACCAGGCTTGCTGATTCTTTTAAGACCAGTGATAACGCGCTCGTTGTTTTGTCCGTATTTCAAGAAAACGCGGATGATACCTTGTTTGCTGTCTTCTACGAACTCAACGTCACGAATGAAACCTTCACGCTTTAAAATTTCAGCAATTTCTCTTTTCAATTTAGAAGCAGGAATTTCAAGCTTCTCATGACGTACCATGTTTGCATTGCGAATACGAGTTAGCATATCTGCAATTGGATCTGTCATAACCATTATATAATTACCTCCTTCCCTTTCTTGGGGATTACCAGCTGGCTTTTTTCACGCCAGGAATTTGTCCTTTATATGCAAGCTCACGGAAACAAATACGGCAAAGTTTAAATTTACGAATGACTGAATGCGGACGTCCGCAGCGTTCACAGCGTGTGTACTCTTGTACTTTAAACTTTGGTGTACGTTGTTGTTTCGCAATCATAGACTTTTTAGCCACGATTTCGCCTCCCTTTCATTGATTATTTCTGGAACGGCATACCTACTTGAGTTAATAGCTCACGAGCTTCTTCGTCAGTATTAGCAGTTGTTACGATAACGATGTCCATTCCGCGAACCTTTGTTACTTTATCGTAGTCAATTTCAGGGAAGATTAACTGTTCTTTGATACCAAGTGTGTAGTTACCGCGACCGTCGAAAGATTTTTTAGAAACCCCGCGGAAGTCACGTACACGCGGTAAAGATACAGAAATAAGTTTATCAAGGAAATCATACATGCGCTCTCCGCGAAGAGTTACTTTCGCACCGATAGGCATTCCCTCACGAAGACGGAATCCAGCAATTGATTTCTTCGCACGAGTAACGACAGGTTTTTGACCTGCGATAAACGTTAATTCTTCAACAGCACTGTCGATTGCTTTCGCGTTTTGAACAGCGTCACCAACACCCATGTTGATTACGATTTTTTCGATTTTAGGCACTTGCATGACAGAATCATAGTTGAACTTTGTCATTAAAGCAGGTGCAATTTCTTTATTGTACTTTTCTTTAAGGCGGTTCATGAGATAGACCTCCCTTCCTTTTAATACTATTTATCTAGAACTTGCCCAGATTTTTTTGCTACACGAACTTTTTTGCCATCTTCCACTTTGTATCCTACGCGAGTCACTTCACCTGTTTTAGGATCGAGCGGCATAACGTTTGATACATGAATTGGCGCCTCTTGATTAGAAATACCGCCTTGAGGGTTAGCTTGAGTTGGTTTAGCGTGTTTCTTCACCATGTTTACACCTTCAACTAAAACGCGGTCCTTTTTAGGGAAAGCAGCAAGGATTGTTCCTTGTTTGCCTTTATCTTTACCAGAGATAACCATTACTTTATCGCCTTTTTTAACATGCATCCTGATCGCACCTCCTTGACTAAGGCATTTATTTCATTAGATAACTTCTGGAGCTAGAGAAACAATTTTCATAAAGTTGTTTTCACGCAATTCACGAGCAACTGGTCCGAAGATACGAGTTCCGCGTGGGCTCTTGTCGTCACGGATGATAACACATGCATTCTCATCGAAGCTGATGTATGAACCGTCACTTCTGCGCGCTCCGCTTTTCGTGCGAACGATAACAGCTTTTACGACTTCACCTTTTTTGACAACGCCTCCTGGTGTTGCTTGTTTAACCGTGCAAACAATTACATCACCAATGTTAGCTGTTTTACGTCCAGAACCACCAAGAACTTTAATAGTAAGTACTTCACGTGCGCCAGAGTTGTCAGCTACTTTTAAACGAGTCTCTTGTTGAATCATTATTTGTTACCTCCCTTCGGAAAAAGAATTCCGAACTTTATTAGATAATAACAGCTTCTTCGACAACTTCAACTAGACGGAAACGCTTAGTTGCAGACAATGGACGAGTTTCCATGATCTTTACGATGTCGCCAATTTTAGCTTGATTATTTTCATCATGTGCTTTGAATTTTTTTGAGTATTTTACGCGTTTACCGTAAAGTGTATGTTTTTTGTATGTTTCAACAACAACAGTGATGGTTTTATCCATTTTGTCAGAAACAACACGGCCTTGGTAAACTTTGCGCTGGTTACGTTCGCTCATGCTCACGACCTCCCCTCAGTGATTATTTATTAGCAGCAATTTCTCTTTCACGAATCACAGTTTTCATGCGCGCGATAGCTTTGCGCACTTCACGAATGCGAGCAGTATTTTCAAGTTGTCCTGTCGCTAATTGAAAGCGAAGATTGAAAAGTTCTTCTTTAAGAGACTTTACTTTTTGTTCAATTTCAGCAGTGGTAAGGTCACGAATTTCATTAGCTTTCATTTGATTCACCACCAATTTCTTCACGTTTTACGAACTTCGTTTTAATTGGCAATTTGTGAGATGCAAGACGAAGCGCTTCACGAGCAACCTCTTCAGATACACCAGAAATTTCAAATAAAACTTTGCCCGGTTTTACAACAGCTACCCAACCTTCTGGAGCCCCTTTACCGGATCCCATACGTACCTCAAGTGGTTTAGCAGTGTAAGGTTTAGAAGGGAAAATTTTGATCCAAACTTTACCGCCACGTTTCATGTAACGAGTCATCGCAATACGTGCAGCTTCGATTTGACGGTTAGTGATCCAAGAAGCTTCAAGAGCTTGGATACCGAATTCACCGAAATGCACTTCAGTACCGCCTTTCGCACGACCACGCATTTTTCCGCGATGCTCTCTGCGATATTTAACGCGTTTTGGTAATAACATATTATTTTCCTCCTTCCTCAGTTTTCTTCTTAGTAGGAAGAACCTCTCCACGATAGATCCAGACTTTCACACCAAGCTTACCGTAAGTAGTGTCAGCTTCAGATGTTGCATAGTCAATATCCGCACGTAATGTGTGCAATGGAACAGTTCCTTCACTGTAGTATTCAGAACGAGCGATATCTGCACCGCCAAGACGACCAGAAACCATTGTTTTCACACCTTGTGCTCCAGCGCGCATAGTACGTTGGATTTGTTGTTTCTGTGCACGGCGGAAAGAAACACGGTTTTCTAATTGACGAGCGATGTTGTCAGCAACTAGCTGTGCATCAAGATCTGCTCTTTTGATTTCAAGAATGTTAATGTGTACACGCTTGCCAGTAAGGCTGTTAAGGGCTTTGCGAAGTGATTCAACTTCAGAACCGCCTTTACCGATAACCATACCAGGCTTAGCTGTGTGGATCGTAATGTTAACGCGATTTGCTGCACGCTCGATTTCCACTTTAGAAACAGAAGCGTCAGAAAGGCGTTTGCTAATGTATTCACGAATTTTTAAATCTTCGTGCAGGAAGTCAGCGTAATCTTTACCAGCGTACCACTTAGATTCCCAATCACGAATGACCCCGATACGAAGACCGACTGGATTTACCTTTTGACCCACTACTTATCCCTCCTTCTTTTCTGATACAACGATTGTAATGTGGCTCGTACGTTTGTTGATTTGGCTCGCACGTCCCATAGCACGTGGGCGGAATCTTTTTAACGTAGGGCCTTCGTCAACGAATGCTTGAGAAATAACCAGGTTGTTAGCGTCCATTTCATAGTTATGCTCAGCATTTGCAATAGCGGATTTTAATACTTTCTCGATAATCGGAGAAGCAGCTCTTGGTGTAAGGTTCAAGATTGATACTGCCTCACCTACTTGCTTGCCTCGAATCAGGTCCATTACTAGACGTGCTTTACGAGGAGCAATACGGACTGTTCTTGCAACAGCTTTAGCTTGCATTTAAAAGCCTCCTCTCTTAGCGTCTTGTTTTTTTGTCATCACTAGCATGACCTTTGTACGTACGAGTTGGAGCGAATTCACCCAACTTGTGCCCTACCATATCTTCAGAGATGAATACAGGCACGTGTTTACGTCCGTCATAGACTGCGATTGTGTGACCAATAAACTGTGGGAAAATAGTAGAACGACGAGACCAAGTTTTTACGACTTGTTTCTTGTCTGTTTCATTTAATTTCTCGATTTTTGTCATCAAGTGTCCATCGACAAATGGTCCTTTTTTCAAGCTGCGAGCCATTTTGGAACCTCCCTTCGTGATTGCACTACGGTCCGAAGTGAACCGTAGACAACCCCGTTATTTATTTTTACGACGACGTACGATAAATTTATCGGATTTGTTCTTTTTCTTACGAGTCTTGAATCCAAGAGTCGGCTTGCCCCATGGAGACATTGGTGATTTACGTCCGATTGGCGCACGTCCTTCACCACCACCGTGTGGGTGATCGTTAGGGTTCATTACAGAACCACGAACTGTAGGACGGATGCCTTTCCAGCGAGAACGTCCAGCTTTACCAATGTTGATAAGTTCGTGTTGTTCGTTACCTACTTGACCGATAGAAGCACGGCAAGCAGAAAGAATCATGCGAACTTCTCCAGAGTTAAGACGTACAAGAACGTATTTACCTTCTTTACCAAGAACCTGTGCAGATGTACCAGCTGAACGTACAAGCTGTCCGCCTTTACCAGGTTTTAATTCAATGTTATGCACAACTGTACCAACAGGGATGTTGATAAGTGGAAGTGCATTACCTACTTTAATGTCAGCTTCAGGACCTGACATAATTTCAGTACCCACTTGAATTCCTTTAGGAGCAAGAATGTAACGTTTTTCTCCGTCTGCATAGTTGATTAGAGCGATGTTAGCTGAACGGTTTGGATCGTATTCAACTGTAGCAACGCGTCCAGGTATACCATCTTTATCGCGTTTGAAGTCGATAACACGGTATTGGCGTTTATGTCCGCCACCTTGGTGACGTACAGTCAGTTTACCTTGGTTGTTACGTCCGCCTTTTTTGTGAAGGGGAGCAAGCAAGGATTTTTCCGGCTTGTCAGTCGTGATTTCAGCAAAATCTGAAGTTGTCATACCACGACGTCCATTAGAGGTCGGTTTATACTTTTTAATCGCCATTTTGAATTTCCCTCCTTCTTTTTACAGATAATTAAGCTTCAAAAATTTCGATTTCTTTGCTGTCTGCAGTAAGTTTTACGATCGCTTTTCTGCGACGGCTAGTCATACCAGTATAGCGTCCAACACGTTTTGATTTACCTTTGTAGTTCATGATGTTGACTTTGTCAACTTTCACTCCAAAGATGCTTTCAACCGCGTCTTTCACTTCTGTTTTGTTAGCTCTTACATCAACTTCAAAAGTATATTTCTTTTCAGCCATTAAATCAGCAGAACGTTCAGTAATGACGGGGCGCTTTAGAACATCACGAGGATCTTTCATTATGCAAGCACCTCCTCTACTTTTTCAACCGCTGCTTTTGTAATCAGAAGCTTCTCGTGGTTGACAACGTCTAAAACGTTGATTCCGTTAGCTTCAACTACAGTAACTCCAGGAATGTTGCGAGCAGATAAAGCTACTGCTTCGTTAGCATCCGCAGTTACGATTAAAGCTTTTTTCTCAACAGATAATCCTTTAAGGATAGCTGCCATTTCTTTTGTTTTAGCCGTATCAAGAGTAAGATCTTCAAGTACGATGATGTTGTTGTCGTTTACTTTAGAAGACAATACTGATTTGATTGCCAAGCGGCGAACTTTTTTAGGTAATTTATAAGAATAGCTGCGTGGTGTTGGGCCGAATACGACACCACCTCCGCGCCATTGCGGTGAACGGATAGAACCTTGACGGGCACGTCCAGTACCTTTTTGACGCCATGGTTTACGACCTCCGCCGCGTACTTCAGAACGATTTTTTACTTTATGAGATCCTTGACGTAAGGAAGCTCTTTGCATAAGAATAGCGTCGAATACAACACTCTCATTTGGCTCGATACCAAATACAGAAGCGTTTAATTCGATGTCACCAGCAGTAGAACCGTTTTGGTTGTATAATGCTACTTTTGGCATGATCAATTTCCTCCTTTCCTAAGAGAGTTATTTAGATTTAACAGCACTTTTAACAGTGATTAAAGATTTCTTCGCACCAGGTACGTTACCTTTGATCAAAAGAAGATTGCGTTCTGCATCAACTTTTACGATTTCAAGGTTTTGAACAGTGATTTGCTCTCCGCCCATACGTCCAGGCAATAGTTTACCTTTGAATACACGGTTAGGATCTACAGGTCCCATTGAACCAGGACGACGGTGGTAGCGTGAACCGTGAGACATAGGTCCGCGAGATTGTCCGTGGCGCTTGATTGCACCTTGGAAACCTTTACCTTTAGATACTCCTGTTACATCTACGATTTCTCCAGCAGAGAAAATTTCAACCTTGACTTCCTGACCAACTTCATACGCATCCATTTCCACTCCGCGTAATTCTTTAACGAAGCGCTTAGGAGCAGTTTCCGCTTTTGCAACGTGCCCTTTTTCAGGTTTGTTAGAAAGCTTTTCACGCTTGTCGTCAAAACCAAGCTGGATTGCTTCGTAACCGTCGTTTTCAGTTGATTTCTTTTGAAGAACAACGTTTGGAGCAGCCTCGATAACAGTTACCGGAATAAGATCACCATTCTCAGCGAATACTTGCGTCATACCAATTTTTCTTCCTAAGATTCCTTTGGTCATTCGTCACACCTCCTATTAAGATCATTCTATATTTTAGAATTAAAGTTTGATTTCGATATCGACACCAGATGGTAAGTCTAATCGCATGAGAGCATCAACAGTTTGTGGTGTTGGGTTCACAATATCGATTAAACGTTTATGTGTACGCATTTCAAATTGCTCACGAGAATCTTTGTATTTGTGCACCGCACGAAGGATTGTGTAAACTGATTTTTCAGTTGGCAACGGGATCGGACCAGATACACTAGCACCAGAACGTTTTGCCGTTTCAACAATCTTCTCTGCAGATTGATCAAGGATTCTATGATCATATGCTTTCAAACGAATACGAATTTTTTGTTTTGCCATTATTTTCCCTCCTTTTCGCCTACATCAAGTTAGACAGTTCTCCGTGAGAAAAACCTGAACACCTTTGCCATGGCAAAGCGGCCGGGTGTGTCAGCAACCTCTCACTTCATCGCAGTCAAAGACCAACATACACCATTATACAGAATATAGACGTATGTTGCAAGACTTATTTAAAATATGCATGGTTTGCACACTTTTTTTATTATACAGGTGTTTTTCTTATTTATCAAGGACCTATCATAAGTGGTACAGTCCGTGGCGACTCAGTGTATTTGCGAATAATGACGGCTCCTCGATATGCGGGGTGTGAGCGGATTTCTCAAATTGAAACCAATGCTTTTCAGGTGCTATAAGCTCACGATAATACTGTTTCGATATTTCAGCAGGAACAATTAAATCATGTCTCCCCGAAATGAAAAAGCACGGTACTTTAATAGAAGGAACTGATTTAAATGCATTAAACCGGTATAACTCATCAGTTAAATGTTTTTTGCTGAAGTGCAATCCATTGAGGAAACTGTGCATGTTTCTTATCCCATACTCTTTGCCAGAAAGCATTTGAAATAATATAGCAAGAGATTGACGACGCTGGTGAGTGAATCCTCCCCTGCTCATCTCGACACACAACCGATAGATAAAGTGCTGGATATCCTTCTTCCAAGGTGGAGCGCCAATGAAACGTATGAGAGAGAATACGATACCTGCTTTCTTTGCAACAGAGATTTCACGTATATATTGATAAGCAGCTGATTCTTCATAGTGAGGATTAACAACCTGACTGATTCCGTAATAAGCATAAAACAAGTCCGGGCGCTGTTGCAGTACAAGAAGTGCCAGCAGCGTGCCCCACGAATGACCGGCAAGATACACTTTTGTTTTTGAAAAATAATCTAAGAGCCATTGAGTGACTTGAATTGTATCATTAATGAAATGACTTATTGTCATCGAGTGATGAGGAATTCGTTTTGAATATGAAAGCCCAGATCCTCTTTGATCCCAATGTACTATCGTGAAATGCTGTTCCAGCTCTTTTTGATAATGCCTAACATATCCGATTTGCGGCGCCCCCGGACCACCGTGTAAAAAAAGCAATATTGGATTTTTTACATCAGCCCCATTAATCATCAGCGTTTGCTTTGTATTTTCAATCCTCAGTTCTTTCATAATAGCGATTGAACTCTTTTCAGGAATCATAAAAATTAGCCTCTCAAATATGATAGATCCTATTATACAAGAAAAAGAAAAGCAAACAAAAAAGAGACCCACAAGGGGCCTCTTTTATAATCATACTATTACTCAGTGATTGTAGAAACAACGCCTGAACCAACAGTACGTCCGCCTTCACGAATAGAGAAACGAGTTCCTTCTTCGATAGCGATTGTAGAGATAAGTTCAACGTTCATTTCAGTGTTATCTCCAGGCATAACCATTTCTACGCCTTCTGGAAGATGGATGATACCAGTTACGTCAGTTGTACGGAAGTAGAACTGAGGACGGTAGTTAGAGAAGAATGGAGTATGACGTCCACCCTCTTCTTTAGAAAGAACGTAAACTTCAGCTTTGAATTTGCTGTGTGGAGTGATTGTACCTGGTTTAGCAAGTACTTGACCACGTTGGATTTCTTCACGAGATACACCGCGAAGAAGGGCACCAATGTTGTCACCAGCTTCAGCGTAATCAAGAAGCTTACGGAACATTTCAACACCTGTAACAGTTGTTTTCTTGTTTTCTTCTTGAAGACCGATGATTTCAACTTCGTCACCGACTTTAACTTGTCCGCGTTCTACACGTCCAGTTGCAACTGTACCACGACCAGTGATTGAGAATACGTCCTCAACTGGCATCATGAATGGTTTTTCAGTGTCACGTTCTGGAGTTGGGATGTACTCATCAACTGCATCCATAAGTTCGAAGATTTTTGCTTCGTAATCAGCGTCACCTTCAAGAGCTTTAAGAGCAGAACCTTTGATTACTGGTACATCATCACCAGGGAAGTCGTATTCGCTAAGAAGATCGCGAACTTCCATTTCAACTAGTTCAAGAAGCTCTTCGTCGTCTACCATGTCGCATTTGTTTAAGAATACAACGATGTATGGTACACCAACGTTTTTAGAAAGAAGGATGTGCTCACGAGTTTGTGGCATTGGGCCATCAGCAGCAGATACTACTAGGATAGCTCCGTCCATTTGCGCAGCACCAGTGATCATGTTTTTAACATAGTCAGCGTGTCCTGGGCAGTCAACGTGTGCATAGTGACGAGTTTCAGTTTCGTACTCAACGTGTGCAGTAGAGATTGTGATACCGCGCTCGCGTTCTTCTGGTGCACCATCAATTTGATCGTACGCCATAGCTGTACCTTTACCAGATTTCTTATGAAGTACTGTTGTGATAGCAGCAGTTAAAGTTGTTTTACCATGGTCAACGTGTCCAATTGTACCAATATTGGCATGTGATTTGGAACGGTCGAATTTTTCTTTAGCCATTCTAAAATCCTCCTTAAGAGCTTTTAATTAGTAATGTATAGAGTGATAGGAAGTGAAAGAAAGCTTTCACTTCCTCATCTTACAATAGTAGTTATACTTGAGTTAAGAGGCAAAATCAATTATTCGCCTTTATTTTTTTTGATAATTTCTTCTGAAACGCTCTTCGGCACTTCTTCGTAGTGATCCATGAACATAGTAAACGTACCGCGACCTTGCGTATTAGAACGAAGTGCAGTAGCGTACCCGAACATTTCAGCAAGAGGAACCATAGCGCGTACAACTTGAGCGTTACCGCGTGCTTCCATACCTTCTACGCGTCCGCGACGTGAAGTAATATCACCCATGTATTCTTCCGGAATAACCACTTCTACTTTCATGATTGGCTCAAGAAGAACTGGGTTACATTTGCTGACTGCATTTTTCAATGCCATAGAAGCAGCAACTTTAAATGCCATTTCGTTTGAGTCAACATCATGGTAAGAACCATCGAAAAGTTTTGCTTTAATGTCGATAAGCGGGAAGCCTGCTAGTACACCATTTTCAAGTGCATCTTCCAGACCTGCTTGAACAGCTGGGATGTATTCACGTGGAACTACCCCACCGACAATCGCATTTTCAAATTCAAAGCCAGCGCCTTCTTCGTTTGGTTCAAATTCGATCCAAACGTGTCCGAACTGACCGCGTCCACCAGACTGACGTACGAATTTACCTTCAACTTTTGCACCGGTACGGAATGTTTCACGGTACGCAACCTGAGGGGCACCAACATTGGCTTCTACTTTAAATTCGCGTTTCATACGGTCAACAATGATATCGAGGTGAAGTTCACCCATACCAGAGATGATCGTTTGGCCAGTTTCTGGGTTTGTTTGAGTACGGAATGTAGGATCTTCTTCAGCAAGTTTTGCTAAAGCGATACCCATTTTATCTTGGTCAGCTTTTGATTTAGGCTCAATAGCAACGTCGATAACTGGTTCTGGGAATTCCATTGATTCAAGGATAACAAGATCCTTCTCATCACATAGAGTATCTCCAGTTGTTGTATCTTTTAGACCTACAGCAGCTGCGATATCTCCTGCGTAAACAGTAGCAATTTCTTCACGGCTGTTAGCGTGCATTTGAAGGATACGTCCAACGCGCTCACGTTTGCCTTTAGTAGAGTTTTTCACGTATGAACCGGAATCAAGTGTTCCAGAGTACACACGGAAGAACGTCAACTTACCAACGTAAGGGTCAGTCATAACTTTAAATGCTAATGCAGAGAATGGCTCTTCATCAGAAGAATGACGCTCAATCTCTTCATTTGTGTCAGGACGTGTACCTTTGATTGCAGCAACGTCAGTTGGTGCAGGAAGGTAGTCAAGAACAGCATCAAGTACTAGTTGAACACCTTTGTTTTTGAAGGCAGAGCCAACAAGAACAGGGTAGAATTCAACATTCAATGTACCTTTACGAATGCCTGCTTTTAACTCGTCAATCGTAATTTCTTCGCCCTCAAGGTACTTATCCATAAGCTCTTCATCAAGCTCACAAACAGCTTCAATGAGGCTGTTGCGAAGCTCTTCAGCTTGCTCTTTGTACTCTTCAGGGATTTCTTTCGCATCAGAACGTGTTCCGAGGTCATCTTCGTAGTAATACGCAACGTTTTCTACAAGGTCGATGATACCTTCGAAGTTATCTTCAGCACCGATCGGCAACTGAATTGCATGAGCGTTTGCTTGAAGACGGTCTCTTAAAGTTCCTACAGAGTAAAGGAAGTCTGCACCGATTTTGTCCATTTTGTTAACAAAAACGATACGCGGTACTCCGTAAGTTGTTGCCTGACGCCAAACAGTTTCTGTTTGAGGCTCAACGCCTGATTGTGCGTCAAGTACAGCAACAGCACCATCAAGTACACGAAGAGAACGTTCAACTTCAACTGTGAAGTCTACGTGTCCTGGAGTATCGATGATGTTTACGCGGTATCCTTTCCACTGTGCAGTTGTCGCAGCGGAAGTGATTGTGATACCACGTTCTTGTTCCTGCTCCATCCAGTCCATTTGTGAAGCTCCTTCATGAGTTTCACCAATTTTGTGGATACGACCAGTGTAGAACAAGATACGTTCTGTAGTAGTCGTTTTACCGGCATCAATGTGAGCCATGATCCCGATATTACGAGTTTTGTCTAAGGAGAACTCTCTTGCCATTGGGTAATTTCTCCTTCCTTATTGGGAAATTGTGTTTTTTAGTATATAAATCCTACCAACGATAGTGAGCAAATGCTTTGTTTGCTTCAGCCATCTTATGAGTATCTTCACGTTTCTTAACAGCAGCACCAGTATTGTTAGCTGCGTCAAGGATTTCGTTAGCTAAACGCTCTTCCATCGTTTTTTCTCCGCGAAGACGAGCGTAGTTTACTAACCAGCGAAGTCCAAGAGTCGTACGACGTTCAGGACGAACTTCTACAGGAACTTGGTAGTTCGCACCACCTACACGGCGTGCTTTTACTTCAAGTACAGGCATGATGTTTTTCAATGCTTGTTCGAAAACCTCCATTGCATCATTGCCAGTACGTTCTTTAATGATATCGAATGACTTGTATAGGATTGTTTGAGACTTACCTTTTTTACCATCGATCATCATTTTGTTGATTAGACGAGATACAAGCTTAGAGTTGTAAATCGGATCAGGTAAAACGTCTCTTTTTGCTACAGGACCTTTACGTGGCATCTGAATATCCTCCCTTCATCAATTATGCGTATTTTCGTTTATTATTTTGCTTTAGGTTTTTTCGTACCGTATTTAGAACGGCCTTGTGCACGGTTTTCAACTCCAGCAGTGTCAAGCGCACCACGAACGATGTGGTAGCGTACCCCTGGTAAGTCTTTTACACGTCCGCCACGGATAAGTACAACACTGTGCTCTTGCAGGTTGTGACCGATACCAGGAATATAAGCAGTAACCTCGATTCCGTTAGTTAAACGAACACGAGCATATTTACGAAGTGCTGAGTTCGGTTTTTTCGGTGTCATTGTACCAACACGAGTACATACCCCGCGTTTTTGTGGAGAAGATACGTTAGTGTGCTCTTTTTTAAAGCTGTTGTATCCTTTGTTAAGTGCAGGAGACTTTGAGTTTTCTACTTTACTCACGCGTCCTTTGCGAATTAGCTGATTAATTGTAGGCATGTATTTTTCCTCCCTTCATTACGTTTTATAACCCACATACCCAGGTGGTTCATCAAAAGGCAAAAAACAATGTCTTTACACAAGAACAATTCTTACGCAAAAACAAAAGTACGTTATAAAATAATGGCAACAGCGGCTGCTCCTACCTCAATTCCGCAGGCTTTGCCGAGCTTTTTCATGGATTCAACCATTGAGACAGAGATACCTTGATCTTCCGCAAGTGAAACAACACTTGACGTGAGTAGCGGATCTGCGTCTTTTGCAACGACTACTTCCTTTACTGAACCTCGTTTTAGAGCTTTCACTGTTTGCTTCGTACCAATAATAATTGATTTGGCCTGTGATACTTTATCATAAGACATAAACATATCCTCCAAAGTAACAGGTTTATTTCGAGCACCTTGGTTATATTATCATTCTAGGAGGCGAATGTCAACAAGGTATGACAATTTTTAGTTTCGCACTTCTCATAGAGTGATTTTTTATTAATTATTGCTGAAAGACTGCTTTTACAGTCTTTCAGCAACATTAAATCAGTTACTCAACCGGAACCATATCTTCAGTCGGCTGAACATTTGAAACTGGTTTTACTTTACGGTATTTCATCATACCTGTACCAGCTGGAACAAGCTTACCGATGATAACATTCTCTTTCAAGCCAAGAAGCTCATCACGCTTACCTTTGATCGCTGCGTCTGTAAGGACACGTGTTGTTTCCTGGAAGGAAGCAGCAGATAAGAATGAATCAGTTTCAAGAGATGCTTTTGTAATACCGAGCAAGACAGGACGCCCTGTAGCAGGACGATTGCCTTCAAGCAATACCTTTTTGTTTGCTTCAGTAAATTGGTGAATATCAAGCAATGTACCTGGAAGTACATCAGTGTCACCGGCGTCAATTACGCGGACTTTGCGAAGCATCTGGCGAACCATTACTTCTACGTGTTTATCGCCGATTTCAACACCCTGCATACGGTAAACCTTTTGAACTTCATGGAGAAGATACTCTTGAACAGTAGTCAGGTCAGTCACTTTAAGAAGCTCTTTCGGATCGATTGAACCTTCTGTCAGTACTTGGCCTCGAGTAATTTTATCTCCTTCCGCTACTTTCAGGCGGGAGTTATAAGGTGCCGTATAAGAACGTGTTTCCACTGCGCCTTGAACCACAATTTCCTGTTGCTTATCACGAACTTCATTGATCTCAACGACTGTACCGTCGATTTCTGTAATTGTTGCCTGACCTTTCGGATTACGCGCTTCGAAAAGCTCTTGGATACGCGGAAGACCCTGTGTGATATCGTCTCCGGCAACCCCGCCTGTATGGAATGTACGCATTGTTAACTGTGTACCAGGCTCACCGATTGATTGGGCAGCAATGATACCGACAGCTTCACCGACTTCGACATCGGAGCCAGTTGCAAGATTTCGGCCATAGCATCGTTTACATACACCATGTGGCGTATTACATGTGAAGGCAGAACGGATCCACACTTCTTCAATGCCGGCTTCAACAATCTCCAGTGCTTTATCTTCATCGATTAGTTCGTTTTCATTTACAAGCACTTCACCTGTTTCAGGGTGTTTCACTTGTTTTCTTGCAAAACGGCCAATTAAGCGTTCTTCTAAGCGCTCAATTGTTTCAGTTCCTTCTTTAAGAGGCTTAGCAAGAATGCCTCGGTCAGTTCCGCAATCAGTTTCACGAATGATAACATCCTGCGCAACGTCAACGAGACGGCGTGTAAGGTAACCTGAGTCAGCAGTTTTAAGGGCGGTATCGGCAAGACCTTTACGCGCACCGTGAGTGGAGATAAAGTACTCCAATACTGTCAGACCTTCACGGAAACTTGATTTGATCGGTAATTCAATGATACGTCCAGCCGGGTTGGCCATCAGGCCGCGCATTCCGGCAAGCTGCGTAAAGTTAGACGCGTTACCACGGGCACCAGAGTCACTCATCATGTAAATCGGGTTGAGCTCATCAAGTGATTTCATCAGTTTGCCTTGGATAACGTCTTTTGCAGCACTCCAGATAGAGATAACTCTCTCATAGCGTTCTTCTTCAGTGATTAGACCACGTCGGAATTGCTTCATGACGTTATCAACTTTGCCTTGCGCTTCCTCAAGAATTTCTTGTTTATCATCGAGTACGACGATGTCAGAAACCCCAACTGTAATACCAGCTTTTGTTGAATATTTGAAACCTAGGTTTTTCATGCGGTCAAGCATTTTAGACGTCTCCGTGATATGGAATCGTTTAAAGATTTCCGCGATGATTTTACCCAGAATACCTTTTTTAAACGGTGCATTGATTGGCTGTTGTTCAATAACAGCTTTTACATCGGCACCTTTTTCTAAGAAGAAACGGTCAGGTGTTTTCTCTTCAATGTTGCTCTTCGTTGGTTCATTCATGTAAGGGAATGATTCCGGCAGAATTTCATTGAAGACAAGCTTACCGACAGTTGTAATTAACAGTTTTGAACGCTGTTCTTCCGTAAATGTCACATTCTTAAGCGAGTTAGCTGCAACAGCTACTCTCGTATGAAGGTGAACATATCCGTTTTGATAAGCAAGAAGCGCTTCGTCTGTATTCTTGAAGACCATACCTTCACCGACAGCACCGGCACGCTCAAGTGTCAGGTAATAGTTACCCAGTACCATATCCTGAGACGGTGTTACAACCGGTTTACCATCTTTAGGGTTCAAGATGTTTTGAGCAGCAAGCATCAAGATGCGTGCTTCAGCTTGAGCTTCAGCAGATAGTGGTACGTGAACCGCCATTTGGTCACCGTCAAAGTCAGCGTTGTAGGCTGTACATACGAGCGGGTGAAGACGGATTGCACGTCCTTCAACTAGCGTTGGTTCGAACGCTTGGATACCTAATCTGTGAAGTGTAGGGGCACGGTTCAGAAGTACCGGATGCTCCTTAATAACTGATTCCAATACATCCCATACTTCAGGCTGTACGCGCTCAATTTTACGTTTCGCACTCTTAATGTTGTGAGCAAGACCTTTTTCAACAAGCTCTTTCATAACGAAAGGTTTGAAAAGTTCAAGCGCCATTTCCTTTGGTAATCCGCATTGATACATTTTCAAATGAGGACCAACGACGATTACAGAACGTCCAGAGTAATCGACACGTTTACCAAGAAGGTTTTGACGGAAACGACCTTGCTTCCCTTTCAACATGTGAGAAAGAGATTTTAACGGTCTGTTACCAGGACCTGTTACAGGGCGTCCGCGGCGGCCGTTGTCAATTAAAGCATCGACAGCCTCTTGAAGCATACGCTTTTCATTTTGAACAATGATGCTAGGCGCACCAAGGTCCAAAAGGCGTTTCAAACGATTGTTACGGTTGATGACACGACGGTAAAGGTCATTCAAATCAGAAGTCGCAAAACGTCCGCCATCTAGCTGAACCATCGGTCTAAGCTCTGGAGGAATAACAGGAAGCACATCAAGGATCATCCAAGAAGGCTTGTTTCCTGAGTTACGGAAGGCTTCTAACACTTCAAGACGTTTGATCGCACGAGTACGGCGCTGTCCTTGTGAAGTTTTCAGCTCTTCTTTTAACATATCAACTTCTTTTACAAGATCGATATCTTGAAGAAGTTTATGAATCGCTTCTGCACCCATAGACGCTTGGAACTTATTACCGTATTTATCAAGATAAGCACGATATTCTTTTTCAGACAGAAGCTGTTTCTTTTCAAGCGGTGTGTTTGCCGGATCAGTTACAACGTAAGAAGCAAAGTAAATGACTTCTTCTAAAGCACGAGGTGACATATCCAGCACAAGACCCATACGGCTTGGAATACCTTTGAAATACCAAATGTGGGAAACTGGGGCAGCCAGTTCAATGTGCCCCATTCTCTCACGACGGACTTTAGCCCGTGTTACTTCGACTCCGCAGCGGTCACAAACTACGCCTTTATAACGAACTCGCTTGTACTTCCCGCAATGACATTCCCAGTCCTTAGTCGGTCCGAAAATGCGTTCGCAGAATAGACCGTCCTTTTCAGGTTTTAACGTACGATAGTTTATCGTTTCAGGCTTTTTCACTTCACCAAAAGACCATGAACGGATTTTATCCGGTGAAGCAAGACCGATGTTCATATACTCAAAATTGTTCACATCTAGCAAGGGGCCTACCTCCCTTTTTATCTTCGGATTAACCGATGTCACTTGCCTTTATAACTAGAGATTATTCTTTTGTTACTACATCTCGTTCAACGTCTGCAGATGCTGTTTCTTCCGGCTCTTCATCACCTGATAATGCCAGGCCATCAGCTTGTTTCGCATCTTCTTCGTCTTCTAAATCTCTCATTTCTATTTCTTCTTCATCACCAGAAAGGATTTTGACATCCATACCTAAGCTTTGAAGCTCTTTGATTAATACTTTGAATGATTCCGGAACACCTGGTTCAGGAACATTGTCGCCTTTAACGATGGCTTCGTATGTTTTCACACGTCCAACCACGTCATCAGACTTCACAGTCAGAATCTCTTGAAGAGTGTAAGCCGCACCGTAAGCTTCAAGTGCCCATACCTCCATCTCACCGAAACGCTGTCCGCCAAATTGCGCTTTACCGCCAAGAGGCTGCTGTGTAACAAGTGAGTAAGGACCCGTAGAGCGTGCATGAAGTTTATCGTCAACCATGTGAGCCAGTTTGATCATGTACATGATACCGACAGATACGCGGTTATCAAATGGCTCGCCAGTACGTCCGTCGTAAAGCACTGTTTTGGCGTCACGGGACATGCCAGCTTCTTCAAGTGTTTCCCAAACATCCTCTTCTCGCGCTCCATCAAATACAGGAGATGCAATGTGAATGCCGAGGTAACGAGCGGCCATACCCATATGAAGCTCCAATACCTGCCCGATGTTCATACGTGATGGTACGCCCAGCGGGTTAAGCATGATATCAATTGGTGTGCCGTCAGGAAGGTAAGGCATATCCTCTTCAGGAAGAATCTTAGAGATAACACCTTTGTTACCGTGACGACCGGCCATTTTATCCCCTTCAGAAATCTTACGTTTCTGAACGATATATACGCGTACTAACTGGTTAACACCTGGAGGAAGTTCGTCTCCATCTTCACGGTTGAAGACTTTAACGTCGTGGATAATTCCACCGCCGCCGTGAGGCACACGAAGTGAAGTATCACGAACCTCGCGGGCTTTTTCACCAAAGATAGCGTGAAGCAGGCGTTCTTCTGCAGTCAGTTCAGTTACGCCTTTAGGCGTTACTTTACCAACAAGAAGATCTCCGTCCTTCACTTCAGCCCCAATACGGATAATTCCGCGGTCATCAAGATTGCGAAGCGCATCTTCACCGACGTTTGGAATATCGCGAGTGATTTCTTCAGGTCCAAGTTTCGTATCACGTGCTTCTGATTCGTATTCTTCGATGTGGATAGATGTATAAACATCATCCTTCACAAGGCGTTCACTCATGATGATGGCATCCTCATAGTTGTAGCCATCCCATGTCATGAAGCCGACCATTACGTTACGGCCAAGTGCAAGTTCACCAAGCTCCATAGAAGGACCGTCAGCAAGGATTTCTCCTTTTACCACTTCATCGCCGACACTTACGATCGGACGCTGGTTGTAGCACGTACCTTGGTTAGAGCGGACAAATTTCAGCAGGCTGTATTTATCCAGGTTTCCTTTTACTTTTTGACCGTCGACTTCTTCATAACGGCGAACCCAAACGTTTTTCGCTTCTACGCGTTCAACGATACCAGGGTGTTTACAAATAACAGCGGCACCAGAGTCTTTACCTGATACGTATTCCATACCAGTTCCTACGAATGGCGCTTCCGGCTGCATCAAAGGCACAGCCTGGCGCTGCATGTTCGCTCCCATGAGGGCACGGTTGGAGTCATCGTTTTCTAGGAACGGGATACATGCTGTCGCGGCAGAAACAACCTGCTTAGGTGATACATCCATGTAGTCGACACGGTTTCTGGAAACAACGGTGTTCTCCCCGCGGAAACGGGCTACGATGCTGTCATCAATAAATGCGCCTTCGTCATCAAGACGAGCGTTCGCTTGAGCGACAACATAGTTATCCTCTTCATCAGCAGTTAAGTAATCGATTCTGCCCGTTACCTTCCCTGTTTCAGGGTCAACGCGGCGATATGGCGTTTCGATAAAGCCAAAACGGTTTACTTTTGCATATGATGAAAGTGAGTTAATCAAACCGATATTCGGTCCCTCAGGCGTTTCAATCGGACACATACGGCCATAGTGGGAGTAGTGAACGTCACGCACTTCCATTCCGGCACGCTCACGTGTCAATCCGCCCGGTCCTAATGCTGACAGACGGCGCTTATGCGTTAATTCAGCAAGCGGGTTCGTCTGGTCCATGAATTGAGAAAGCTGAGAGCTTCCAAAGAACTCTTTAATGGACGCAATAACAGGACGAATATTGATCAGCTGTTGAGGTGTAATTGTATTCGTATCTTGAATTGACATTCTCTCACGAACCACACGCTCCATACGGCTTAAACCGATACGGAATTGGTTTTGGAGAAGCTCACCTACAGAACGTAAACGGCGGTTTCCAAGATGATCGATATCATCTGTGTCGCCTACTCCGTGCAGTAAGTTGAAGAAGTAGCTGATAGAAGAAATAATATCAGCAGGTGTAATGTTTTTAATCTCTTCTTCAATGTAAGCATTGCCGATTACATTAATAACCTGTTCTCCTTCTTGATCAGTCGGAGCAAAAATCTTAATCGATTGAAGAGTCACTTCATCTTCAACAACACCGCCATTCGGATACAGCTTTCTGAAACCGATTCCGTTTTCTAAGTATGGCAGTACTTTATCTAGTGTTCTTCTATCAAGAATCTGACCTTTTTCAGCCAGGATTTCTCCTGTTTCTGGGTCAACAAGCGTTTCAGCAAGTCTCTGATTAAAGAGGCGATTCTTAATATGAAGTTTTTTATTAATTTTATAGCGTCCTACATTGGCAAGATCGTATCGTTTCGGATCAAAGAAACGAGAATCAAGCAAGCTTTTCGCATTTTCTACTGTAGGCGGCTCTCCAGGACGGAGACGCTCGTAAATTTCGAGCAACGCTTTGTCGCTGTTTTCTGTGTTATCTTTATCAAGCGTATTTCGCAGGTACTCGTTCTCTCCTACGAGATCAAGAATCTCTTGATCGGAACCGAAGCCGAGAGCACGCAAAAGAACCGTAACCGGCAACTTACGTGTGCGATCAATGCGGACATAAACAACATCTTTCGCATCAGTTTCGTATTCTAACCATGCGCCACGGTTTGGAATGACAGTTGCGGTAAAACCTTTTTTACCGTTCTTGTCTACTTTACCACTGAAATATACACTTGGAGACCGAACAAGCTGGGAAACGATAACGCGTTCCGCACCGTTAATGATAAAAGTACCTGTGTCTGTCATAATCGGGAAATCACCCATGAAGACATCTTGGTCTTTTACCTCTCCAGTTTCTTTGTTAATTAAACGAACCTTCACTCTTAGCGGAGCTGAGTAAGTCACATCACGTTCTTTTGATTCCTCTACAGGATATTTAGGCTCACCTAAACTATAATCAATGAACTCAAGAGAGAGGTTACCAGTGAAATCCTCAATTGGCGATATGTCTTGAAACATCTCTCTAAGACCCTCATCAAGAAACCACTGATAAGAAGAGGTTTGAATTTCAATGAGATTTGGTAATTCTAACACTTCGCTAATGCGAGCATAGCTTCTGCGCTGGCGGTGTCGTCCATACTGAACTAGTTGACCTGTCAACTGATTCACCCCTCAAATCATGCGTATTATATGTGTAATAAGCATTTCTCTTCAAAGAAAAGAAAATACTTTTACAAGACAAAAGAAAAAAGGGTTTCTAATTAAGAAAACCACATCCAAAAACAAATACCGATTTTATTAGTATTTCCATACTTGTATAATTTATACATGGATATTGACATTTCATCATATCAAGCAAAATATATACATTGGCATTTTATAATATTAACATAGCTAAAATACCGAGTCAAACTTTTTTTGCTTTTATAATATAATAGCCTTTCTTTTTTTGAACGACAGAAACTTCATCGAACAGTTCCTCGAGCTTTTCAATGGCAGAAGGCGCGCCTTGCTTTTTCTGTATGACGATCCACAACTCACCTGAAGCTTTTAAGTGTTCAGCGCTTTTTTCAAAGATAGCATGGACAACTTTTTTTCCGGCTCGGATTGGGGGATTTGTAAGAATAGAAGCAAATGTTTGAGCAGAATCAACGTTTGAAAACATATCACTCTGATAAATCTTAACGTTTGTTATTCCGTTTTGTTCCGCATTTTCATTTGATAGCTCTACAGCTCTCTCATTAACGTCGATCATGTGGATGGTCCGCTCTTTAAAGTCGCTGGCCAGCGATAGACCAATCGGGCCATACCCGCAGCCTACATCCAGAATGCTGCCCTCAACTTCAGGCTCTTCAAAAGAATCAATCAGCAGACGGGATCCAAAATCAACTTCCTTTTTAGAAAAAACCCCGCTGTCGCTTGTAAACGTGAAATCTTTATTACGAAGCCTAAAAGACCAGGTTTGCTTGTTGCTTTTTACTGAAGGTTTTTCTGAATAATAGTGCTCACTCATTATTAGAACCTCCTTTTGTCATGTCTTAAAGAATGGCAAAGAAAAAGCTCGCCTCATAAAAGCGAGCTTCCCCTACAGGTAAGTGAAGATTACTTAACTTCTACAGAAGCGCCAACTTCTTCAAGTTTAGCTTTAAGCTCTTCAGCTTCTTCTTTAGCAATACCTTCTTTAAGTGGTTTTGGAGTGTTGTCAACAAGTTCTTTAGCTTCTTTCAAGCCAAGACCAGTGATTTCACGTACAACTTTGATAACTTTGATTTTTTGAGAACCTGCACCAGCAAGGATAAGGTCGAATTCGCTTTGCTCTTCAGCAGCTCCGCCTGCAGCAGCTCCGCCAGCTACAGCTACAGGAGCAGCAGCAGTTACGCCAAATTCTTCTTCGATTGCTTTTACTAGGTCGTTCAATTCAAGTACAGTTGCTTCTTTAACGGAAGCAATGATTTCTTCGATATTTAAAGCCATTTGTAATTCCTCCATTTTGTTTTAATTTATGAAAAACCGATTAGATTAAGCGCCTTGTTCTTCCTTTTGTTCTGCCACAGCTTTTGCAGCAAGAGCAAAGTTGCGAACTGGAGCTTGAAGTACGCTAAGCAACATAGAAAGCAAGCCTTCGCGTGATGGAAGTTCAGCAAGAGCTTTCACTTCTTCAACAGTAGAAACTTTGCCTTCGATAACGCCAGCTTTGATTTCAAGAGCTTCGTGCTGTTTAGCAAACTCGTTAAGAACTTTAGCTGGAGCGACAACATCCTCAGTACTGAATGCAATTGCATTCGGTCCAGTTAAGACATCATTCAAACCATCAAGTTCAGCTTGTTCAACCGCACGGCGAGTCATTGTGTTCTTGTAAACTTTAAACTCAACGTTAGCTTCACGAAGCTGTTTACGAAGTTCTGTTACTTCAGAAACGTTAAGTCCGCGGTAATCAACGATGATCGTTGATTTGCTTTCTTTTAATTTAGAAGCAATTTCTTCAACAACAACTTTTTTTGTTTCAATTGCGCTGCTCATGGTTACACCTCCTGTAGATTCTTGTGTAACACTTATACCGTTAGGTGATCACGACTGAGACGACGGATTCCATATAAAAAGCCTCCATGAGACATGGAGGCTGTATATACAAGCATACGTAACGTAATAGCTGTGATAATATACACCTCGGTAGGATAATTAAGCGGTTAGGCCCCTACTGTCTACGGTATAAATGATATATTATATTTTACAACATTTTGAATCATATCAGAATGTTGATGTCATGTCAATATTATTTTACGTTGAAAGTTGAAGCGTCTACTTTGACACCAGGTCCCATAGTAGAAGTTACAGCAACGTTTTTCACGTAAACGCCTTTTGCTGCAGCAGGTTTAGCTTTCAGGATTGTATCGTACATTGTTGTGAAGTTCTCAACAAGTTTTTCATCCTCGAAAGAAACTTTACCGATAGGAACATGAATGTTTCCAGCTTTATCAACGCGGTATTCAACTTTACCAGCTTTGATTTCGCCAATTGCTTTTTCAACTTCGAAAGTAACTGTACCAGTTTTAGGGTTTGGCATTAAACCTTTTGGTCCAAGCACACGACCGATTTTACCAACTTCACCCATCATGTCAGGTGTAGCTACGATTACATCGAAATCGAACCAGCCTTGTTGAATTTTGTTAATGTAGTCAGTATCTCCAACGTAATCTGCACCAGCAGCTTCAGCTTCTTTCGCTTTTTCGCCCTTTGCGAAAACGAGAACGCGCTGAGTTTTACCAGTTCCGTTTGGAAGCACAACAGCTCCACGGATTTGCTGGTCGTTTTTACGAGGGTCAACCCCTAGACGGAATGCAACTTCAACTGTAGCGTCGAATTTAGCTGTGTTTGTTTTTTTAACGAGAGCTACTGCTTCAGAAACATCGTAAGCTTTCGCACGATCTACAAGCTTAGCAGCTTCAACGTACTTTTTACCTTTTTTAGCCATTTTAAAATTTCCTCCTTATGTGGTTATAGCGGAATAACCTCCCACGAATAAGGGTTGCGAACTTGTTAAAACTCGCAACCCGACAAGAAACAAATTAATCCTCGATTACAATACCCATACTGCGGGCAGTACCTTCAACCATGCGCATTGCCGCTTCAACGTCTGCTGCGTTTAAGTCAGGCATTTTCGTTTCAGCGATTTCGCGTACTTTATCGCGCTTAACGGTTGCCACTTTATTACGGTTTGGTTCACCAGAACCAGACTCAATTCCAGCTGCTTTTTTAAGCAATACTGCAGCAGGTGGAGTTTTTGTAATAAATGTAAATGAACGGTCTTCGTAAACCGAAATTTCAACAGGAATGATTAAACCAGCTTGGTCAGCTGTACGAGCGTTAAACTCCTTACAGAATCCCATGATGTTAACACCGGCTTGACCAAGTGCAGGTCCAACTGGTGGTGCTGGGTTAGCTTTTCCAGCAGGAATTTGCAATTTTACAACTTTTACTACTTTTTTAGCCACGAGACACACCTCCTTAAGTCCGTGATGTGGTAATAGGGTAAACCCTCCCACTCAAGGTTTCATTCTTTATATGAATGACGAAATATCAAGCTAGTTGCCTTGGATAAGTCCAAGACGTACCTTTGCTATATTATCATTTATATATAGCAATTTCAAGTTTTTTCACATTACAATTTATCGATTTGGGTAAATTCCAGCTCAACTGGCGTTTCACGGCCGAACATATTAACGAAAACTTTGACCTTGCTTTTATCATAATCAATCTCTTCAATTGATCCAGTAAAGTTGGCAAAAGGTCCATCTATCACTTTCACTGTCTCTTTCAGTTCAAAGTCAATGTCCGTTTTGCGTTCGTCCATGCCCATTCTCTTCAGAATGGTTTCAGCTTCGCCCGGAAGCAGCGGCGTCGGTTTTGAGCCAGAGCCGGCAGATCCTACGAATCCAGTAACACCCGGCGTGTTGCGGACAACATACCAAGAGTCGTCTGTCATTACAATTTCAACAAGTACATAACCAGGGAACACTTTCTTTTTCACGACTTTTTTCTTGCCGTTTTTGATATCCGTTTCTTCTTCCTCAGGTACAACTACACGGAAAATTTTATCCTGCATCCCCATTGATTCAACACGTTTTTCCAAGTTGGCTTTTACTTTATTCTCATAACCAGAGTACGTGTGAACAACATACCAATTCTTTTCCATTCTATTCAGGACTCTCCAGTCCTTCCCTCCCCGCATTTGGTTTTTAGTGAATGACCATAACGCTTCAAAAAATAGGCAGCAAACCTATGATAACTTTCATTTTAACCCACAATAAAAAACCCGCTGAACGGGTTTTGGCAAGTGATATTATGATCTATTATAGCACGTATTGCTGATCATTATTCAACTATTAAACGAATTAATTGAGAAATTCCTGTGTCAAGGAGGGCAAAAAAGAGAATAAAAAAGATAACTGTTGAAATTACCGTAATGGTATAACGCGTTAACTCTTTTCCTTTAGGCCAGCTTACCTTTTTCATTTCTTTCCCAACATCTTTAAAGAATCTCATAATACGCATGTAAAAGACCTCCACAATTTAAAAGCGCAAACACTATTTTGTTTCAAGATGAGCTGTATGTGAATTGCAAGTACTGCAGTATTTCTTTACTTCTAATCGCTCAGCCGCTGATGCAGAGCTCTTCATTGTCGTATAATTACGGTTTCCGCATGTCTTGCATGCTAACGTAATCTTTTTTCTCATGTCATTACACCTTTTTCTAAATAGACATTAGTACTTATCTCTAGTAACATATCACAGTCAGAAAATTACTGTCAATACGACATAAATCCATATTACAAACTGATTTCGCGAATTTCCAAGTACTTTTCCAGCTTGCGTTTCACACGCTGAAGGGCATTGTCGATCGATTTCACATGCCGGTTCAGTTCATCGGAAATCTCTTGGTAACTTCTCCCGTCGAGATATAAGACGAGTACTTTTCTCTCTAAATCACTTAATAGTTCTCCCATTTTCATTTCAATGTCATCAAATTCTTCCTGATTGATAATCATTTCCTCAGGATTTAAGGTTTTCGCTCCTGAAATGACATCAAGCAGCGTTCGGTCTGATTCTTCATCAAAAATCGGTTTATCTAATGAGACGTAGGAATTCAAAGGAATGTGTTTCTGGCGAGTAGCTGTCTTTATTGCGGTAATAATTTGGCGGGTAATACATAATTCTGCGAAAGCTTTGAAGGAGGTAAGCTTGTCCTCTTTGAAGTCACGAATAGACTTATAGAGGCCTATCATACCTTCCTGAACAATATCTTCTCTGTCCGCTCCTATTAAAAAATAGGATCTTGCTTTTGCCCGAACAAAGTTTCGGTACTTTGTAATCAAGTAATCTAACGCATCACTGTCCCCAACATGAACCTTTTCAATGACCTGCTCGTCCTCCAACTGGCAAAACTGCTCTTTGTTGAATTTTCCCTTGTTGTTCTGTAGATTCACTCCGATCCCCCCGGCGCACGTAGATAGAAATATTATACAGTATTGGGCAAAAAAGCGTCAACTTAATCTAAGTCTCCCCGCCTCCACTTTTCAAACGTTTTCAAAACCTCTTCCGATAAAGCAATTTTACCCGCCGGCTTCTCGGAAGTGATTTTTCTTACCCGTCTCTCTATTCGCCTTTCAATCGCTTCTACCTCTCTCAAAAGCTCCCGGGCCGATTTCCGCAATGCTCCCTGTCCGAAAATCGCCCACTGTTCAGTATAGTCAGAGGTTGCAACATGAATTTGAGTTGCAATATTATTCAAAGCCTGAGCAAGCTTTTCTATCCGCTCATCAGCCGTCTCATTTTCTTTTGTAAAAATCACTTCAACTCTGTGGTTGGTCTGTTTCTTCTCAAGCCCTTTTACGAGATGCGCGTCAAAAACAACAATAACCCTGTTTCCAGTATACGATTGATATTCCGCCATTTTCTGAATCAGTACGTCTCTCGCCTCTTCAAAACTGTTCGCTTTTAAATCCTTCAGCTGCGGCCAGGCTCCAATCATGTTGTATCCGTCTACTAACAGGATATCCATGGGTCTTTATTCTCCCATAGGGTTTCGTTTCCGATAGACTTCATACATCAAAAGACCAGCCGCGACAGATGCATTCAGTGAAGTTACCTTCCCAGCCATCGGGAGTTTAATGAGAAAATCACACTTTTCTTTTACAAGGCGGCCCATCCCTTTTCCTTCACTTCCAATGACTAGAGCCAAAGGCATATTGCCGTCCATATTGCGGTAATCCTCACGCGCGGATGCATCCGTTCCGACAACCCAGATACCCCGCTCTTTCATTTCTTCTAACGTCCGCGCTAAATTGGTGACTCTCGCTACAGGGATGTGCTCAATTGCCCCTGTTGAGGCTTTTGCCACTGTTGTTGTCAGCCCGACCGCTCTCCGTTTTGGTATCACAATGCCATGTGCGCCAACCGCATCAGCTGTTCTCATAATGGAACCGAGATTATGAGGGTCTTCAAGCTCGTCCAGAATGAGGAAGAAAGGCTGTTCATTTCTTTCTTCGGCTGCTTTATATAAATCGTCCAGTTCTGCATATTCATACGCTGCAACTTGTGCCACTACGCCTTGATGCTGCCCTGTCACCATTTGATCGAGTTTTTTTCTCGGGACATATTGAATCGTGATTCCCTGCTTTTTCGCAAGCTCCATCACCTGCTGTGCTTGTCCCTTTACGGTGTTTTCCGCCATCCACAGCTTATACAGCTTACGATCTGATTTTAACGTCTCGATCACTGCATTTTTCCCTATGACGTAATCATGTTGCTGACTCATTTGTTTTCCTCCCTGACGTCCCGAATTGTATAGCTTCGGCAACGAGCTGACTAAGTCTTTCCTCTTTTTTCTCTAGAAAAAGGTGGCCCAGCAGCGCTTCAAATGCTGTACTGTAGCGGTACGTCTGAACATCTGTATTTTTAGGTGTCGTTCCCGACTTGGCATTTCTTCCTCTTTTCAAGACCGCTTCCTCTTCTTCCGTAAAAAATGATTGATCCTGCAGAAAGAATAGGATCTCAGCCTGTGACTTTGCCGATACAATCCGGCTTGATTTCTTATGAAGATCATTTGGTTTGGTAAAACCCTGCTTAAGCAGGTGATGCCTTACATACACTTCAAAAATGGCATCACCTATATAAGCAAGAGCAAGACCGTTAAGCTGCTTTGAATTTTTTATCGTTTCAAAATCAAGCATCCGTTATTCTCCCCGTTTCCAGCGAGTGCCTTGAGCCGTATCTTCGAGAATGATATTCATGCTTTTCAGCTGGTCGCGGATCTGATCTGACAGTGCAAAATCGCGATTTCGGCGCGCTTCATTTCTTTTTTCGATTAAATCTTCAATCTCTTGATCGAGAAGTTCCTGCTCGCCCAATGAAAAACCGAGAACAGATACAATGCGGTCAAACATGTCGATAAACGCCGTGATCACATGATCAGCAGTATGATCTTTCTGAAGATAATAATTGGCATGCTTCGCTAAGTCGAACAAGACAGAGATCGCATTCGCCGTATTAAAGTCATCGTCCATCGCTTCTTCGAATGCTTTGCGATGCTCTTCGACCTTCTCCAGCCATTGATCGTCATCTTCCGTTAAATTCGTACTGCTGTTCAGACGGTGCTGAAGGTTGCTGTACGCCGTTTTCAACCGGTTAAATGCGCTTTTTGTATTCTCCAGAAGCTCTTCTGAATAGTTAATCGGATGACGATAATGAACAGAAAGCATAAAGAATCTCAAAAGTTGCGGATCATGCTGTTTAATGATGTCATGCACAAGCACAAAGTTGCCTAGAGATTTTGACATTTTTTCATTATCAATATTGATATAGCCATTATGAAGCCAGTACTTCGCAAACGTTTTGCCTGTCAGCGCCTCAGATTGTGCAATTTCATTTTCATGGTGTGGGAACGTCAAATCCTGTCCGCCCGCATGGATATCAATCTGGTCACCCAAATACTTTTTCACCATCGCTGAGCATTCAATGTGCCAGCCCGGACGGCCTTTTCCCCAAGGGCTATCCCAAGAGATTTCTCCTTCTTTTGCTGCTTTCCACAACGCGAAATCAAGAGCATCTTCTTTTTTCTCGCCGACCCGGATGCGTGCACCTGATCTCAGTTCATCAATTGATTGCTGAGAAAGCTTTCCGTACCCTTCAAATGCTCTTGTTTTGAAATAAACGTCACCTTCTGATTCATAAGCGTAGCCCTTTTTCACGAGCTGATCTACGAATTCGATAATCGCTTCCATGTTTTCCATCACTCGCGGATGAAGATCGGCTTTTCGGCATCCGAGCGCACCTACATCTTCAAAGTATGCCTTTATAAAACGCTCTGAAATGGCAGGTACATCCTCACCGAGTTCATTTGCCGCTTTAATTAATTTATCGTCTACGTCTGTGAAGTTTGATACATACTGCACATCATAGCCTTTATACTCCAGATAGTTTCGAACCGTATCGTATACGATAGCCGGGCGAGCGTTACCGATGTGAATGTAATTGTAAACCGTTGGTCCGCATACGTACATTTTCACTTTTCCCTCTTCAAGAGGAACGAATGTTTCCTTCTGTCTAGTCAATGTATTATAGAGAGTGATTGTCATTTTTGATTGATCCTTTCTTTTCTGTCTTCAAGTTCTGCCTTCAGCTCTAAAATCTGCTGTTCCAAAGACTTAAAGCGATCAGCAACCGGATCGGGCAAATCCTGATGGTTTAAATCGCGTCTTACTTTCTTGCCATTTTGTACAACGACCCGCCCAGGGATGCCGACAACTGTTGAAAAATCAGGAACATCGTGCAGCACGACTGAACCAGCTCCAATCTTTGAGCCTTCACCGACAGTAATTGAACCGAGCACTTTCGCACCTGTAGCTATCAATGCGTCATCTTTAATTGTTGGGTGCCTTTTTCCCTTTTCTTTCCCTGTTCCCCCGAGGGTAACCCCCTGAAAAACGGTTACGTTATTGCCGATTTCACATGTCTCCCCAATGACAACCCCCATACCGTGGTCTATGAAAAATTTTCTCCCAATCGTAGCGCCGGGGTGGATTTCGATCCCGGTAAAAAATCGGCTTACCTGAGATATAAGGCGTGCAAGGAAATAAAATTTTCGTTTATATAAAGCATGTGCAATCCGATGCGCCCATATAGCATGTAAACCGGAATAAGTTAAAATTACTTCAAAATAACTTCTTGCTGCTGGATCTTGATCGAACACTGTATCAATGTCTTCTTTGAGCATTCTAAAAAACACATGCTTCCCCCCACTTCTCTATTTGATTTCCTCTTCACCCAATAAAAAAAGCGCCTCTGCATGAAAACATGACAGAGACGCTTAAACCGCGCGGTTCCACTCTGTTTGAAAAGCAGACTCCTGCTCTCCCAACTTCAGCCTGTAACGGCGGCGGCCGCCTTTGAATACTGATTTCGAAAAATGTTCTTCAGAGGTCTTAAGGGCGCACTTCTAAAACCCGGCTCATGGATCTCTCTCAGCCAATGAAGATCCTTTCTGTAATGGCCTAAAGCTTTATACTCTTCCCTGTCAACAATCGTTTATTTAAATATTTTTCAAACGCTGAATTGCAATTTCTTTACCGATCAATTCAATTGATTGCGGCAGTTCCGGACCGTGAGTTTGCCCTGTTACAGCAACACGGATCGGCATAAACAGTTTTTTCCCTTTATGGCCAGTTTCTTTCTGCACCGCTTTGATTGATGCTTTGATGTTATCCGGAGTGAACTCCTCAAGCTCTTCAAGCTTCGCAGCGAATGTGCTGAGCACTTCAGGAACCTGCTCCTCCTCCAGAACAGCTTTTGCTTCTTGATTATACTCGATCTCATCCGTAAAGAACAAATCAGTCAACTCAACAATTTCCGCACCGTAGCTTAATTGCTCATGATACAGGGAAATCAGTTTACGAACCCATTCTTGTTCTTCAGCAGAAAGCTCAGCGCCAACTTTGCCGGCTTTTTGCAGATGCGGAAGCGTCAGTTCAACAACCTGATCAAGCTCCAGCTTCTTCACGTATTGATTGTTAACCCATTTTAGCTTATGCATATCAAACAATGCTGGTGATTTAGATAAACGGTTTACATCAAAAATATCGATAAACTGTTCTTTTGTGAATAGCTCTTCTTCTCCAACCGGTGACCAGCCAAGCAGTCCGATAAAGTTGAACAGCGCTTCCGGCAAGTAGCCAAGCTCTTTATACTGCTCGATGAATTGAATTATAGACTCATCGCGTTTGCTGAGCTTTTTACGGCTTTCATTTACAATCAGCGTCATGTGTCCGAACTGAGGAATATCCCATCCGAATGCTTGAAAAATCATAATTTGTTTCGGTGTGTTAGAAATATGATCCTCACCGCGCAGCACGTGGGTCATTTTCATTAAGTAGTCATCAATAGCTACCGCGAAGTTGTAAGTCGGTGTTCCGTCCTTTTTCACAATAACAAAGTCGCCAATGCCATCTGATTCGAAAGAAATTTCGCCTTTTACGATATCGTTGAAGGCAATGATTTTTCCTTCCGGCACACGGAAACGAATACTTGGCTTTCTGCCTTCAGCAATAAATTTCTCCTGTTCTTCCTGAGTCAGATTTCTGTGTTTTCCGGAATAACGCGGCATTTCTCCGCGTGCAATTTGTTCTTCACGCTCTTTTTCAAGCTCTTCTTCCGTACAGTAACATTTATAAGCAAGCCCTTTTTCAAGAAGCTCTTCATAATACACTTTATAGATATCGTTACGCTCTGATTGACGGTATGGGCCGTACTCACCGCCGACATCCACACTCTCATCCCAGTCAATACCAAGCCATTTCAAATAATTAAGCTGGCTTTGTTCTCCGCCCTCAATATTGCGCTTTTTATCAGTGTCCTCAACACGAATAATAAACTTACCGCCTTGATTGCGGGCAAATAAATAATTAAAAAGCGCCGTTCTGGCATTTCCAATATGCAAATGTCCTGTTGGACTCGGTGCATAACGGACGCGTACTTCGTTTCCCATTTTCAAATACTTCCTTTCATGTCATGTATGGCCTCAGGCAAAAATGTATGAATCTATTCTACCATCAAATAGACCCGGCATCAAAGCAAGTTAGCCTTTTTGTATCAGTACTGTCGCTTGAGCCGCTATTCCTTCCGCTCGGCCTGTAAAACCAAGCTTTTCTGTCGTTGTTGCTTTTACATTTACTTGAGAAACGTCCGCCTCAAGCCCTTCAGCAATTCTTTTTCTCATATCTTCTATGTACGGCAGCATCTTTGGCTTCTGTGCAATGATGGTGCAGTCAATGTTTCCAAGAACATACCCCTTCTGTTTCACAATCCCCCAGACATGCTGAAGTAACTTGAAAGAATCTGCATCCTTGAACTCGGGATCAGTATCAGGAAAATGCTTGCCGATGTCACCTTCTCCAACAGCCCCGAGGCAGGCGTCAGCGACGGTATGCAGCAATACGTCTGCATCAGAATGGCCGAGCAGCCCTTTTTCATACGGGATTTCAATTCCGCCAATAATAAGAGGGCGGCCCTCCACTAATTGATGAACATCAAAGCCTTGTCCAATTCTAAACATGATTATTCCTACTTTCTGATTCCATGATAGCTTCAGCTGACGTTAAATCGTCTGGCGTCGTCAGCTTAATATTTGTATAGCTGCCTTCTACAACGCGGACCGAACCGCCCTCCATCTCTTCAACGAGACTGGCGTCATCCGTCCCTAAAAATCCCTTATGCTCCGCCTCAGCGTGGGCCTTCATCAATAAAGAAAGACGAAAAGCTTGTGGCGTTTGGACAGCCCACAAGCTTGAACGTTCAATCGTCTCACAGACTTGTAAATCTTGAACGCGTTTAATCGTATCTTTTACCGGGACAGCGAGGATGGCCGCTCCTGCCTGTTCCGCTTCAGCGATCAGTTTATCTATTTGTTCATGCTTTATAAAAGGCCGGGCGCCGTCGTGAACAAGAACTATCTTTTCTTGTTTCACGGCTTTCAGCCCTTTATAAACACTGTGCTGCCGCTCATCTCCGCCTGCAACAAGCTCAATAGGAGTTTGAAATGGATAATCGGTCAGCAATTGCTGAAAGTGCTCCCGCTCGCGCTCATTAATCACCAAGATGATTTTTTCACACGGCCGGTGGCTGTCAAACACTCTTAACGTGTGAATGATCACCGGGTCTCCTTTCAGCTCAATGAACAGTTTATTTCTCCCCGCCTTCATCCGTTTTCCCTGTCCGGCTGCAGGAATCACCACATCATAACTCATTGTTTTTTCTCCCTTTACAGCGCCTTCTCCAACAGCTTGGGCTTAGCAAAAATCATTCGTCCCGCTGCTGTTTGCAGCACACTTGTAACGAGTACATCAATATGCTTGCCGATATAATTGCGCCCTTCTTCAACGACAATCATCGTACCGTCATCCAAGTAGGCAACTCCCTGATTATGCTCTTTCCCGTCCTTAATGACCTGAACATTCATTTCCTCGCCAGGAAGAACAACAGGCTTGACCGCATTGGCAAGGTCATTAATGTTTAATACTGCTACCTTCTGAAGCTCGCATACTTTATTTAGATTAAAATCATTCGTTACGACGACTCCGGATGTCAGCTTAGCGAGTTTGACGAGCTTGCTGTCAACCTCCTGGATATCTTCAAAGTCGCCTTCATAAATTTCAACTTCAATGTCTAATTCTTTCTGAATCCGGTTTAGGATATCAAGACCGCGTCGTCCTCTGTTTCGTTTTAAAACATCTGAAGAATCAGCAATATGCTGCAATTCCTCAAGGACAAACTGCGGAATCACGATAATCCCCTCTAAAAACCCAGTCTGACAAATATCTGCTATTCTCCCATCAATAATAACACTTGTGTCCAAAATTTTCAGCTTCTTGTCCTGAACCTCATGTTCTTCATCCGCTGTTCCTTTTTTCTTTTGCATTCTGGCAGAAATGGAAAACAGGCTGATCAATTCATCCTTTTTCTTAAAGCCCACCTGGAAGCCGAGATAACCGAGGAAGAACGCTAAAAACACAGGGATGATTGTACTGAATATGCGGTAAGGTATATTGTCTAAAGGAATAACATTTACGATAAGATAAGCGATTATAAGTCCAAAAACCAGGCCAAGACTTCCAAATAACAAATCTGGAACCGGCGCTTTTAACAATGAATCCTCTATCCACTTCATCCAGTTCACAACGTATTCTGTACCCCATATACTGATGAGAAAAAAGATAATTGCTCCTATTGCCGCAGACGTATATGCGTTTGTTATTAAAGGTATGTCCTGTATACTTAACAGTACAAACAATTCAGGTATTAAAAATATACCAACAACGCCGCCAAAGATAATGAAGAACGCCTGAACTATTCGTTTTAACATACCCCCACCTCCTTTTAACATTTTATTTCACAAATTTTTATGATCCTACGAATATCAGAATAAACAAAAATCAACATTAATATACCCGTATTCATAAGGTTTTAACCGAAATCACAGCTGTCTATCTAAATAATGCTTCTCTTGCAGGCGTTTTAAACCTTTTTTGATTTTTTGGGCTCGTACTTCACCGATTCCCTCAACTTCATCTAGTTCTTCTGCACTCGCCTCAATAATCCTTGGTAGGACTCCAAATGCTTCTACAACATTTTCAACAATCGGCATCGGAAGACGCGGTATCTTATTTAACAGCCTGTATCCTCTAGGCAATACATAATCATCAAGATTTGTAGAAGCCGGATAACCGAGGAGCTTATACACAATAGAATCATCCAGCAGATCATAACTGGACATATCCTGCAGCTCTTTCAATAGAACAAACGGATCTTTAATCTTTTCTTTCACATAATCCTTAATAAATAAAGCGGCCTCTTCTTCCATATCTGTAATCAATTCAATAACTTGCAGCTTGATCAGATGTCCTTCTGTTCCCAGCTCTTTGATATACATGTTGATTTCGTTTTTGATTCTCAGCACCATTTCATAACGATGCATGACAGACAAAACATCACTGAAGGTAACAAGCTCCTCAAACTCTAATGCATTCAGTGCGTTAATTGTTTTGTCGAGGATTGTCTTATATTTTTCAAGTGTTTGTATAGCTTGGTTCGCTTTGGTTAAAATAAATCCTATGTCTTTTAGTGTATACTTCATGTTTTCCTGATATAACGTTATAACATTTCTTCTTTCAGAAATAGCAATCACGAGACAGCCAGTTTGCTTAGCTACTCTTTCGGCAGTACGGTGCCGCATTCCTGTTTCTGACGAAGAAATTGTGGCATCTGGCATCAGTTGTGTATTAGCGTAGAGGATTTTTTGACCTGAATCACTTAAAATGATCGCTCCATCCATTTTAGCCAACTCATACAAATGAGCCGGAGAAAAAGCCGTATTTATGTGAAAGCCGCCGTCCACTACTTCTTTTACTTTATCATTATATCCAACAACAATCAGACCGCCTGTATTTGCTCTCAAGACGTTTTCCATCCCTGCTCTGAGCGGTGTACCCGGAGCAACAAACTGCAATATAGATGACAGGTCTAATTCGTGTTTCGCCCCTTTTTTCTCTTTTTCCATCTATTATCCTCCTAATGAAGTACGAAGCGCCTCTGCAACATTTGCTACTCCGATAACCTCAATCCCTTTTGGTTTCGTCCAACCATCCAGATTTGCCGCGGGTATGATCATGCGTGTAAAACCAAGCTTAGCCGCTTCTTTCACACGCTGTTCAATTCTAGAAACCCGCCGGACTTCTCCGGTTAACCCCACTTCACCTATAAAACAATCGGCAGGATTTGGGGGGGTGTCTCTAAAGCTGGACGCGATGCTGATCGCAATGGCAAGATCAATTGCCGGTTCATCAAGCTTTACGCCGCCAGCTACTTTCAAATAGGCATCCTGATTTTGCAGCAGCAGCCCAACTCTTTTTTCTAACACAGCCATTAACAGCGAAACCCTGTTATGGTCTATTCCTGTTGCCATACGCCGCGGATTGCCAAAGCTTGTTGGCGAGATGAGCGCCTGGATTTCAACGAGAATCGGTCTTGTGCCCTCCATAGAAGCAGTTATGCTTGAGCCTGCGGATCCCGCTGAACGTTCTTCCAAGAAAATTTCTGAAGGGTTCAAAACCTCAGTGAGCCCCTCTTCGCGCATTTCAAAAATGCCCATTTCATTTGTAGAACCAAAACGGTTTTTTACAGCCCGTAAAATACGGAAAGTATGGTGACGTTCCCCTTCAAAATATAAAACAGTGTCGACCATATGCTCCAACAGTCTTGGCCCCGCAATCGACCCTTCCTTCGTCACATGCCCTACGATAAAAATCGGAATACCTTTTGTTTTTGCAATTTTCATCAGCTCAGCGGTACATTCTCTGACCTGTGACACACTGCCCGGAGCCGATGTAATGTCGCTTTGGTAAACCGTTTGAATAGAGTCTACAACGACAAACGCTGGATTCATCTCTTGTATAGCAGACGAAATATACTCCATATCGGTTTCAGATAAAACATGCAGTGACGGACTATTAATGCCAAGACGATCTGCTCTCAGTTTCGTTTGCTTTACCGATTCTTCTCCCGAAATGTACAGCACACTGTTCGATGAATCTGATAATTGAGCGGAAACCTGCAGTAATAACGTTGACTTTCCAATACCAGGATCGCCGCCGATTAAAACGAGTGAGCCTTTGACGACGCCCCCGCCGAGCACCCTGTTAAACTCGCCAAGCTGGGTTTTAACCCGAGGTTCTTCTGATGTTTCGATTGATGTAATAGGTGAAGGTTTCTGTACAGTTTGAACTGAATGAGAAAAAGCTGCTCTCCGATTGGCCGGCGCTTTTTTAACCATTTCTTCCACCATAGTATTCCAAGCACCGCAGCCCGGACATTTCCCCATCCATTTTGGAGACTCGTAACCGCAGGATTGGCAGATGAATTTCGATTTTGTTTTAGCCATATATCGTGTAAGACCTCTCCCTTTGTTCTATTTCTTAATATGAAAGTGAGGCATACACTTACATGCTGTATGCCTCATTTTCGTCTTCTATATTAATTCGTTTTAGCAGTCGTTTTTACGACAAATTCGCCGTCTTCTACATCGAGAACGATATGCTGTCCTTTATGAATATTACCTCTGAGTAGTTCTTCAGATAAACGGTCTTCGACATGTTTTTGGATAGCTCTTCTTAATGGACGGGCGCCGTATTCCAAGTCAACGCCCTCTTCCGCAACTTTCGCTTTTGCAGCATCGGTCAATTCGATAGAAAGATCTTGTTCTTTCAGGCGTTTCGTTAATTGATCAGACATCAATGACACGATTTCAGTGAGATGTTTTTTCTCAAGTGAATGGAAGACAATGATTTCATCGATCCGGTTGATAAACTCGGGTCTGAACGCACGTTTCAATTCACCCATCACTTTATCTTTCATGTCTTTATGATTTTGCGTCTCATCCTGAACGTTAAAGCCGACATATTTATTGCGTTTCAGCTCACTTGCTCCGACGTTTGACGTCATAATCAGAATGGTATTGCGGAAATCGACTGTACGTCCTTTAGAATCAGTCAATCGTCCGTCTTCAAGAACTTGCAGGAGGATATTGAAGACATCAGGATGCGCTTTCTCAATCTCATCAAGAAGCACGACAGAGTAAGGTTTTCTTCTGACTTTCTCTGTTAATTGGCCGCCTTCATCGTATCCCACATATCCCGGAGGTGAACCGACAAGTCTTGAAGTTGAGTGTTTTTCCATGTACTCAGACATATCAATTCTGATCATGGCTTCCTCATCACCGAAAATCGATTCAGCAAGTGCTCGCGCCAGCTCTGTCTTACCTACACCTGTAGGGCCTAAGAAAATGAATGAGCCGATTGGGCGTTTAGGATCTTTTAATCCTGCTCTCGCACGTCTGACTGCTTTTGCTACAGCTACAACTGCTTCATCCTGGCCAATGACACGGGAGTGAAGAATGCTTTCCATATTGAGAAGCTTATCAGTTTCCGTTTGGGCGATTTTGGATACAGGCACCCCAGTCCAGCTGGATACAACCATCGCAATATCATCAACAGTAACCTCTGAGTTTTCCTGCCCTTGCTTCTCTTTCCATGATTTCTTCGTATCCTCTACTTGCTCGCGCAGGCGCTGCTCAGTATCACGCAAAGAAGCTGCCTTTTCAAACTCTTGGCTTTGCACTGCCGCATCCTTCTCTTTACGAACCTCATCAAGCTTCTGTTCAAGCTCTTTTAAGTTAGGAGGTGTTGTAAAGGAGCGCAGTCTCACCTTTGAACCCGCTTCATCGATTAAGTCAATTGCTTTATCTGGAAGGAAACGGTCAGAAATATATCTGTCAGAAAGCTTAACCGCAGCTTCAATGGCATCATCTGTAATTGATACACGGTGGTGAGCTTCATATCGGTCACGCAAGCCTTTTAAAATTTGAATACTTTCATCTGCAGATGGCTGATCAACCTGAATCGGCTGAAAACGGCGTTCCAACGCTGCATCTTTTTCAATATATTTACGGTACTCATCAAGAGTCGTCGCTCCAATACATTGAAGTTCACCGCGAGCAAGTGAAGGTTTTAAAATGTTAGACGCATCAATGGCACCCTCTGCTCCACCCGCTCCGATTAAGGTATGGAGTTCATCAATGAATAAAATGATGTTTCCTGCCTGGCGAATTTCATCCATGACTTTCTTCAGGCGATCCTCAAATTCACCGCGGTATTTTGTGCCGGCTACAACTGTTCCCATGTCTAATGTCATCACGCGTTTATTACGCAATATTTCCGGAACTTCATTGTTAATGATCTGCTGAGCAAGGCCTTCTGCAATTGCTGTTTTACCTACACCTGGTTCTCCAATTAGAACTGGATTATTCTTAGTTCTACGGCTTAATACTTCAATAACACGTTGAATCTCTTTACTTCTTCCAATAACTGGATCAAGGCTATCTTCCTTGGCAATAGCGGTTAAATCTCTTGCCAGACTGTCAAGCGTCGGTGTATTTGCATTGTTATTTGTTCCGGCTCCAGATGTCCCGGTTTCATTGCTTCCAAGAAGTTGCAGCACTTGCTGTCTTGCCTTATTAAGACTGACACCAAGATTATTCAAAACTCTTGCAGCAACTCCTTCACCTTCACGAATTAGTCCGAGAAGTATGTGTTCTGTTCCTACATAAGAATGACCTAGTTTTCTAGCTTCATCCATTGATAGTTCTATTACTTTTTTAGCTCTAGGTGTATAGTGAGGAACAGAGGTGGAACTTTCCTGTCCTCGACCAATCAAACTTTCTACTTCTTTTTGTATTTTATCTGAATTAAGACCAAGGGCCTCTAAAGCTTTAAATGCAATCCCTTCACCTTCACGAACTAATCCCAACAATATATGTTCTGTCCCAATATTTGTATGACCTAAACGAAGTGCTTCTTCCTGTGCAAGCGCCAGTACTTTTTGAGCTCGTTCTGTAAATCTTCCAAACATCATATCGATTCATCCTCCTGTCTTTTCCCATTCATTTCTAAGTGAAGCCGTTCTCTGATGAGAGCCGCTCTTCGAATGTCTCTTTCGTTTGGCCGCAAAGCGCCTCCCGAGTACTGCTGTAAAAATCCTGGCTGTGTCAAAATCATTAGTTCATTAAGTATGTTGCTTGAAAGTCCTTTAATAATGCCTAGATCTATGCCCAAGCGGACATCTGAAAGACATTTTGCAGTTTCTTTCGATTCTATCATCCGGCAATTGGACAAGACCCCATAAGACCGATATACCTTATCCTCAAGTTCAATTTTAGAGGTTTGGTAAAGCGCTTCTCGGGCAGATCGTTCTTGTTCAATTAGCTGGGCGGCAACACTGTTAAGATCATCTACAATATCCTGCTCTGACTTGCCAAGCGTGATCTGATTTGAAATTTGAAAGATATTTCCTACTGCTTCGCTGCCTTCCCCATAAATTCCTCTAACAACTAAGCCTAATTGATTAATTGCCGGTATAATTCGATTTATTTGCCTAGTTAAAACCAGTGCTGGCAGATGCATCATGACTGAAGCCCTTAAACCCGTACCTACATTTGTAGGACAGCTGGTTAAGTATCCTCTTTGCTCATTAAAAGCATAATCAACTTTTTCTTCAATCCAGTCATCGACCCAGTTAGCGGCTTTCATTGCCTCTAAAAGCTGAAATCCAGGGAATAGACATTGAATCCTAATATGATCCTCCTCATTTAACATGACGCTTACTTCTTCATTTTCAGAAAGCAAACAGCCGCCAAAAGGAGACTCTGTCAAATTCGGACTGATGAGATGTTTTTCAACAAGTACACGCTTTTCTAAAGCCTGTGCATCATTCATTCTGATCAAAACGAATTTTCCGATTCCGGGAATTTCTTGTTCTGAAAACTGATCTTCAAATTGCTGTATGATGGATGAGGCTTCTTCATTGGAATACCGCGTAGGGAACCGTATATGTTCAAAGTTCCTTGCTAAACGTATGCGGCTGCTGAGTACAATGTCACTTTCAGGTCCCTTCTGCTTCATCCAACTGCTTAGTGCGTCCTGAATAAAATGCTTTAGCGACATTACCCCTGTTCCTCCTCACTATCTTTGCTTTTGAGTGATTGTTCTAATGAACGAATTTGATCTCTCACATGGGCTGCGTTCTCAAATTCTTCTTGATGAATTAAGGATTCTAATTCTTTTTTCAGCATGTCAATCTGCCGTCTGACATGGAGATTGCCGCCTATACGCTTCGGTATTTTCCCAGCATGCACAGTGTTCCCGCTATGCACTTTACGTAAGATAGGTGTGATGTTGCTATGAAATGTTTTATAACATTCAGAACAACCAAAACGGCCGATTTTTCTAAATTGCTGAAAAGTCATTCCGCATTTCGGACAAGCTGATATTTGCTCCGAGTGACTGAACATTTGAGTTCCTGCATTTTGGAATGAAGAATCCATGTTCAGCAAACCCGAAAGTAAATTATGAATAGAGAAACCTTGATTTGCACTTATACCATATGAATCACTATTTTCTTTGGCACATTGTTCACAAATATGAACTTCTATTTTTTCTCCGTTAACAACCTTTGTAAAGTGAAAAGTGGCAGGTCTCTCGTGGCACTCTTGACAAATCAATCTTTTCACCCGCTTATTTTAATTTTAAAGATGTCAGCATAGCCTTCATCATTCTCGCTCTTAATTCATCACGTTCAGGCAAGTCAATGTGTAAAACCGAGCGGTCCATCACGCTGACCATCATTTTTGCTTCTCTTTCTGAAATCACCTTGTCTTCTAATAGCCTTAAAATAATGTCATCAGAGGCTGCTTGAGACAAATGGGTATTAATTTGAGAAATAATATTATTGATCAGGACAACTTCATTGTTCATTTTAATTTTAATGATTCTGATGTAACCGCCGCCCCCGCGTTTGCTCTCAACAATATATCCTCTTTCGCTTGTAAATCTGGTGTTGATGACATAATTTATTTGGGAAGGAACGCATTGAAATTTATCTGCAATTTCACTTCGTTTAATCTCTAAAATTTCCTTGCCATTTTGATCTAACACTCGTTTTAAATATTGTTCAATGATGTCAGAAATATTATGTCCCACTCAACCCCCTCCTTTACTGACTTTGACTATATTTGACTTTAATCTTACTATAAGGCGTTTCTCGAGAATTTTCAACTTTCTCGCTCTATCCTTTATTATTTCCACTTTCCCGACCCATAAAACCTGATTGCCGATTTAAAATTCAGTGTAAAGTTATTATATTATACAATTAAAAGAAGTTTTATGATACTAATAAACCAGAATACAAAAAAGGGCAGCTCATATGAGCTGCCCTTTTTTCAAATTGCTTGGCGGCGTCCTACTCTCACAGGGGGAAACCCCCGACTACCATCGGCGCTGAAGAGCTTAACTTCCGTGTTCGGCATGGGAACGGGTGTGACCTCTTCGCTATCGCCACCAAACAAATTGAGAG